>CAYFOA010000339.1:0-5134 GCA_964344575.1 uncultured Rickettsiales bacterium | reverse complement strand
CGACGCGTCGGGCGGCGACGACGACGACGCGACGGGCGACGACGACGACGCGACGGGAGACGACGACGACGACGGGTCCCGCTTCGGCGGCTGCGGCTGCACGGGGTCGCTCGCGGGCGGTGAGGGAGCCGGGGGGCTGGCGCTGCTGCTGGTCAGCGCGTGCAGGCGGCGTCGGCCCTGAAGTCCCAGCACATCACCTTCCCCTCCCAGGAGTCGTCCACGACGAAGGTGTGAGTCGAGGCGTCTTCGCTGGACGTCGCGACGATGGTGGTGCCCACGGCGAGCTCCTTGCCGAGGAGGGGGGTCTTGCCGCCGATGGAGAGGGTGGCCCAGGGGATGGTGTTGAGCCGGACGGAGATGAGGCGTGCCGGCGGCGTTTCCTCGTTCTCGCTCTCGTTCTCGTTCACGTTCTCGTTCTCGCCCTCGTTCTCGTTCTCGTTTGCGGGCGGACGGACCACGGGGGCAGGGCGGGGCGCCGGGGCGGGCGTGACCTCGGCGACGGCTCCGGGCTCATGCTCGGGCTGGGCGGCGGCCTCGTTATCGAGCTCGTCTTCGTTCTCGTTCTCGTTCTCGTTCACGTTCTCGTCTTCGTTCTCGTTCTCGTTCTCGTTCTCGTTCTCGTTCTCGCCCTCGTTCTCGTTCTCGTTCTCGGCGACGTCGACCGGGGCGGGCTCCGGCGGCGGCGGCGCGGGCGCGACCGCCTCCGGGGGCGCCGCCTGGGGCAGCAGCGCGACCACCGCGATCGCGATCAGCGCCAGCACCAGCACCGTCATCCCCACCGCCCGCGCCGTCGACGGCCCCCCCGTCGTCACCGCCGGCGGCGCCACCGCGGGCGACACGTCCCCCGGCACCGGCCCCGTCATGGCGCGGTTGACCAGCGTCTCCAGCTGGCTGTCGTTGTAGACCGGCTGCAGCGAGGTCAGCAGCGGGTCCTCCGCCGGCGGGACCTCCTTCCGCAGCCCGTCGGCCACCGCCGGCCACCGGCTGTCCTCCGGCATCGAGTCGAACTTCGCCAGCAGCGCGTCCGTCGATGCGTCCTCGTCCCCCAGCGTCGGATCGTGCTCCGCCGTGGCCCCGATCAGGGCCGCCGCGAACTGCTTCGTCGTCGGCTGCTCGCCCCACCCCGGGGGCCGCAGCTCCCGCAGCCCCGCAGCCAGCTCCGCAGCGTCCCCGTACCGCGAATCCCGCTCCACCTGGAGGCACCCCCGGGCCGCCCCGCCGAGCCCCGGGAGGAGCTCGTCGAGCGCCGCCATCTGCTCGTCCACGTCGCACTTCAGCACCCGCCAGAACATGTTCGCGACGCCCTCCGCCTCGAACAGCCGGTCCCCCGTCGCGAGCTCGTACAGCAGCGCCCCCAGCGCGAAGATGTCCGACCGCGAGTCCAGGTCCTTGGCCCCCTCGATCTGCTCGGGCGACATGTACAGCGGCGTCCCCTTCGCCACCCCCGTCGTCATCGTCACGAACAGGTTCGCCGTCGTCTTCGCGATGCCGAAGTCCATCACCTTGCAGGTGCCGTTCCGCGCCACGATGACGTTCCCCGGCTTGAGGTCCCGGTGGACGACCTTCAGGTCCCGGCCCCCCGTGTCCTTCGCCGTGTGCGCGTAGCTCAACGCCGCGCAGACCTGCTCCATCACGTCGAACACCACCGGCAGCGGCAGCTTGATCTCCCTCACCCAGCACGCCGACAGCACCCGGTCGAGGGTGACGCCGTTGACGAACTCCATCGAGATGAACATCCCGTCGTCCATCTCGCCCAGCTCGTAGACCTCGACGATGTTCGGGTGCTTCAGCTGCCCTCCGAGGCGCGCCTCGTTGATCAGCGCGCTCCCCGCCCGCCGGCTCCCCGGCGAGTCGGTCTTGATGCGCTTGATCGCGACCTCCTTGTGGAACCCCATCGGCCCCGCGAGGACCGCCCGGTCGACGCGCCCCATGCCCCCTTCGCCGAGCTTGCTCAGCAGCACGTACTTGCCGAACTTGACCGCGTCGGTGGTCGCCGCCATCAGATCAGGCCCTTCGCCTTGAGGAGCACGATCAACACCATGACGGCGAGGCCGGCCGCGAGCCAGGGGACCAGCGCGCCCGACGACAGCGACACCTTGCCGTGCGAGGTGGTCTCCGCGTCGGGGGATGCGATCGGCGCCGGCGCCCCCGGCCGCGACCGCCGCCCCCGGACGGTGTCGTGGACCAGCGGCGCCCCCTTCCGCGCCGCCTCCAGGAGCGGCTCCCAGTCCTTCAGGTCCCCCGTGAGCCGGACCTTGGGCTCGTAGACCGTCGACCCGGTTCGCTGCACGCGGGCCCCGCGGACGAGCGCGAGGAACTCCGCCACGCCCCCCGGCGCGCCCTGCGCGGCCTTGATCTCGAGCAGCCGGCGCGCCACCGCGGCCGCGTCGTTGACCCGCGTGTCGGGGTCCCGGTCGAGCAGCGCGGGCATCATCTCCGCCAGCTCGGGGAACGTCTCCGCCACCGCGGCCTGCTCCTCGTCGGGCGTCCGTCCGGCCATGATGTCGAGGACTTCGGAGATCTTCGACGTCCCGTAGAACCGCCGCCCCGTCGCCAGCTCCCAGAGCATGACGCCCACCCCGAAGAGGTCCGTCGCGGGCTTGAAGTCGCGCGACCCCATCCACAGCTCCGGCGGCCCGTACGTCGGCGTCCCCTTGAGCACCCCCGTCGCCGTCATCGTCACGTCGGGCGCCGCCTTCGCGATGCCGAAGTCCGCCACCTTCACCTCGCCCCGGTCGCTGAGGAGGACGTTGTGGGGCTTGAGGTCGCGGTGGACGATCTTCAGCGGCTCGCCGTCCTCGTCGACCGCCGTCCACGCCGCGTGGAGCGCCTCGCAGACCGCGATGCCGATGTCGACGACCACCGATCTGGGGAACCGGAGCGAGCGCCGCGCGAGGTCCCGGAAGATGCGCGCGACGTCCTCCCCCTCGACGTACTCCATGACGATGAAGTGGGCGTCGTCCGTCTGCACGACCCCCTCGACGCCGACGACGTGGGGATGCTGCACGGCGCTGCAGATCTTCGCCTCGTGGAGGAGCGCCGCGACCTTCTTCGGGTCGGAGACGGCCGTGATCAGCTTGACGGCGACCTTCCGCTCGAACCCCCCGACGCCCCCCGTCTCGCTCGCCAGCCAGACCTCGCCGAACGCCCCGGCCCCGAGCCGCTGCTCGAGCCGGTAGCGGTCGAGCACCGCTCCCCGCGCGATCGCGTCCACCATCTAGTCGGACACCTCAGGGGGGTCCGACGTGAGCGGTTTCTTGCCCCGGACCCGGGCCCGGTAGCGCTTGAACTCGGCCCGGTTCCGTCCTCGCGCCATCTGGTCGCCGCCGGCGAAGACGAACGCGCCGGCGGTGAGGCTCACCGTGGAGACGACGAACAGGCTGAACGCGCCGAGGCCGACGCTGAGGCCGATGTCGAAGGCGTTCCTCAGGAGCGCCCCCGCGGCGGCGAACATGCCCGCGCTGAGGAGCCCCACGGCGGCCCCGCCGACGCCGACGGCGATGCCGGCGCCGCGCAGCCGCCGCCCCCTCGCCATCAGCAGCTCCTGCTCGGTGACGTCCGCGTCCACCCACGCCGCCGTGTCCGGGGTGAAGCGGTGGAAGAGCACGAGGCGATCGTCCGCGTCGGCGACCAGGACCTCCTCGTGCTCGGTGGTGGCCAGCCGCCCGTCCAGCCACTCGAGGTGCAGCGGCTCACCGCGCCGGCGGACCAGGGCGTTCAGCAGATCGTCCCGGTGGGCCAGCGCGGAGGTCGCGTCGCTGTCGATGCGTCCCTCGAACGTGAGCCAGCCGTCGCCGTCGTCCGGCCGCCACTGGAGGAGGTGCGCGCCGGTGAAGAGGTCCCGGGTGCGGAGCCGCTCGTCGACCTCGACGCCGTCGATCCAGAGGGTCCCCGTCCCGAACACGCCGGGCGACAGCATCATCATCCCGCGGTCGGTCCGGAGCGCGTCGCCGACGGCGGCCCGGAACGCCTCGGCGGCGTCGGGCGGGTAGTCGGGGTTCCACTGCAGGAACGGGGAGACGAGCAGCCCCCGGCGGAACTCGTCGCGCGCGGCGTCCGGCCCCTCCGCGTAGAAGGCGGAGACGCCGCGGAGGAGGTGGTAGCGGCTGAGGGTCCGGGGGTCGACGGGGTCGCGGAGGCAGGGCAGGGCGGCGCCGGCCTCGTCGAGGGTCGCGGTGGCCTCGTCGAACTCGAGGTACGCGAGGCTCCCCGCGCTGTCGCCGACGAGGCCGTCGAAGGCGGCCGCGGGGAGCGACCCCTCCCGCGAGCAGGGGCGCAGGCCGACGGGGCCGATGACGTACAGGAGGTCGTCGTCGAGCACGGTCCCGACGGGCCGGAACTCGGCGAGCTTGACGGCGAACCGCCCCATCTGGAGGCGAAGCTGCGTGCGGACGCGCTTGACGGCGGCGTCGTCGTCCTCGCCGGGCTCGTACAGGACGAGCAGCGGAGTCTCGGCGGAGGCGGCAGCGGGCACGAGCAGGGCGGCGACCAGCAGTGCGCGGGCGAGTCGCAGCATGCCCCCCGAAGGTACTACAGACTCGACCGCGCAGGGATCTGGCCGATTTCCAGAAATTTCTCGAAATTTCGCGAAATACGATAGGCTTCCGTCGTGGTCGACCTGGTGACTCGCATTGCGAACGGTGAGGCGGCAGAGCTCGAATTCAAGAAGAGCCTGTCGGACTCGCGGAAGATCGTCGAGACGGTCGCCGCGATGGCCACGATCGGGGGCGGCGAGATCCTCGTCGGTGTCGATCCGACCGGGCGGAAGATCGGCGTGAACCTCGGCGACGGGGCCGTCGAGCAGCTGATCCAACGCATCCTCGACAACACGGATCCACGTCTCTACGTGTCCATCGACCAGCCCGTGGTCGACGGGGTCCGCCTGCTGCGAATCTCGGTGCCTCCGGGCGACGGTCCCCACCTCGCGTTCGGCAGGGCGTTCCACCGGCCCGGGCCGGCGACGGTCCGGATGACCCGCGACGAGTACGAGCGTCGGCTCCTCGAACGCCTCCGGGAGTCCTCGGGCTGGGAGCGCCGCGCCGCCGAGGGCGCCACCTTGGAGGACATCGACGCCGCGGCGGTAGGACGGTTCACGGAGCTGGCGGCCGCGCGGGGCGTCGAGGGCGGTGACGTC
>CAYFOA010000338.1:0-5290 GCA_964344575.1 uncultured Rickettsiales bacterium | reverse complement strand
GGCCGTTGCCGCTACGTGGCCCGAATGACCCGTCGCATCAGCGGATCCGCACCCTACCCGTTTGACGGAGACCAAGATGGGAATCGCTACGTAGTCGAAGGTTGGCCGGCGCGCGCAGGTGGACCAGCTCCAGATCAACTACCTGTTCCTCCTCAGCCCTACACGGGCGCCGCGAAGACCACTTGGTACCGAATCAACCGAAATGGGTTCGTACTCAAGGGCTCACCCTCCGAGTTCCACGACCCTGTCCCCAACTTCCGGCCGTCTACGACCGCGGCAGAGGTCATCGGCCTGGCTTGGCGTGTCCTGGAGGCCAGCCTCTGGCGTTGGCGCGACTGGGAGAGCACCTTCGGACGGACCTTCGAATTCCTCCTGGAGGGCGATTCACTCATCTCCGAGTGGCGTAGGTGGTTCGACCCGAACAACAACGTCGAGGCCCAGGGCCGCTCGTTCTTCGTCTTTCTGCAGGGGCACCTGAACTTGAACGATGCTCAGGGTCGGGGCGAGCCGATGGCGAGCAACGGCGTGACCATGGGATACGACAATTGGAATCCCTTCACGGAGTCTGTCAGTGAACTCAACGACCTGAGAGCCGCTGCTGCGCGGTATTACTTCTCGGCGGGTAGCGACGGATTCACGGCGAGCAACTTCGCGAGGAAGCTCTGGGACTTCGGCGATTACTTCCTCCGAGTTGTCGAACTTCTCCTCCACGAAAGCGGGCATACGATTGCGAACGCGGCGTTCGGCTCGCTGACCGGCGGATCCGGCGAGTGGTTTGCGGGGCCGTCGCACCGCACTGTGGCTACGGATATCAAGACCTACCAGTTCCCTCCGGCACACGACGACAAGTCCCGTCATTACGCGCTCACGACCGGCGCGGCGTGGTGGGAGACCATGATGCGGCACAACTCCCGCCCGCGAGATCGTCTCATGATGTTGGGGTGCCTCTGCTCCGGCGCGAACAATCGCGGGATCTTCCGCCGCCATCCGAACTACGGTTCCTGGGGGCGTGACGACAACACCTGCCAGGTCGGGGCCTTTCGCGGGTACAGCTGGACGACAAGCTGTTGAGGGGCGGCACTGGTGGGCTGCGCTTCGCTTTGGTGCTGAGGTGCCTCTTGCTGGCAGCAATCCTCGTGCAAGCAGCCTGTTCGCCACCTCCAGATCCATACGAGGGCACCTGTCTCAGCCTCGGATTCAACGACGACGGCGCTGTTTGCTGGACCACTCGGGCGGCACCGACGGGCGACCCACCTCCTCTCGCAAGCGTCATGATCGACTGTGATCTCGATGACGCACCGCTCGAGTACACGACACCAAACTGGACTGGGGAAGGCACTGTCAACTCCGAGGAACTTGAGAGCTGGTCTTTTGCGCTTCACATCGCCCTGGATTCGTTCCCCGCGCCGCTCTCCTTTGAGATGGAACTGTCCTGCAGAGACGATGCCGGGCGAAGGTGGTCCAACGCCGCATCGGTCTATCTTACGGAGGACGAGGTTGCCGAGAGCATGGATGAGGTTGGAGGGGGCAGATACATGAACTTCGATTCAGAAGTGACACGCTCCGGCTACTGACCAACGCGGCCGACCGGCCCACGCAGATTGCCCGAGACCGATCGGCGAGGCGGACCCATTCGGACAGAGTGTGAGGGACAGACTGCCGCCCCCAGTCGAGGGGCGGCCTCGTCATCGGGGCGACGTCCTCGTCGCAGGCTCGGCCCGCCTTCTCGCAGCTCGGGCTCGACCTCGGTCTCGGCGGACTCGTTCTCGTTTCTCGCTCTCGTTCTCGCGGACCCGCGATCGTCTAACTGCCTATAATTACGAAGCTATTTGGTTTCGAGATGGGCACTGGCTAGGTCCGCGCCTTGGCGGCCTTCGCCTCCAGCGCCCGCGCCGGCGGCAGCAACCCCTCCGGCCTCAGCACCATCATCGCGACGAGGGCCACGCCGAAGAGGAGCATCCGGTAGTCGCTGAAGGTGCGGAGCTTCTCGGGGAGCACGGCGAGGATGATCGCGCCGAGGATGACGCCGGGGATGCTCCCCATGCCGCCGAGCACGACCATGCAGAGGATGATCGCGCTCTCCATGAAGATGAACGACATCGGGTCGATGAACCCCTGCATGTGGGCGAACAGGAGGCCCGCGATGCCCGCGAAGCTCGCGCCGATCCCGAACGCCAGGAGCTTCGTCCGCGTCGTGTCGATGCCCATCGCCTGGGCCGCCAGCTCGTCCTCCCGGATCGCACGCCACGCGCGTCCCGTCCGGCTCAGGTCAAGGCGGCGGGCGACCACCGCGATCAGGATCGCGTACGCCACCGTGATCAAGTAGTAGTTGACCTCCTTGCCCCAGGCGTTGAAGCCGAGGGCCCGGTTCAGCGCCGGGATGCCCTGGTTCAGCGAGTAGTCGAACACCTTCGGCGGCGGGACGATCAGCCCCTTCGGCCCGTTCGTCAGGCTGTCCCAGTTGTTCAGCACGATCCGGACGATCTCCCCGAACCCCAGCGTCACGATCGCCAGGTAGTCCCCCCGCAGCCGCAGCGTCGGCGCCCCCAGCAGCACCCCCATCCCCCCCGCGAGCACCACCGAGCACGGGATCCACGCCCACAGCGCCCACCAGTACTCCGGGAACTTCACCGAGATCAGCGCCGAGCTGTACGCCCCGATCGCGTAGAACGCCACGTACCCGAGGTCCAGCAGGCCCGCGAGGCCGACCACGATGTTCAGCCCCAGCGCCAGGCACACGTAGATGCCCGCCAGCGTCCCCACGTAGATCCAGTGGGGGTTGCGGAACCCGACGCTGAAGATCGCGGGGAACGCCAGCAGCGCCACCATCAGGCCGATCGTCGCCATCCTCGGGTGCGCCGCGAACGCCTCCCGGACCGCCGCCGCGTGCCCCGTCCGGCGGAGCTGCCAGCGGGCGCCGAAGAACACCGCGAGCCCCGCCAGGAGGAACCCGATGAACCACCACGGGTCGTCGATGCGGAGCCCCACGATGACCGCCGTCAGCGCGAGCGCCTGCAGACCCCACACGATGGCTACCTGTGCCACGGTCGCGGAGTCTATAGGATCGGGAGGACGTGACGGACCCGACGCTGCCCAGCGAAGAGCGGCCGATCCCCTGGGGTCGGTACCAGCTCGTCGAGCTCATCGGCGAGGGGGCCATGGCGCAGGTCTTCCGGGCCCGCCAGTCCGGGCCCATGGGGTTCTCCAAGGAGGTCGCGCTCAAGCGCCTCCGGACCGCCGCCAAGCCGCGCGACCGGAAGGAGATCGAGGCCCTCGTCAACGAGGCCCGCCTCGGCGGCCAGCTCCGGCACCCCAACATCGTCGAGATCTACGGCTGCGACGTCCACGAGGGGACCTTCTTCCTCGCCATGGAGTACGTCCGCGGGTGGCTCCTCGACGACGTCCTCTGGCGCCTCCTCGAGGCCGGCGAGCACCTCCCCCCCGCCGCCATCGTCGACATCCTCCGCCAGGTCGCCCACGGCCTCGCCTACGCCCACGAGGCCACCGACGAGGCCGGCGCGCCCATGCGCCTCGTCCACCGCGACCTCAAGCCGCAGAACATCTTCCTCGACCGCTCCGGGGTGGTGAAGATCGCCGACTTCGGCCTCGCCAAGTCGACCACCAACCTCTACCAGACGACCGACGCGGACGAGACCAAGGGGTCGCCGCTGTACATGAGCCCCGAGCAGATCGGGGGCTCGACGCTGGACTCCCGGTCGGACCTGTTCGCGCTGGGGACGATCACCATCGAGCTCGTCACCGGGCTGCGGGCGTTCGAGGGGTCGTCGATCCCGAACACGCTGATGAAGGTCCTGAACGTCGAGTGCGAGGAGGCGATGGCCGCGCTCCAGGCGCAGATGCCGGCGCTCGTCCCGATCGTGGGACGGCTGCTCCGGCCCCACCCCGCGGAGCGCTACCAGACGGCGCGCGAGGTCGGCGCGGACCTCGACCGGCTCGCCGCCGACGCCGCCACGGGGACGCACACGCGGGCGCTGGTCGGCGCCCTGCTGGGCGAGGACGCGGTGGGGCTGCCCGAGACGATCAAGCTCCCCTACCGGCAGCTCAGCGACCGGCTGAAGTCGGCGGGGGCGCTGGAGATCGAGCGCGGCGCGCCGAGGCGGGCGCCGCCGGGGCCGGGCTGGAAGGAGCCGCGGGGGAGCCAGTCCGTCGTCGAGACGCGGGGAGGCACCAAGGAGCTGCCGGAGCGGCGGGCCGAGCGGCGCAAGCGGAAGCAGCTCAAGCGGGCGGCGTCGATGGGGGCGCTGCTGATCCTCGCGATCGGGATCACGATCACCGCGGTCGTGCTGGCGACGAGGCTGGACCTCGGCGGCGACCCCGGCTACGCCCCCGAGGACGTCGTGGGGGCCTCCGATCCGCTGGACGCGGCCCCTCCCCCGCCGGTCGCCACCGCGCCCCCCCGGATGCACCGCGCGGGCCCCGCGATCCACGTCCCCGTCGCGTCCGCGCGGGCCGGCGCGCCGCTGTCGATCGTGGTCCAGATGACGGAGGCGGGCGACCTCGGGGCGTCGGTCTTCTGGCGGCCCGTGGGCGGCGAGTTCGCCCCGCTGCCGATGACCTCGGACGACGGCATGCGCTTCGCCACCGAGCTGATCCTGCTCCCCGAGTACGGCGGCGCGGTCGAGTACTACGTGGACGTGGTCGCGGGCGACGAGACCTACGCCCTCGGGTCAGCCGCCGAGCCGTTCCGCGTGGCGACGCTTCCGCCGTAGGCCCAGCGCCAGCAGCAGCAGCGCGACGCCCGCCGGGCCGCGGTCGGGGGCGCCCGTCCCGCCGACGTCGCCCGCACAGCGGAGGCAGCCGCCGCCGCTGATGTAGCCGAGGTCGGGGAGCTCGCAGATGCCGTCGGCGCCGTCGCAGTCCTGGTCGATGCCGTCGTCGCAGATCTCGTCGGCGAGCGGGTGGATCTCCGGGTCCGTGTCGTCGCAGTCCTGGCCGCCGCAGTCCACGCTGTCCCAGCCGTCGCCGTCCTGGTCCGTGTCGTCGCTGCCGTCGCTGCCGTCGCAGTCGCTGTCGATGCCGTCGCCGCACGTCTCCGGCGCCGCCGGCCCGACCAGCGGGTCCGTGTCGTCGCAGTCGTCGCACTCGGGGTAGCCGTCGCCGTCCTCGTCGACCAGCTCCTCGTCCGGGATCACGCCGTCGCAGTCGTTGTCGAACCCGTCGCAGATCTCCTCGGCGTCGGGGTGGATCGTCGGCTGCTCGTCGTCGCAGTCCAGGCAGCTGCTGTAGCCGTCGCCGTCGAGGTCCTCCGCCTCGTCGATCTCGCCGTCGC
>CAYFOA010000337.1:0-5312 GCA_964344575.1 uncultured Rickettsiales bacterium | reverse complement strand
GGACCCAACCGATCTCGGAGCTCGGACCCTCTCCCCCGCGAATACGACGGGTTGACCTGTCGCGACACCGGGCACAGCCGCAGATACGGGTGGGTGGAACCGCTGAGCCGGACGGCCTCTCGGTTCTGAATGTGATCCAGGAACGTCTCCGAGTCGAGGGTCTCCATTCCCAGGCGGGTCCACGCCCTGCGGTAGCCGGAATAGTCCACATGGACCCAGACCTGGTGTCCTGGGTGCAGCCGACGGACGTGCTCGGCTGCGCGGGGCTCGCTCCAGAGCGGAACCGTCGCGGTCAAACTGGGTCGATCGGCTCGAACAAGGAGCGCGTTGACGCGTCCTCCATGAACGAGCCGCTGAAGGACAGCGCCGACGTACTGCTCGATCGCCTCGACCGAGGCCGCCGCGATCGGGAGGAAAAGGCACGCCGGAAGCCCGAAGGTCTGGACGTCCAGCGACTCCCACTCCTGACGGCCCACGGCAGCTACTTGAGCCTGAAGTACGTCCGACTTCCGATGTCCCGGCCGTCCTTCTCATAGCGACCAGAGCCCCACCGCTCCGGGTGGTCCATGAACGCCTGCCAGACGAGGAGGCCGAACATCTTCGCGGCGACGTCGTAGTTCCCTTTCGCCCCCTTCTCGTACAGCGGCTGGAACGGGGTGCCTCTCCAATCGGAGCCCGGCATCCACCCCGCGGTGTGAATCTCGTCTCCGCTGATCTTCCTGTTCAGTTCGTCTTTCATCGCCTGGACTTCGGCGGCTGTGAGCCGCGCCATCGCTGCTCGGAAGTCTGCGGCGAACGGCAGCCTGGTGATGGCCTTGCCGCTGGTGAGGTTGATCAGCACGGAAGCCTCCTGGGGCGAGAGTACCGCTGGCGTTGGCGCCCGACCGACAGACTCGAGCGGGGGGTGTCCACGGAACGGGGCAACAGCTCAGCGAGACGGGTAGCCATCCGTCCAGGAATGGGCTTGGGCATCGGCGATTCGCCCTTCCGCCACCGCTCGCATGAGCTCGAGAACAGTCTCTCGGTCTAGGGGCCCGGCGTGTAACGGGTCCCCATCCTCGAGGTTTTCCAGCACGACGAAGCCGGACTTGTAGACAGCTAGGCTCCACTCTGACTCATGGGTGACGGAGACGTCGGAATGCTCGCTGTCGGCGGAGCAGAGTTCATCGTAGAGGTCGCCGAACCGCTCGACAGGGAAGTCGGCTTCCATCGACCCGGTGTAGTGCGTGACGTGGTAGGTCATCTGTGCCTCTCCGCGAGCTAGCAGGCGGTTCCGTCGAGGACCATCAGCTCGGGAAGCGGCCTGCCTGGTAGCACTCCCACAGCAACCGGAGCCACGGGTCCTCGTATCCGGCGCTGAATGCCCTGGCAAGGAGCTCGAGATCATCGGCGACCCTCGCTGCGATCTCACCGTTACCCGTTGTCGAGAGCGCTGAGCGGTACGCTTCCTCGCGGAGACATTCGAGGGCATGGGCGTCCATGGCTACGTCAAGACCCTCGACCGCCTCGTACGTTCTCATCCACTTGGCATCGAAGGGCGGCGCATCGCGTCGGTCCAGGACCGCATCGGGAGCCCCGTCGAGGAAACCTCCGCCCTGCAGTCCCCCCAAGCCGATCCACGATCTGATCTGCTCAATCCCGCCCATCGTAGGTCTCCCTTTCTTCATGCTGGCCCCTCGGGGTTCCCAGTCGGGGTGTTCTCGACCGGTGCTCATGGAGTGCGTGGCGGGCACTCGAGCTCCACGCAGGCCCAGGCAGTCGTCGACAGCATTGAGGCGCCGGACTTGCGCGGCGACGAGACCCGCCGGCACCCCCGTCAAGAGAGGACGTGGCGGGTTTCTGCCCGCGTCCAGGAGCTCGGCGGTGGAAGCATCGAGGCGCAACTCCTCCCTGATGCGTACGAGGCTTCGCAGTTCTCGGGGCGGACGTTCCAGGTAGACGTCCACCAGGGACGGCGGCTCCGGATCCGGGGGGAGCTGTAGGCCACCGCGAAGCCACTCCATGAGGTTCTCCGCGAGCACCGTGGCCCCCTCAGGGTCGAGGTCCCCGGCGTCCGTGAGTCGGATCTGGCCGTCTCCGGGCCCCAGCAGTACGACTCGACCGCCGCCGTCACTGCCGATCGCGAGATGTCCCGGGGCGTAGGTCCGCACCTCCAACGTCTCTTGGCGCTCCGGCAGCGCGACCACGTCGTAGAGCTGGACATCGTTGTCGGCCTCAAGTCCGTCGGTGTGTTCGAGGAGCGCGCGTAGCGATGCGGGGAGTGGCCCGAGCTCCGCCTCGGCCTGGGCCAGCGTCGCGGGGCTGGGAGCTTCGCGCGTTCGGAACCGATTGAGGAACTCTCTCACCGCTCCATCCAGGTTGTCGGGAACCCCGACCTGAGTCGCACGACGTCGAACAACATGGTCAGCCTTCCGTCTCGGGTTCGAGCCGGGTGCACGTACTCCCAGTGAGCACGACCATCTTCGCCGACCTCGATCGCCCGACTGCGTTCTGTCTCGACCACGATCAGGGAGCCGGTCGTCGTCTCATGGAGAGCGCCGCAGGTCTCGGTGAACAGCCGGCCGCCGTCGTCCCAGCTCCAGCCGACGGCGCGGGTATTGCGGTCGATGCGCGTCACTCGGCTGCGGCCGTCGCGCCCCTGGTTGTCGAAGACCAACAGCGTGTCGTCAGAAGTCCGGGTTGGGTGGTGCTGTTTGCGGACCGCCCCCAAAGACCACCAGACGACGTCCTCTCGGGTGGTGTCGAGCAGGGCGACCGCGTCGATCGTCAGCAGAGAGACGAGAAGCCCGTCGCGAGCCCCCCACCACTCGCCGACGTGTTCGACCGTATTGTTGTGGAGCCGGTCCCCGCGCGCTGGCACGTGGGGGCCCATTACCGGGTGCATCTCGATGATGGCGTCCAGGTCGATTCGACGTTTCGTCGTGCCGTCGAGGGGGTCCAGGTAGAGGATCTCCTCACGAAGGATGGCGTCGCCGCCGTCGCCTGGGTCCTCTGCCGTTCGGCTCAGCGCCACGATCGTCCCGTCCGGCAGTAGGTCGAGGTCGTGGTGGAACGAGTTGTTTCGCGCCCAGACCAGCGACGAGTCGGCCCGGAGCCGAGCCAGGCCGAAGCCTTCCCAGATCACGAGCAGCGAGCCATCCTCCAGGACCCGCGCCCGCCGCCACGATGCAGGGGGGCTCTGGCCTGCGGCGGCCAGCGGGTGCGTCGGGAAGATTGATTCGAATGACGCCGACCAGGTGTGCACGGGGGTGCCGTCGAGTTCGATCAGCGTGGCCATCGGGGCGTGCCCGGGAACGATCAAGGTGAGCCCAGGACTGGCGCCGGGCTCGTTGACCGTCACCCCGGTTCGCGCAGGCGCGGGGCCGCCCTCCGAGACGTAACCGAGCGCGAGGAGTTGCTCCCGTGTTGCTGGAGCCGTAGGCCGGGCGTCAGGGGGCGCCTCCCGTTCGCCGCAACCCGCCAGCGACGCCACGACGAACAGAATCAACCAACGTGCAGGAGCAATCATCTTGGCCGGGTCTCCCGGAAGACGAACGCGGCCGGATCCCACACGTAGAAGCGGGTGTTGGGGCGTTGGCGTAGGTGCTGAGGTAGCTGCTGGAAGCGGCGGCGCTCCCAGGGGGTGTCGGTGAAGAGCTTCACGTCCACCGGACGATCACCGAACGGAGGCTGGACCGCGTAGGGCAGCAGGTTGCGTCCGAGGCACGCCTGCTCCACGTGGTCGGGGACGTCGACGAAGACCGAGATGGCTCCGTCGGCCGGCGGCAGCCGTTCGTGAACCTGGGGAAGCAGAATGCGCGCGACTGCCCAGGCACGGTGCCGGGCGCCCGCGTTGGCGTAGTGCAGCGTGGTGAAAAGCGCGACTGCGCCGAGTGCGGCGATCGCGGAGGCGCGACGGCGGCGCGTGTCGTCCCGAACCAGGCCTAGGAAGCCCGCGCCCGCGACAGCCAGCAGGAGCGCCATCGCGGCTGCGGGCTCGTACAAGTAACGGACGCTCTCGTGGTCATCGGCGGGAACATGGAACTCCCAGGTCGGTGCCAGCGCCAACACCAGCCACACCGCCCCCACTCCGACGACGCCTCGCAGGTCCCGGCGAGTCGCGAGCGCACCGGCCAGCCCGCCCATGAGCGCGACCAACGTCAGCGCCGCCAGCCCCTGCTGCGCTGCCTTGCCGACGACGTTCGCCTTCGCCGGGCCCAACAGCGTCCACATCGTCATGCCCCACCCGCGCTGGATCTCAGCCTCGAGGGGCGACACCGAGAGCCCCGCGTAGCCCCCCGTGACCTCTCCGAGCATGTGGAAGCGGGCGGCGAGGCAGAGCCCGTAGGCAACCGCGACCGGCGCGAACGCGAGCAGGCGGCGCGACCGGGGTATCGACGACGGCGCCGCCATCAGCAACGCGAACGCGACGCCCGGAAACACCAGCGCGTTCTCCTTCGCCAAGAGCCCGGCAACCAGGGCTACTCCGGCCGCCGACGCCCTGCGCCAGTCGATCTCCTGCCCGCGCTGGATCGAGCTCAGGAGCAGCTCGGCCGCCGCCAGGGACAGAAGCAGGGCCAGAGGGCCACATCGAGCCGCAATCCACGCCACGGCCTCGTGGTGAGTTGGGTGGACGGCGAAGAGCGCCGCGGACGTCCAGGCCACGCCGTCCCCGGCCCCGAGGCGTCGGACAACGCCGAACAGGAGCGCGACGCAGCCGACGTGGATGAGGATGTTCGTCAGGTAGAAGCCGAACGGGGCGGGCCCCCAGATGCGGAGGTCCAGGTAGAGCGAGAAGCGCCACATCGGGCGCCAGAAGCGCGCGAGGACGTCGGCGGGAAGCGGGGCATCCACGCCCGGGAGCGGCCGTACGAAGCCATCGACAGCGCGGGCGAGGCTCGGCTTCCCGCCGTCCACCACGTCGAGGATGATCCCGAAGTCGTCGGATACGAAAGCCCCGCGGAGCCAGAACGCGTGAACGGCGAAGGCCAGCAGCGCCAGCGACAGGCGTGGATGGGCTTGGATCCGCGCGACGACTGAGCCTCCTGCGGACACGTCAGAGTCCCTCCGCGCAGAGGCTGCCGCGGTGCTTGCCTCGTCGGCTCCCGACCAGGACCGGGATCAGGAGCAGGACGAGCCCGCCGACATCGGCCGCGGATACGACGGCGCAGGAGCAGTCTTCGTCGCCTCCATCACCGCCGGTGGCGTCGTCGTCGTCATAGGCAGCGTCATCGTCGTCGCTCGTCGCGTCGTCGTCGTCGGTCGCGTCGTCATCGTCGACCGCGTCGTCGTCGTCCGTCACGTCGTCGTCGGTGGCGTCGTCGTCGTCCGAG
>CAYFOA010000336.1:0-5355 GCA_964344575.1 uncultured Rickettsiales bacterium | reverse complement strand
CTGCGGTCAAGAAAGGTGATCCGCGCGATCAGAGGGCTTGCACAGCTCCGACCGCGCCGACGCTGAACCCCAGGGTCGCGTCGACGTAGGCCCCCCACTCCCCCACGGGCTTCTCCCGGTAGGCGTACACGGTGGCGCTGGCGGACAGATAGAGACGGCCGAAGAGGGCGACGTACAGCCGGGTGAAGTGGCGGATCTCGTGGATGTCGTCGCGGCCGAGGTCGTTGAAGAACCAGGACGTGTCGCTCTCCAGCTCGACCGGGTTCGTCTTCTTGATCTGGAAGAGCACCGTCCGGTCCAGCGTGTAGCCGACGAAGATCCCCGGCAGCGCGCGCGCCCCCGGCTCCAGCACCTCGCGGCGGACGTTGAAGCCGACGTTCACGTTCAGGGGGCGCCAGGGGCGGACCTTCGCCCCCGCGATGGCGGTCAGCTCGAACCGGTGCCAGTCGCGCGACTTCGGCGGGTCGAACTCCGTCGTCAGGCGCCCCTCGACGAACGGCACCGGGACCATGCCGTGGTCCGACGCCCGGGACCGCAGCCCCACGAAGTCGTACCAGGCCCGCCCCCGCACCCAGTCCCCCATCTCGAGCAGGCCGCCGTACTCCTCCTCGAAGCGGGCGAAGCTGTAGAGCACGAACGCGTTGGCGCCGAGCTCGTGGTCGCGGGCCTTCGCGGTGAACCCGAGCCGGGCGTCCCCCTGGAACTTGTCCGCCGCGAACGTCAGCAGCTCGCCCTTGTCGTACGCCGGCGCGCCGCCGGCGTCGGGGTTCTCCACGACGACCTTGCTGTAGGAGACGTTGGCCCACAGGTTGAAGCGGAACACCGGCCGCGCGTGGAGGTCCACGAAACGCCGCGTCGGGTCGAGCAGCCCCGTCCGCCGCGTGACGAACCAGCCCTCCCGGAGGCTGTCCTCGAGGAGGTCGACCAGCTCGCGGGGGCTCCCGTCCTCCCCGACCACGTCCGTCCGCCGCTTGAGGACCTGGGGCATGAGGATGCTGTCGCCGCCGTCCGCCACGAACCGGTTCATCACGATCGTGTAGGTGCGCGTCGGGTCGATGGGCCGGCCGTTGACGCGGACCTGGTTCCCCTCGCGGGTCAGGCCGCCGACCAGCGACGTGTCGCTGAAGAACCAGAGCTGGTCGCCGGGGATGCGGGCGCGGACGAGCGTCCCGCCGAACGGGAGCAGGGCGTGGAGGTCGGCCCGGCTGAGGTGGTCGGTGACGGGGAGGAGGTCGGGGTTGCGGAGCGCGCCGGCGTTCAGCAGCGCCAGCTCCGTCCGCGCCTCGTGGCGCATCGCATCGAGGACGTACCGCTGGAAGGCGGCCCCGTCGAGGGGCCCGGCGAGCTCGACGGCGGCTGCCACGGGACCGCCCCAGAGCCCGCAGTAGGCCTCCCCGAGCGCGTCGACGCGGGCCGTCGTGGCCTCGTCGGGGGGCACTCCGGAGACGTCGCGGAGCCGCGCCGTCAGGGGCTCCAGGGTCCACCCGTCTCCCTCCCGACGGACCTCGACCCGGGCGAACGTCGCCTCCCCCACGCCGCGGGCGGAGGTGAGCACCCAGGCGCCGCTGCGGGGGACCCGCTCCCAGCCGAGGTCGGCGCCCTCGGGCGTCGCCCCGAGCTTCCCCCAGACTCCGCTTCGGCGCTGCTTGTGGACGACGAGGTCGATGCCGTGCAGGTCCGGCAGAGCGCGGCGGACGGCCAGCTCCGACGACTTGTTCCGGCTGTGGTGGAGGACGACGACGAGGTCGGCGACGTCGCCGCCGCGGATCCGCTCCACGAGCGGCGCGACGGTGTCCTTGAAGGCGGCGAACGCGAGCCCCTCCCGCTTGGCGCTGCTGATCTCGCCGGCGTGGGTCGGGTCGAGCACCGAGAGCACGGCGATGCGGGCGCCGCCGCGCTCGACGATCCGCCACGGCGTGCCTCCCTCGTGCGTCCCCAGCGCGGCGCAGACCTCGGGCCGGGGCGCGTCCGCCGCACACGACACGTTGGCCGCGAGGAGCGGGAAGCCGCGGTCGGCGGCCGCCGCGAAGAACGGGCCGATGCCGTCGGGCGGCAGCGACAGGTCGAGCCCCCCGAGGCCCACGCCGTCCCACGGGATGCCCTCCATGAGCGTGAACAGGGCGTCGAGCCCTTCGTCGCCGCCGGCGACCCCGTACCGGGGGAGCGCCCCGGGGAAGTGGAGGTCGCCGGTGTGGAGGAAGAGCGGCGCGGGGCGGCCGGCCGCCTCCGCCTCGACCGACGTCGTCGCGGCCGCCGCCACGAGGCTCGGGTAGGCGCTCGGCTCGACGCTCGGCCCCGCGTCGCCGCGGCACCGCGGCCGCCCGAAGTCCCCCTTGAAGCCTCCGGCGAGCACGACGTCCAGCTCGAACGAGGGCGGCGCGGACGGGGGCGGGGGCGCCTCCCCTTCGGCGGCCGACGCCTCCCCTTCGGCGGCCGGCGCCTCCTCCGAGGCGGCGGCGGGGGCCGCGAGCAGCGACAGCAGCAGCGGGAGCACCAGGCGGGGTGGCATGGACCCCATTGTGGCAGTTGTTCGTACTAACCTCGCTCCATCCGCCCCCTCCCCGCCATCGACATCGACGCCTTCGTGGCCGACCTCGACGCCCTCGAAGCCGAGCTCCGGTCCGGCGACGGCCGCGACGACGTCCGCCACATGAAGCGGATGATCCGGTGGGGCCGGGCCTGCTCCGCGGTCGGCTACGGGACCTGCTGGATCGCGATCAACCCGGTGTCGATCGTCGCGATCTCCCTCGGCGCCGTGGCTCGCTGGACCATCGTCAGCCACCACCTCTGCCACCGGGCCTTCGACAAGAACGAGCACGCCCCCGCCGCCTGGGACGGCCGCCGCTTCGGGCGCGGGCTCCGCCGCTTCGTCGACTGGCTCGACTGGATGCCGACCGACGCGTGGCACCAGGAGCACGACCTCGACCACCACTACAAGCTGGGCGAGACGGAGGACCCCGACGCCGCCGAGTACAACACCGACTGGCTCCGCCGCCCCCGGATCCCGATGGTCTTCCGGCTCGCCTTCGTCGCGCTGATGGCGCTGATCTGGAAGCCGACCTACTACGCCGCCAACACCGTCAACGCCCACCACAACGCCCGCGAGCGCCGCGCCGGGACGCGGACCGAGCGGATGCTCATCGCCGACCGCCGCGTCTGGCTCCCCTGGCACCCCCGCGGCCGCGACCTCTGGCTGCGCGCGTGGCTGCCGAACGTCGCCTGGCGGTTCGCCCTCCCCATCGGACTGGCGGTCGCCTTCGCCCCGCCGTCGGTGGCCGTCGCCATCGCCGTCAACCTCCTCGCCGCCGAGCTCCTCGCCAACGCCCACGGCTTCGGTGTCGTCGTGCCCAACCACACCGGCAGCGACCTCTACCGCTTCGAGAACCCCGCCGCCTCACGCGGCGAGTTCCTCCTCCGCCAGGTCCTCGGGAGCTGCGACTTCCGCTGCGGCGGCGACGTCAACGACTTCCTCCACGGCTTCCTCAACTACCAGGTCGAGCACCACCTCTGGCCCGACCTGACGCCCCGGCAACTCCAGCGCGCCCACGCCGGCGTCAAGCGGATCTGCGCCGCGCACGGCGTCCCCTTCGTGCAGGAGTCGGTGTGGACCCGGGCAGCCAAGATGGTCCGCGTGCTGGTCGGGCTCGACGCCCCTCAGGTCGTCGTCCCGGACCTCATCCGCCGCCCCAGCAGGAACGCCATCTCCAACGCCTGACGGTAGTTCAGCCGCGGGTCGCAGGCCGTCGCGTAGTTGATGCCGAGGTCCTCGTCGCGGATCCCCGCGGCGCCGCCCGTGCACTCCGTCACGTCCTCGCCGGTCAGCTCGAAGTGGACCCCCCCGAGGTGCGTCCCCGCCTGCTCGTGGGCGTCCAGCGTCCACGCGATCTCGCGCTGGATGTCGTCGAACGACCGCGTCTTGAACCCGCTCCCCGACATGGACGTGTTGCCGTGCATCGGGTCCACCACCCAGAGCACCTTGCGGCCGGTCTTGCGGACGGACTCGAGCAGCGGCGGCAGCCGCTCGCGGACGTGCTTCACCCCCATGCGCGTGATGAGCACGAGCTTCCCGGGCGCGTCGGACGGGTTGAGGGCGCCCGACAGCCCCACGACGTCGTCCACCGTGGCGGTGGGCCCGACCTTCACGCCGACGGGGTTCGACACCCCGCGGAAGAACTCGACGTGGGCGCCGTCCAGCTGCCGCGTCCGCTCCCCGATCCAGGGCAGGTGCGTGGTCAGGACGTAGTTGCCGTCGCGGCGCGGGACCGCGTGGGTCTGCGCCGACTCGTAGTGCAGGTTGAGCCCCTCGTGGCACGTGTAGAAGTCGACGCGGGTCAGGTCGTCGACCGACAGCTCGCCCAGCGCCTCCATGAACCGGAGCGCCCGCGCGAGGTCCTCGGAGCTGCGCCGGTACTCGTCCCGCACCTCCGCCGACAGGTTCGCCTCGTGCATGAAGCTGAGGTCCCACTGCTCGGGGTGGTGCAGGTCCGCGAACCCGCTGTCCATCAGGCTGCGGACGAAGTTCAGCGTCATCGCCGCGTGCTGGTACCCCGACAGCAGCAGCGTGGGGTCGAACTGGCGCGCCGCGGCGTGGAACTCGCTCCGGTTCACGAGGTCGCCGAAGTAGTTCGGCAGCTCGACGCCGTCCCGCGTCTCCGTGGGGCGGCTCCGCGGCTTGGCGTACTGGCCCGCCAGCCGCCCGATCCGGACGACCGGCTTCATCGTGCTGTGCACCAGCACCAGCGACATCTGGAGGAGGATCTTCATCTTCGCCGCGATCGCCTCGGGCCGGCAGTCGGCGAGGGTCTCGGCGCAGTCGCCCCCCATGAGGACGAACCGCCGCCCCTCCTGGGCCTCCGCGAGGTGCTCCTTGAGGCGCTCTACCTCCCACGACGTCACCAGCGGCGGGAGCTCGCGGAGCCGGTCCAGCGTCGACTCGAGGACGTCCTCGTCCGGGTACGTCACGCCCTGGGCGATCGGGAAGTCGCGGAACGAAAGCGGGTGCCAGTCAGTCATCCGGCGCGGACCCTAGCAGGCCCGTGGGCGCCCGGGGTTCGAACGTCGGGCCGCTCCCCTGCTAGCATCCGCTCGAGGAGACGAGCAGATGCAGCTTCGAGCTTGGTGGCATGTAACGATCGCAGTGGTCCTCACCCTGGCCTTGGGGATCTGGGCCTGTCCTCCCGCAGACGTCTGCGTCCCCGGTTCGACGCAGGCGTGCGCCTGCCCGGGCGGGACCTCCAGCGCCCAGACCTGCGCTGACGACGGCACCCGCTGGGACCCGTGCGCGTGCGACGGCGTCGACGACGACGACGCCACCGACGACGACGACGGCACCGACGACGACGACGCGACGGACGA
>CAYFOA010000335.1:0-5355 GCA_964344575.1 uncultured Rickettsiales bacterium | reverse complement strand
GGCCGCGCCGGAGAGCCTCGGGACGAGGCGGCCGCGCCGGGGGGCGGCGGCGCCGGCGGGGGCCGCGCGGAGGGTGCGGAGGAGGGCCGCGACCTCGCGCTCGTCCGGGGCCGTGGCGTCGGCGCAGCCGGCGAGCACGTCGGGATCGACGGGGTGCTCGAGCCGCGCCCGCTCGTCGTCGGTCGGGGAGACCGCGTCCACCACCCAGCCGGGGACCGTCATCGGGACACCTCCGGCTCGGCGAGGAGCGAGTCTCGGGTGACGCCCTGGCGCTGGAGCGCGTGGGCGAAGGCGCGGCGGCCGAGGTGGAGTCGGCTGTAGATGGTGCCCGTGGGGACCCCCAGGAGCTCGGCCGCCTCGACGGCGCTCAGCCCCTCCAGGTCGACCAGCGCGATCGCCTCCCGGTGGGGGCGGCGGAGCTTCTCCAGGGCGAGCTGGACCTGGCGGCGGCGGCGCGCGCGGTCGACGACCTCGTCCGCGCCGGGGGCCACGTCCGGCAGCTCGTCGGCGGCGTCGAGCCCGACGAGGCGGCGGACGGCGGCGCGGCGGCGGGCGTTGGCGACGACCCGGCGGGTGATGCCGAACAGCCACGTCGAGGGCTTGGAGTCGCCCCGGAAGTCGGGCAGCCGGCGGAGCGCGATCGCGAACACGTCCTGGGCGACGTCCTCCGGATCGACGGCCGGCCCGCCCAGCCGGATGGCCCACGCCAGGACCCGCTCGGCGTGCTCCTTGTAGAAGCGCTCGATGGTCGCGGCGTCGTCGGAGGGGAGGCCCACGTTCTGATCGGTGTCGCGAGCGCCCGGATCCTTCACGGTTTCTCCGGATAGGACGCCCCGCCGACGGCGAAGGCCAGCTCGAACGACAGCGTCACCGGCGACAGGAGCTCCCGCGCCTCGGTGCCGACGAGGTCGACGAAGATCGGCGCGAAGTCGATCCCCACGCCGACGCCGCCGCCGATCGAGAGGACCTGCGTGGCGGGGACCATGACGCGCAGCCCGAGGACCATGCTGACGAGGCGGACGGTCTGGGGGTCGAGGTCGAGCTCCTTGGCGCGGAGGCTCACCATGCGGCCGCCGACGCCGACCAGGTTCTCGACCTCGACGGGGCCCGCGGGGGCGGTGAGGCTGACGACGCCGCCGACGAAGAGCCGCGTGATGCCGACGCTGTTGTCGCCGCTCCCGGCGGTCTCGCCGAAGGTCCCCACCGCGCCGAGTCCGACCCGGAACCAGGGCCACGCGATGCCGCCGGTGATCGAGAGGTGGCCGGCGGGGGCGGCGGGGCTGAAGGTGAGGTCCGCCGCGACCGTGGGGAGGCGGAGGCCGCCGCCGCCGGCGACGACGCCGAACCCCGCGATGCCGGGCTTGGCGCGGGGGATCCAGCCGGCGTCGGACCCCGCGGGGAGCTCCCGGAGCCAGCTCCGGACGAGCGCCACCTGCGAGGCGAAGTCCCCCGCCGGCGCGGCCTGCCAGCGGACCCGCTCGCCCGCCACCATGACCAGCTCCCCGCCGGCGTACCAGATGGCCTCCCGCTGGTACGTGGGGACGCCGACGCGGACGGCGAGGTCGTGGCTCGGCCACCACTGGGCGAGGGCCTCGGACAGGGCGATGGCCTCGTCCTCGTCGGCGACCCACCAGGTCAGGGCGTGGGCGACGCCGGGGAGGAGGAGGGCGGCGCCGAGGAGCGCCGTGGCGAGGGTCGCGCGGACGGCCCGGCCCACGGTCAGTCCGCCGCCGGTTCGGTGACGGTGACGACGGACCCCGCGGGGACGGACGCCAGCTCCTGCTCGGCGCCGGACGGCCACTCCACGATCAGCGGGCCGGCCTCGTCCGCGTCCCCCAGCCCGAACGTCGGCCACACCGGCGTCCCCGTGCTGTACGCCTCCACCACGCCGGGCCACCGCACCTGGTCGCCCAGCCGGACGACGGCGCCGCGCCCCTCGCGGTTCGAACGGGTGCCTTCCAGCCGCACCTGCACAACCTTGCCGCCGGCGGGCGGGTTGGTCAGGGCGATTCGCGGCCCGTCCTCGACGACGGCGACGACGACGTCCTGGAGGCCGTCTCCGTCCAGGTCGACGTGAGCCTGGGCGCGCCAGTTCGCCTGCCCCGCCAGCGGCGACCCCTCCAGCGCCTGGGCCACGAAGCGCGGGTCGCCGCCGGTGTTCCGGAAGAACCGGGCGTCGTCCTCGTACTGCTCCGGGTACTCGGGGCCGAGGTCCCAGAACTTCGACCGGACGAAGATCAGGTCGAGGTCCCCGTCGGCGTCCTGGTCGAAGAAGGAGCCGCCCCACGACAGCGTCTGGGGGACGAGCTCGTCGAGCCCCGAGGCGAGCGCGGCCTCGTAGTAGTAGCCGTCGCCGCTGTCGACGAAGAGCGCCTCGTAGTTGCCGGAGTTGAAGATGTCCGCGTCGCCGTCGCCGTCGATGTCGCCGTACGCCAGCCCCATGCCGTCGGGCTCGTTGACGAACCCGCGCTCGACGGTGACGTCGGCCCACTGGAGGCGGCCGCCGTCGTCGGGGCCGAGGTTCTCGAAGATCCGGTTGCCGACGAAGATCGACCCCCGGTCGTTCGTCTGCATGAGGTCGTAGTCGCCGTCGGCGTCGACGTCGAAGAACGCGGTCACCATCCCGTACGCCTCGGCGGTGTCGGCGGGGAGCTGGTCGGTGACCTCGACGAAGCCGCCCTCGTCGTCCCGGAGCCAGAAGCGGTCGGGGTGGGGCTCGGCGGGGACGCCGGGCTGGTCGTCGGGGATCGCGTCGGCCCAGTTGGTCAGGTACAGGTCGAGTCGCCCGTCGCCGTCGAAGTCGAACCAGGTGGCGTGGAGGCTCCGGTGCTCGTCCTCGAGGCCGTACTCGACGGCCCGGTCCTCGAAGACGCAGGCGCCGTCGTTGACGAGGAGGCGGTTGTTCGCGAACTGGACGAGGAGGAGGACGTCGGGGTCGCCGTCGTTGTCGACGTCGCCGACCGCGGCGGACGCGGTGGGCTCGCCGGGGTAGCGGACGCCGTGCGCGTCGGGGTCGACGGCGGTGAAGCTCGCCGCGCCGTCGTTGAGGTGGAGCGTGTGCTCGCCGTCGCCGGACGTGAAGAGGAGATCCGCGTCGCCGTCGACATCGCAGTCCAGCGCCGCGAAGCCGCCGGCGAAGTCGTCGAGCCAGCGGTCCTCGGGGTCCCACGCGATCTTCGTGACGTGGTCGATCCCGGGCCCCTCGGGGGCGACGAGGAAGCCGGCGCCGGCGACTCGCTGGGGGTCGCGGAGGGGCTGGACGTCGAAGCCGCCGGGGTCGGGCGGGGTCGCG
Source organism: uncultured Rickettsiales bacterium (assembly GCA_964344575.1). Taxonomy (GTDB): domain Bacteria; phylum Myxococcota_A; class UBA796; order UBA9615; family UBA9615; genus JAAESI01. The sequence continues at coordinate 2,063 of CAYFOA010000335.1, read as the reverse complement.
TCGTCGGTGGCGTCGTCGTCGTCGCCCGGAGCCGGGGACGGGCACCCGAGGAGGAGCGCCGCGCCGATGAGGATCGCCCTGCTCACTCGCTCCATCGTGGAGGGCATGGCCGTCCGCGGCAAGGGCAGTACCATGCGGGCGATGGGCTTCGCGGACCGGGTGCAGCGGCTCCCCCACCTCGGGATCGGGGTCTCGACGGAGTACGGCGCGGCGGCGGCGGGAGGCTCGCTGGACGTGGAGCGGCTGCGCGCGGAGCGGCCGGAGTTCGCGTCGTTCCTGGAGCTCGGGATCGAGACGCTCAAGGGGCTCGACGAGGCGTCGGCGCGGTGGGTCGGGGCGGGCCTCCCGACGACGTACCACTTCCTCGACGTCAACCTCGACGAGCCCGAGGACTTCGACGACGCATGGCTCGACGAGGTCCGGGCCCTGGCCGCGCACGTCCGCCCCGCGTGGCTGTGCGGGGACGCCGGCGCCTGGCACTTCGGGACCCGCGAGGCGGCCCACATGCTGCTCCTGCCGCCGATCCTGACGGACGACGCGGCCTCGGAGCTGGCCGAGGGGATCGTCCGGCTGCGCGAGGCGACGGGGTTCGAGGTGCTGCCCGAGAACCCGCCCGGAAGCGTCTACCTCGGCGACCTCCACCTCCTCGACTTCTTCGCCCGCGTGTGCGAGCGGGCCGACACGGGGATGCTCCTGGACTGCGCGCACCTCGCGATCTACCAGCGCGCCTCGGGGCACGGGCCGACGACGGGGCTGGACGGGTTCCCCCTGGACCGGGTCGTCGAGGTGCACGTCGCCGGGGGGGAGCCCCGGGAGGTCGACGGGTACGCGTACGTCGAGGACTCGCACACGCTGGCGGTGCTCCCGGACACGTGGGAGATCGTCGCGGACGTCGCCCCCCGCGCGACCGAGCTGCGCGCCGTCGTCCTGGAGTGCGAGCGGAACCCGTTCGACGTCGTCGTCCCCGGGTTCGAGGAGCTGGAGCGCCGCCTCGCGGGGACGCCGTTCGCCGCTCGGACTGCGTCGTGACCGCCCGCGCGCTGCAGCGGGTGGCGCTCCGGATGCACCACGATCCGCTGTATGTCGCCGCGATCTACGACGATCCCGAGGGCGCCCTGGAGGGCGAAGAGCTGACCGCCGCGGAGCGCGCCATGCTCGTCGCCCCGGACCGCCGCGCGTGGGGGACCGACCCCGCCCGGGCCGACCGCGTGCTCGAGGCGATCCGGCGCGAGCTCCCCTGCTCCTGCGCGATCGCGGAGCTCGCGGGGACCCGCCGCGCGCTCCTCCGGTTCTTCTCGTCGGACGCCTTCCACGCCGTCGTCCGCGACCGGGGCGTGGCCGTGTTCGCGATGGCGGGCTGGCTCGCCGAGCAGGGCGAGGCCGGCCGCTGGGGCCGCGTCCGCCTGACGTCGGTGGCCCGCGTGGAGGGCGCCGCCGCCCGGGTCCGCCGCGGCCCCCCCGGCGAGGGCGAGGACGTGGTCGTCCCCGACGGCACCATCGAGCTGTTCGCCGCGATCAGCGAAGGCCTCGCCACCGGCCGCCTCCCCTCCCTGAACCGGCTCCCCCGCCTCCGCCCCGACGGGACCGAGACCCTCCGCGTGGAGCGCAAGCCGGGCCCCGGCGCCGAGCTGAGTGTTTCCGTCGCGGGACCCTGACGACCCTTGGATTCTGCCCCCCGGTCCCTGATAGAACGGTGGGCCACGGGGGGGAATCGTGGAGGACGAGTCATGGCGCACGCGACCCGGTGGACCTTCTTCGTGGCGCTCGCCACGCTCTGCCTCACCCTCACGGGCTGCCCCCCGGCCCAGGTGTGCGTCCCCGGCACGACCCAGGCCTGCGTCTGCGCGGGCGGGGCCTCGGGCGCCCAGAGTTGCTCGTCGGACGGCGCCGGGTGGGACGAGTGCGTCTGCGCGGAGGGGGACGATGACGACGCGGCCGACGACGACGACGCGGCCGACGACGACGACGCGGCGAACGACGACGACGCGGCCGACGACGACGACGCGGCCGACGACGACGACACCCTGCCGCCGGACGACGACGACACGCTCCCGCCGGACGAC
>CAYFOA010000334.1:4732-5425 GCA_964344575.1 uncultured Rickettsiales bacterium | reverse complement strand
TGGCCGGCGTCGTGCAGCTCGGCACCCTGAAGCTCGCCGACACGGGCGGCAACGGCGTCACGTGGACCGTCGGCGAGGACGCCGGCAACGACCTCGTGATCGCCTACGGCCCGACGATGCTGCGCATCACGGACGGCGGGCAGGTCGCGATCGGCGCGGCGACCCCGAGCGCCAAGCTCGACGTGGGCGGCAACGTCGCGGTCGGCGGGGTCGAGGTCATCAACGCCGCGGGCCAGTGGGTCGGCGACACCGCCGGGCTCCAGGGCCCGCCGGGCGACAAGGGCGACAAGGGCGACACGGGCGACAAGGGCGACCCTGGGGACTCGGGCACCAGCTCCTGGGTCGACGGCGCCACCAAGGTCACCACGAGCAAGAACGTCGCGATCGGCACGACGGCCGAGGCCGACAAGCTCAACGTGGCCGGCTTCTCGCGCACCCTCGGCATGGCGGTGAACGACGGGACCAACAGCGGCAACAAGCGCGGCCTGTGGGTCTGGTCGCCCACCGACAGCAACCACGTGATCTACAGCTCCAACCCGTCCGGGACCTCGCCCGCGGGCAACTCGGCCGTGCAGGGGCCCCTCGACGCCGGCCACCGCTTCCGCTTCCGCACGGCGACCGGCCAGGGCTTCCTCTGGGAGAACAACGCCGAGGAGGCGCTGATGGACCTGTCCTCCACCACCGGCAACCTCT
>CAYFOA010000334.1:2188-4648 GCA_964344575.1 uncultured Rickettsiales bacterium | reverse complement strand
GTGCACGAGGACTCCAGCTGGAAGGGCGCGCTGATGTCGCGCTTCCTGTGCCACTCCAGCTTCTGGGGGCACGGTGCCCACTTCTGCATCGCCGCCTACCTGGAGGAGAGCCAGCAGAGCTTCGTGGCCGACTTCACGACCTACCCGTGCACCCGCCACGTCGTGATCTGGCTGCGCGGCGGGACGAGCTATCGCTACCGCTCGAACCACCCCGTCACCGTCGACGCCGCGGCCACGGCCAAGAGCGATCCCAACTGTGGCACCAGCTTCGCGGTCAAGACGAGCGTGAACGCGAACATGAAGGTCCGGCCCCTGATCAGCCACTGGTCCAAGAGCGGCAGCGAGCTCACCACGACCGACCAGCTGAACGTCGCCAACTTCTCGAAGAGCCTCGGCCTCGCGGTCAACGACGGCACGAACAGCGGGAACAAGCGCGGCCTCTGGGTGTGGTCGCCGACCGACAGCAACCACGTGATCTACAGCTCGAACCCGAGCGGGACCTCCCCCGCCGGCAACAGCGCTGTCGCCGGCCACTGGGACAGCGGCCACCGCATGCGCTTCCGCACGGCGACCGGCCAGGGCTTCCTCTGGGAGAACAACGGCGAGCAGCGGCTGATGGACCTGGACTCCGACACCGGCAACCTGTGGGTCAAGGGCGACCTCGAGGCCAACCACACCGGCACCTTCGACGGACGCCCGAAGGTGCGCAGCTTCAAGATGGGCGGCAGCACGAGCTCCTTCTACCCGGTGAAGTTCGGCGACAAGGGCTGGAACGACGGCGTCCTGCACCTCGAGATCAGCCGCGCCAGCGTGCACGCCGACGGGAGCTGGCAGGGCGCGCTGATGTCGAAGCTGCTCTGCCACTCCAGCTCGTGGGGCCACGGCGCCAACATGTGCTACGCGGACTACCTGGCCGAGAGCCAGAAGAACTTCATCGCCGACTACACGACCTACCCCTGCACGAGCGACGTCGCGGTCTGGCTGCGCGGCGGGTATACCTACTGGTACCGCTCGAACCACCCGGTCACGGTCGACTACTCGGCCACCGCCAAGAGCGACCCGAACTGCGGGACCAGCTTCCCGGTGAAGACGAGCGTCAACAGCGGCAAGACGGTGAAGTCCTTCGTGATCGACCACCCACTCGACGACGACCGCCACCTGGTGCACGGCGCGCTCGAGGGCCCCGAGGGCGCGGTCTACTACCGCGGCAGCGCGAAGCTGAGCGCCGGGCGCGCGGTGGTCGAGCTGCCCCACTACTTCGAGGCCCTCACCCTCGAGGAGGGCCGCACGATCCAGCTGACGAACGTCGACGGCTTCGACCGCCTCGCCGTGAAGACCCAGGACGGCCGCCGCATCTTCGACGGCCGCTTCGTCGTCGTGGCCGAGGACCCGCGGTCCGAGCAGGCCTTCGACTGGCAGGTCATGGCCGTCCGCGCCGACGTCGACGAGCTCGTGGTCGAGCCGCTCAGGGCCGACGTCGACGTCCGCGCCTTCGGGGAGGGTGAGCTCGAGGTCCTCGCCCACCGCGGCGCCCTCGATGCGGGTGCCGTCTTCGAGCGTGAGATCGCAGCTGACGCCGGTGACGTCGAGGTAGAACGCCTCGTAGATCTCGAGCTCGAACTTGAGCTGAGCCGACCAGAGGTCGTAGCGAATCTTGGTGTAGCCCGCCGGCAGGGGCAGCTCGAAGGTCGCCCACCACGGGCCCGCGGGGCCGCCCCAGTAGGCGACGCCGACGAGCTGCTCGGCGATGCTGTAGGGGTCGAGGGCGACGCGGAACGCGCGCGCCTGGACGGCGGGCGTGACGAGCATGTTCGGGTGGTCCCCCGAGAAGAAGTCGAGGGGCTGCGCGAGCGAATCCCAGTCGTCGATGAAGCCGGGATCCTGAGGTTCGCCGAACCCGTCGGTCGGGGTGAAGAGGTCCTCGACCGCGTCCTGGGCAGCGTTGACCTGGCCGGCGGCGCCGTTCCAGGCCGCCTCGATGAGGGCCTCCGTGGCGCAGTCGAACAGGTAGCACCGCGCGTCAGCGGGCACGCCGTCGGGGAACAGGTCGCGGAAGAGCGCGCTGCGGAAGGGCGTCGCCGGCACGTTGAATCGGATGGGGGGCAGCACCGTGTCGTCGGGCCGGTAGTCGAAGTCCGCGGCGTCGAGCAGGCCCTCGATGGCCCCGACCGCGGCCCCGATGGCGACGTCGCTGAAGTCGTAGGTGGTCTCGGCGACGAGGGACGGCGTCTCGCCCCACATCAACGCCGCGTCGGCGAGCGCCCAGGACCAGCTGAGGGTGAAGGGCTCGCCGAGCGGGAGCTGATCGGGCAGTGAGAGCGTCAGGTCGACGGGGAGCGACGCGTTCACCTCGCCGTCCGACAGATCGAGGGTGTAGGACAGCGCCACGGAGCCGCCGGTGGCGGTACCCGCGCCGATGGGCGTGCCGCCGACCTGGCCGATCTCGCTCTCCTCGGCGGG
>CAYFOA010000334.1:789-2178 GCA_964344575.1 uncultured Rickettsiales bacterium | reverse complement strand
GGGCACAGCGGTTTCCAGCGCCTGGATCAGCCCGGCCCCGGGCAGGGCGAGGGCGCCGTCCGGGCTCCACACGCGCTCTTCGAGGGTCACGAAGCCGGCGGTGAAGGCGGCCTCGATGCTGTCCACGTCGATGAGCGTGACCGTCACCGACGCCGTGGCCGTGAGCCCCGTGACGTCGACGACGCCGACCTCCAGCGCGATCACGGGCGTGGCCTCGAAGTCCAGCCGTGCGCCGTCCGCCACCGTGAGCAGGCCCGTCGCCGCGTCGACGGCGAAGGCGCCTTCGACCTCCGAGGAGACGAGCGCATAGGTCAGTGTGTCGCCCGCGTCGGGATCGGCCGCGCTCAGGACGGCCACCACGGCGCCGGCGGGCGCGCCTTCCTGCGCCGTGGCGGTGACGACGGGTGGATCGAAGGCGGGAGCTTCGGGGGCGTCGAGGACGGAGATGACGAGGTCCCCGAGCGCGGTCAGGCCGTCGTCGTCGGTGACCTCGACCCGCAGCGTCCACGTGTCGCGCGCTTCGTGGTCGAGGAGCGCGCCGTCGGCGACCCGCACCTCACCCGAGATCTCGTCGTAGCTGAAGGCTCCCAGCGGATCCCCGTCGATGATCGCCACCGCCACCACCTCCCCGTCGGGATCGGCGGCGCGCACCGTGCCTACGACGTCACCGTCCTCGGCGTCCTCGGCCACCGCCATCTCCAGCGCGCCGAAGTTGGGGGCGAGCAGGGTCTCGCCTGCGCCCACCACCACGAGTCGGGACGCGCCGTCGACGTAGAGGCGGGCATCGAGGCCGCTCCAGGCGACCTCGCCGGCGTAGGCCCAGATACCCTCGACGGCGGAGACGACGTCGTCGGCGTCGGTCACCACGACGAGCTCCGCGCCGTGGTCGGGGAGCCGCGCGACCCGCGCCGCCGACAGGGAGAGCGAGACGCGGGCGCCGGTGAGGTCGACGATCTCCACGCCCCGTACGCGCGCGCCGAGGGCAGAGAGGTCGAGCAGCGTGGGCCCGTCGGCCGCGATCTCGAGCGTGTCGACGCCGCGGCCGCCGTCGACGCGGCGCAGGGCCGGGCCGCCCACGACCAGGATGTCGTCACCCGCGCCGCCGTAGAGCACGTCGGCTCCGCCGGCGCCGACGAGCCGGTCGTCGCCCCGACCGCCGAGGAGTCGGTCGGGCCCGGCGGTGCCGACCAGGGTGTCCGGGCCCTCACCTCCGCGGGTCAGGAGGCCGTCGCGATCGACGCCGAAGCGCACCTCGGCGAAGCCCGACGGGCGGGGATCGTCCTCGGACCGCGCGGCGTACCCGATCAGGAGATCCTCGAGCCCGTCCCCGTCCACGTCGCCGTGGGCGACCTTGGTCGGCAGCGCCGGCAGATCGATGGCGCGGCCACC
>CAYFOA010000334.1:0-715 GCA_964344575.1 uncultured Rickettsiales bacterium | reverse complement strand
GTGCCCCAGACGATGTAGAGCCGAGCCGGCGGCGCGGCGGGGCCGATGGGCACCATGAAGACGCCCACGTCGTCGAGCCCGTCCGCGTCGAGATCGCCGACCGCGGCCGCGGTCACGACGGAGTCCATCCCCCCCTCGCCAGGCCGCCCTTCGACCACGAATCCGCCGACGCCGGCGTCCACGTCGTCGAGCCAGACGCGGTCCACGGCGGGCCCGCCCCGCACGACGGCGATCTCGACCTGACCCGCTCCGCCCTCGTTCTCGAGGCTGGGCACCACGACGTCGGCGAGACCGTCACCGTCCATGTCCCCGGGCATGACCGGCACGCCGCGCCACAGGATGCGGCCGCTCTGGGGCCCGTCGACCGCCTGGATGCGCTCCCCGAAGGGATCGACCACTCCCGGCCCGTCTCGAAGGGGACCACGCCGCGGGCCTCGGTGACGACGGGCGCGGCGCCCGGCGCCGGTGGCCGGCCGAGCACCAGGTAGTGGGCGTTGTGCGTGTTGCGGGACGAGATCAACAGGTCGTCGATCTCGTCACCGTCGAAGTCTCCGCCGGAGTCGACCCGACCGAAGTACGTGCTGGTGTACGGGAGCAGGCTGGCCGGGCCGGTGATGGCGAACCCATCGGCGGTGTGGCCGGCCGCGGGGGAGGCGACGCCGCCGCTGGTCGTGAGATCCGAGAGGCGGGAGGCGGCCGGCAGGCCGGCCCCGGA
>CAYFOA010000333.1:0-5484 GCA_964344575.1 uncultured Rickettsiales bacterium | reverse complement strand
GGCGTAGTCGTACATCGGGTAGATGCACCAGTCGTCGCCGGTCCGGTGGTGGGTCGCGTGGCGGATGCGGTACATCGGCGGATCGCGGAGCTTCATGTTGGCCGCCGCCATGTCGATCTTCGCCCGCAGCGTCAGCTCCCCGTCGGCGAACTCCCCCGCCCGCATCCGCGCGAACAGGTCGAGGTTCTCCTCGATCGGACGGTCCCGATCCGGCGACGGCGTCCCCGGCTCCGTCACCGTCCCGCGGTCCCGCCGCATCTCCTCGTTCGTCTGGCTGCAGACGTACGCGAGGCCCTTGCCGATCAGCTCGACCGCGTACGCGTACAGCTGCTCGAAGTAGTCGGCGGCGTGGAAGAAGTTGTCCCCCCAGTCGAACCCCAGCCAGCGGATGTCCTCCTGGATGGCGCGCACGTACTCGACGTCCTCCTTCGTCGGGTTCGTGTCGTCCATGCGGAGGTTGCAGTGGCCGCCGAACTGCTGGGCGAGGCCGAAGTCGGCGCAGATCGCCTTGGCGTGGCCGATGTGGAGGTAGCCGTTGGGCTCGGGCGGGAAGCGCGTGACGACGCGGTCGTAGCGACCGGCGGCCAGGTCGGCCTCGATCAGGTCCCGCAGGAAGTTCGAAGACGAGGGGGTGTCGGTCATCGGGGGCGGACTCCTACCACGCTCCGAGGCAGGAGTCCCCTCCCCGATTCACGCTACCGCTCGGGGGTGATGATCCCGATGACCGCGCCGCTGGGGTCCTTGAACTGGGCGAACGTGCCGACGCCGGGCATCGTCATCGGCCCCATGATCGACTCGCTGCCGCCCTCGACCGCGGACTTCAGCGTCGCCTCGCAGTCGTCGACGTGGAGGTAGTTCAGCCACATCGGCGGGATCTGGTCCATCGGCCGCTTCATCGCGCCGCCCCGCTGGGCGCCGCCGGCGTCCTTGAAGATGGTGTACGTCGACCCGTCCGGCATCGGCATCGTCTCGGTCGTCCACCCCAGGACCGTCGTGTAGAAGCGCTCGGTCTCCGCCAGGTCGGGCGAGTAGTACTCCGCCCAGTGCCACTGGCCGGACTCGCTGGGGGCGTCCTCGGGGTCCCCCTTCATCGACTTCATGACGTTGCAGACGCCGCCCGCGCTGTCGAGGCAGACGGCCATGCGGAGGGTGTCGGGGATGTCGAACGGGCCCGCCATCACCTGGCCCCCGTTCGCCTTGACCGCCTCGCACGTCGCGTCGACGTCGTCCACGGAGACGTACGGCGCCCAGTGGGCGGGGACCTCCGCGGGGACCTCGGCGGGCATGTCCGCCATCCCCGCGACGGCCGCGGTCTCGGGGTCGTGGCCGAACATCGTGTAGGTGCCCCCCTGCGGCATCGGCCACTCGACCTTCTTCCAGCCGACCAGCTCCGTGTAGAAGGCGGCGTGCTCCGCGGGGCTGCGCGTGAGCAGCTCCCACCAGACGATCTTTCCAGGCGTGTAGGACATGGGGATTCGGACCTCCTCGTTGGTTGGGGCCGCAGGTCTAGCACGCCCCCTGACAGAACCTGTCAGCAGACGTCGAGCGCGATCCGGATCCGCCCCCGGAGGGTCTCGATGTCGGCCTGGATCCGGGCGTCGCCGGGCTTCAGCTCCAGCTGACGGCGCCGGAACGCGAGCAGCGTCGCGGCCTCCAGGTACTCCTTCGGGTCCACCCCCTCGGGGAGCCACGACGACGTCCGGAGCCGCGCCCGCCACGACGCGATCGAGCCGACGTGGACGCGCGGGAGGAGCCCGTCGGCCGCCTCCGCCGTCAGCTCGCGCTTGATGATGCGCGCCTCGCCGAGCAGGCACAGCTGGTAGATGCCGAAGAGGACGCCGAACTCCGCGGGGAAGAGCAGGAACGCGAACGCCGAGCCGAAGCCGGTGCCGCCGTCGAGCGCGAGGGGGCCGTTCCAGAGCGCGTGGACGGCCATCGCGGCGACCAGCGCGGCGGGGACCCAGAGGAGCCGCGTCCCCCACCCGCGGTAGCGCGCGGCCCCGAGCGCCGCCCCCACGATGGACGTCGCGCAGGCGTGCATCATCGCCGTGAAGACCGTCCGCACGAACACCGTCCCCGCCCACAGCGCGGCGTCCCCCTCGGTGGCGGCGGCGATGAAGTACATGCCGTTCTCGGTCATCCCGAAGCCGAGCCCCGCGGCGGCGCCGTAGACGAAGCCGTCGGTCGCCCCGTCGACGTGCCGCGAGAGCGCGATCAACGCCACCCCCAGCGCCTTGGCGGGCTCCTCCACGAGCGGCGCGACGAAGATGGTGGTCGCCAGCTCGGCGGTCTGCTCGGACGCGACGAACGCCAGCGGGAGCATGAACACCAGCGAACCGACGACGGCGATGATCACCGCCCCGATCGCGCCCCACAGGAACGCCAGCGAGACCAGCCAGAACGGCTCCCGCTCGTAGCGGTCGAGCAGGACCATGACGATGAGGAACCCGATCATGGGGACGCCCGCCGCGCCCACGCTCAGGAAGGTGAGGACCGCCTCCAGCATCTACTTCGCCTCCGCCCAGTTCAGGCCCGCGCCGACGTCCACCACCAGCGGGACCGTCAGCTCGACCGCCGTCTCCATGCACTCCCGCGCGATCGCCTGGACCGCCTCGACCTCGGCCTCGGGCGCCTCGAAGAGCAGCTCGTCGTGGATCTGCAGGAGCATGCGCGCCTCCAGCCCGGCGTCGTCGAGGCGCCGCGCGATCGCCAGCATCGCCTGCTTGCAGATGTCCGCGGCGGTCCCCTGGATCGGGGTGTTCGTCGCGATCCGGGCGCCCGCCGTGCGGAGCATCGGGTCGTTGCTCGACAGCTCCGGAATCATGCGACGTCGCCCCAGCAGCGTCGTCGCGGAGCCGGTCTCGCGGGCCTCCGCCACGACCCGATCGCGCCACGCCACGACCCCCGCGTAGGCGGCGAAGTACCGCTCCTGGTACGCCTTCGCCTGCGCCCGCTTGATGTTCAGGAGCTGCCCCAGCGCCGTCGCACCCTGGCCGTAGATCGTGGCGAAGTTGACGGTCTTGCCGATCTGGCGCTGCTCGTAGCCGACGTCCTCGACCGCGCACCCGAACAGCTCCGACGCCGTCCGCGCGTGGACGTCGACGCCGCGCTCGTAGCTGTCGAGGAGGAGCGGGTCGGCGCTGAAGTGGGCGAGCACGCGGAGCTCGATCTGGGACCAGTCCGCGCTCACGATCCGCCACCCCGGCGCCGTGACGAACGCCCGCCGGACGCGCTTCCCCTCGGGCGTCGAGATCGGTGTCCGCTGCAGGTCCGGGTCGGTCGTGATGATCCGGCCGCTCACCCCCGTCGTCTGCTGCAGGTGGGTGTGGACCCGCCCCGTGTCGGGCCGCACCGCCGCGCGCAGGACGGCCGTGTAGGTGTTGATCAGCTTGACGAACTTGCGGTGCTTCAGGACGACCTGCGCGATCGCGTGCCCCTCGCGGCCGAGCCGCTCCAGCAGCTCCTGCTTCGTCGAGTAGCCCGTCTTCGTCCGGCCGTAGACCGGCAGCCCGAGCTCGTCGTAGAGGACCGTCGCGAGCTGCTTCGTCGACTTCAGGTTGAACTCGTGACCGGCCAGCGCGAACGCCTCCTGCTCGGCCTCGTCCACGATCGCGGCGAAGTCCGCCTCCGCCGCCTCCAGCTCGGGGACGTCGATGAGCATCCCGACGTGCTCCATCCGGACGAGCACCTCGCTCAGCTCGAGGTCGCGCCCGAGCTGCTCGACCTGGCCCGCCCGCTCCAGCCGCTCGCGCACGGCGGGGAGCATCGAGAGCACGGCGTCGGCCCGGTGGCAGGCGTAGGGGCCGGCCTGCTCCAGGGGAGCATCGGAGAAGGGGATCAGCGACTTCCCCGCGCCGACGACCGTCTTCCGCTCCTGGAGGACGCGGTGGAGGTACTCCTTGCTCATCTGATCGAGCCGGTGGGGGATGAGGTGGCCGGGGTCGATGAGGAACGAGGCGAGGCGGACGTCGAAGGTGCAGCCGCGGAGCTCGACGCCGGCGCGGAGGAGCTCCAGGCGGGCGCGCTTCCAGTCGTGCGCGACCTTGGGGTGGCCGGCGGACTCCAGCCACGGGCGGAGAACGTCGAGGTCGGGGGACGGGACGTAGTACGCCTCGCCGGGCTCGGTCGCGATCGTGAGCCCGGCGAGGGGGGCCGGCGCCGGCGGGGCGAAGTCGAGCTCGACGGCGATCGCGACCTCGGCGCGGCTCTGCAGCAGCCAGTCGACGGTCGCCTCCAGCGCGTCGCCGGAGGTGACCGTCGAGTAGGTGACGTCGTCCCCCAGCGCGGACGCCGCCTCCCGGGCCTCGTCGCTGATCAGGGAGTAGAACTCGAGCTCCAGGTACAGCTCGTTGAGCGGCCCGGGCTCGGGCGGCGCGATGACGAGGTCGGCGACGGAGACGTCCAGGGGGACGTCCGTCTCGATGGTGACGAGCTCCTTGTTGAGCCGGACCTGGTCGGCGTGGGCGGCGAGGTTCTCGGCGACGCGGCCGGTGAGCTGGTCGAGGTTGGCGAGGACGCCGTCGACGGTCCCGAAGCGCTCCAGCAGACCCGCGGCGGTCTTCTTGCCGACCCCCGGGACGCCGGGGACGTTGTCGATCTTGTCGCCGAGGAGGGCGAGGAAGTCGGTGAACTGCTCCGGCGGCGCGCCCCACTTCTTGCGGACGAGCTCGGGGTCGTAGGTGACGTCCCGGATGGCGTCGAACATCTTGATGCGGTCGCCGATCAGCTGGCAGAAGTCCTTGTCGGCGCTGACGATCTGGACCTCGTGCCCCGCGGCGGCGGCCTGGACGGCGAGCGTCCCGATGACGTCGTCGGCCTCCCAGCCGGGGACCTTGAGCGTGGGGAAGCCGTTGACGGCGACGACCTCGTCGATCCAGGGGAGCTGCTTGACGAGGTCCGGGGACATGCGCGGCCGGTCGGACTTGTACTCGGGGAACTTGGCGTCCCGGAACGTCTTCCCGGGGGCGTCGAAGACCACCGCGCCCATCGACGGCGTCCGCCCCGCGAAGAGCTTCCGGAACATGTTCGCGAACCCGAAGACGGCGTTGGTCGTCAGCCCCCGCGAGGTCTGGAGGTTGGTCGGCAGGGCGTACCAGGCGCGGAAGATCATGGCGCTCCCGTCGACGAGCACGACTCGGGCGGGGGGCGCGATGGGCGGAGGCTAGCAGGGGGCCTGGGGCCCTCCCCCAGGCCCGGACCGCGCAAAGCCCCAATGGTCCAGACCGGTGGTCCGGCGGAAGCTGGGATCGTGGCGGTCGGTTCGTATGCACCCGTGGGGTGGGCAGCTCTGCTGTTCGCGGCGGGGTGCGCCCCGGGGGCGTCGGGGGAGGGGCCGTTCGCGACCGCCGGACCGGTAGCTCCCGAGCACCCCTCGGAGGGGGACGACGACGAGGCGCCGGACGACGACGACGACGACCTCGACGACGACGACGACGACCTCGACGACGACGACGACGACCCCGACGACGACCACGACCCCTTTGC
>CAYFOA010000332.1:0-5537 GCA_964344575.1 uncultured Rickettsiales bacterium | reverse complement strand
CCGAGGTCGTCGTCGTCAGCCGCGTCGTCGTCGTCGCCGGCGCTGACGTCGTCGTCCACGGGGAGGATGGAGGGGCACGCGGCGAGCGCGAACACGCACGCCAGCAGCGTCAGCAGGGGCAGGAGATGCTTCGTCATGGCGACCTTGTACGACCGGACGATCGCCGGCGCAAGGGCACCCCTCAGGCTTGGCCCGCCAGGATCCGGCCCAGCTCGTACGGCGGGATGGACTCCATCTGCTCGAACGTGCACTCGCGGACGTCCTTGTCGGGGCGCCACCGCTTGAAGTGGGCGGGGTGGCGGAGGCGGCCGCTGTCGAACTGGTTGAAGCCGACCTCGACGACGCGCTCGAGGCGGAGCGGCTCCCACGACAGGTCCTTGCCCGCGTTCCAGCGGGAGACGGCGCCGGGGCGGCGGCCGTGCTGCGCCTCGTGCTCCGCCCAGCTCGCCCAGGGGTGGTCGTCCAGCGCGCCCTCGCGCAGGGGGGCCAGCTCCTCGACCAGGGCCTTCCGCTTCGCCGCGGTGAAGGACGCGGCCACGCCGATCTGCTGGAGGCGGCCGTCGTCGGACCAGAGCCCCAGGATCATCGAGCCGAGCAGCTCCCCGGGGCCGTTCTTGTGCCAGCGGAAGCCCGCGAGCACGCAGTCCGCCGTCCGCTCGTGCTTGATCTTGGCCATCGCCCGCTTGCCCGGCTGGTAGGTCGACTCGGCCCGCTTGGCGATGACGCCGTCGAAGCCCGCCCCCTCGAAGCGCTCGAACCAGTCCTGCGCGACGGCGGGGTCGTGGGTGATGGGGGTGAGGTGGAGCGGCGGGGCGGCGCCGTCGAGGAGGCGCTGGAGGCGGAGGCGGCGGTCGCCGAACGGGGTCTCGGTGAGGTCCTCGTCCCCGACCGCGAGGAGGTCCCAGAGGACGAGCTGGGCGGGGCTCTCGGCGGCGAGCTTGTCGATGCGGGACTTCGCGGGGTGGAGGCGCATCTGCAGGGTGTCGAAGGAGAGGCGGTCGCCGCGGGCGATGATCAGCTCGCCGTCGACGACGCAGCGGTCGGGGAGCATCGTCTTGCAGGGGGCCTCCAGCTCGGGGAAGTAGCGGAGCATCGGCTTGAGCGAGCGGGACTGGAGGTAGAGGTCGTCGCCGTCGCGGAAGACGAGGACGCGGAAGCCGTCCCACTTGGGCTCGTAGAGCCAGCCGTCGCCGGTGGGGATGGCGGACGTGGACTTCGCCAGCATCGGCTTGAGCGGCGGTTCGATGAGGTAGGGCATGGGCGGGGAAGCCTACCTCCTACTCGGGCATCCCCTGCTCGATCCAGCCCAGGAAGAGGGCGATGTCCTCGTCGGGGATGGCGGGGAGGCCCATCGGCATGCCGGGGCGGGCCTCGCGGTCGACGGTCGCGGGGAGCTCGCCGAGGGCGACGTGGTCGCGGCGGACCTCGTGGCGGCGGCGGAGGAGGACGGCGGGGATCTTGTCGGCCGCGGCGCGGACGCCGTCGATCGTCTGGAGCTCGATCCCGGTGGCGGGCCAGCCGAAGCCGCCGGCGTTGCCGGGCCCGGCGCGGCCCTCGTTCAGCTCCGGCTTCATGTGGCAGTGCTGGCAGATCTTGCCGGTCACGCGCTCCTCGATCTGCGCCCACGTCACCGGCTCCTTGGTCGCGACGGGCGGGTCGGAGACGGGGGGCGGGGCGGCGCCGGCGGGGTCGATGAGCCAGAGGTAGTCGCGCAGGGCGATCGCCTCCTCCTCGGTGACGCCGGACGGGGGCATCGTCGCGGTCATCGACAGCGCCATGGGGTCCCGGATCCAGGCGACCGCCATGTCGGGGGAGAGCCGGGCGCGCGCAAAAGCGAGGTCAGGGGCGAGCGGGATCGGGGCGACGGGGCGCTGGACGGAGCCGACGGCGTGGCAGACGACGCACCCCTTGTCGACGAAGAGGGAGGCGCCGCGCTCGACGTTGGCGGGGTCGGGGGCGGGGGTCTTGGCGACGTCGGCGCGGGCGGCGTCGAAGGCGGCGACGAGGACGTCGAGCTGGTCGTCCGTCAGCGCGAACCGGGGCATGTTCTCGGGGAGCGCGGGGCGGACGTCGTGGGGGTCGGCGAGCCAGCCGCGGACCCAGGCGGAGTCGAGCCGCGCCATGCCCGCCTCGAGGGACGGGACCTGGAGGTAGGAGGCGACGTTCCGCTCGTAGCGCTCCCACAGCGGGAAGAGGTCGACGGCCTTGGCGCGGGCGTCGGGGTTGGCGGAGACCTTCCGGATCCAGACGTGGCAGGTGGTGCAGGACTCGGTCCGGGGGAGGGGGGCGACGCCGGGGACGTCGTGGCAGCGGGCGCAGTCGCCGGCCTCCCAGACCGACGCGAGTGTCGGTGGCGGGGGATCGCCGGGCTGGGCGTGCGACGGGCCGCCGTCGGCCAGAACGAGCGTCGCCGCCGCCAGGAGTCCGGCGGCGGCGACGGCGCGCAAGCGAGGGGGCCGGGGTCGGCTCAGGAGTCCTTGTCGGCCTTCTTCGGGGTCGTCACCTCGTCGGCCTTGGTGGCCTGGGCGGTGGCGTCGGTCTTCGTGGCGTCCGCCTTGGCGGCGGCGTCGATCTTCGCCGCGTCGGCGTCGGCCTCGGCGGGCTCCGTCTCGGTCAGGAGCGAGTCGATCTCGCCCATCAGCGCAGCCAGGTGGCTCGGATCGTTCTCCGAGGGCTGCTCCACCTCCTCCGGGATCTCGAACTCCATCGCGCACGCGAGGACGCTAGCAGGCGCGAGGGTGAGGGAGGCGGCGGCGAGGATGGCGGCGATGCGGGTCATGATGGGCTCTCCTTGTGGGGTCAAGGAGTACGACCGCGCATCGCCGCCGAATGTTCCGGGTTTCTTCGGGGAGACGCTAGAACCAGCGCTGCCGGCGGCGGAGGGAGAGGCTGCCGAGGAGGCCGAAGAGGAGGGCGACCTGGGCGGTGGCGGAGGCCGAGCCGTCGCAGGAGCAGGCCTCGGGGGAGAGCTCGAGGTTGGCGCCCGCGCCGGCCCCGGCGCAGACCTCGCCGTCGTCCTCGTCGTCGCAGTCGGAGTCGTCGTCGAGGTCGTCGGTGTCGTCGTCGCCCGACTGGCCGGCGTCGTCGGCGTCGTAGCAGTCGGGGATCCCGTCGCCGTCGGAGTCGGCGGTGCCCTCGTCCTCGTCGGAGACGCCGTCGCCGTCGGAGTCGAGGTCGAGCCAGTTGCCGATGCCGTCGCCGTCGAGGTCGTGGGTGCCCTCGAAGGAGTCGAGCAGGGTGTCGCCGTCGGAGTCGTCGTCGAGGCGGTTCGAGACGCCGTCGTCGTCGGCGTCGCCGTCGCCCTCGACGAGGTCGTCGATGCCGTCGTCGTCGGAGTCGTCGTCGAGGAAGTCGGGGGTGCCGTCGCCGTCGGAGTCGCCGTCGCCCTCGATGGCGTCGTCGATGCCGTCGCCGTCGGAGTCGTCGTCGAGGCGGTTCTCGACGCCGTCGCCGTCGGGGTCGCCGTAGCCCTCGACGCCGTCGTCGATGCCGTCGTTGTCGCAGTCGGGGTCGAGGTGGTTGGGCTGGCCGTCGCCGTCGTCGTCGGCGGGGTTCCAGGGGTCGTCGCCCGCCTCGTCGCCGTCGATGAGGCCGTCGTCGTCGGCGTCGGGGTCGAAGCAGTCGGTGACGCCGTCGCCGTCGTAGTCGTCTTCGGCCTCGACCGGATCGGGGAGGCCGTCGCCGTCGGAGTCGCAGTCGCTGGGGAAGTCGGGGTCGCCCTCGAAGTCCTCGCACCGCTCGATCTGCTCCTCCCACTCCCAGTCGGTGGCGTCGGAGTCGCAGTTGGAGTCGACCCAGATCACGCCCGGGGCGATGAAGACGTCGTCGCAGTTGTCGCTGACTTCGATGAAGCAGCCGGACAGGGGGGCGGTCAGCAGGAGCGTGCAGGCGGTGGCGAGGATCGTGCGGGTCATGTCGGTCTCCAGGGCGGCGGGCGCGCCGCTCTCTCGTCTCCGCTGTGGGACGGACCAGGGGGAGCGATCATTTTTTCTGCGGACTTTTTTTCGGAACGGACCTAGCGCGCTCCGGGTTGTGGGCTCGCCCCGCGGGACGAGAAGCGCCCATGTCCCTCCGCTCGAAGCGCGGGACGGCAGCCGCCGTCGCGACGCTCGCCGCCCTGTACCTCCACAACGCGTCGTGGCTGGCCCCGCCCCCGGACGGTCCGCCGATCCTGTTCGCCCACCGGGGGCTGCCGCAGACGTTCGACGCGGACGGCGTCGACTCCACGACGTGCACGGCGACCCGGATGCGCGAGCCCGTGCACGGCTACCTGGAGAACACGATCCCGGGGATCCGGGCGGCCTTCGAGGCGGGGGCGTCGTGGGTGGAGATCGACGTCCACCCCACGGCCGACGGGGAGCTGGCGGTGTTCCACGACTGGACGCTGGACTGCCGCACCGACGGGACGGGGGAGATGGCGGACCGGACGATGGCGGAGCTCCGCGCGCTCGACGTGGGCTACGGCTACAGCGCCGACGGCGGCCGGACGTTCCCGTTCCGGGGGCGCGGGGTGGGGCTGCTGCCGTCGCTGCCGGAGGTCTTCGAGGCGTTCCCGGGGCGCGGCTTCGTGCTCGACATCAAGCGCGGCGGCGG
Source organism: uncultured Rickettsiales bacterium (assembly GCA_964344575.1). Classification (GTDB taxonomy): domain Bacteria; phylum Myxococcota_A; class UBA796; order UBA9615; family UBA9615; genus JAAESI01. The sequence goes on along the minus strand of CAYFOA010000332.1, from coordinate 944 downwards.
GGCGGCGGGCGACCTCGTGGGGGACGTGGTGGGGCGGCTGGACCCCGGCGCCGCGCCCCGCCTGATGGCGTTCGGCGACCGCGCCGCGCTGGAGCGGATCGAGGAGCGGTTGCCGGGCGCGCGGACGTTCTCCAAGGGGGACGTGAAGACCTGCCTCGGCCGGTACGTCGCGGTCGGCTGGACGGGCCGGGTGCCGGAGGCGTGCCGCGGCGGTGTGGCGATGGTGCCGGTCAACCGGACGGGCCTGCTGTGGGGGTGGCCGCGGAGGTTCGAGGCGCGGATGGCGAGGGCGGGCACGCCGGTCGTCGTCGTGGGCCCCTGGCACGGCGAGCGGCACGCCCGCGGGGTGGACGACGTGGCCTGGCTGGAGACGCTCCCGGAGGACTTCGGGGGCGGGATCTGGACGAACCGGATCGACGTGATCGCGCCCGCGCTGCGCGGACGCTAGGCGTGCGCGCCGGGGGCTACAGGGGCGTGCAGTCGTCGCCGAGGGTGATCCAGAAGTCGGGCGCGCACGCGAGGAGTTCGGCGACGAGGGCGTCGTAGACAGCGTCGAGGTCCTCCAGGATCGGGGGCGGGTCCTCGTACTCGTAGTCGCTCCGGAGCACCTCGCCCGCGTCGTCGAGGAACGTGACGTACTCGCCCCCGCCGTCGGCGCAGTCGGGGCAGCCGTAGACGTCGTCGAGGTCCTCGAGGTCGATCTGGGCGACCGTCGCGAGCAGCTCGCCGGCGCCGTCGGTCGTCAGCTGCGCGGACTCGGAGAAGTAGACGTCCCCGTTCCAGTCCGACACCACCATCGACAGCGGCCCCGTCGGGTCGACGAGCAGCTCGCTCCGGCAGGGGCCGCCGCACTCGCCGAAGTACCAGCCGTAGGTGAAGAACGCAGCGGTCGGCTCAGGGGGCGTGTCGTCGTCGTCCGGCGGAGGCTCTGCGTCGTCGTCGTC
>CAYFOA010000331.1:0-5627 GCA_964344575.1 uncultured Rickettsiales bacterium | reverse complement strand
CCGGCGTCGGACCGAGCACGCGCGCGGACGAGGCGGCGAACGCGACCGCGCCGATGCTCGCCAGCGCGACGACCCGCGGGGGCGGGGGGCGTCGCCCCGAGCGCGCCAGCAGGTCCGCTGCGACGACCGCCGCCACGGCGCCGAGGAACGGTCCGACGCCGGAGCGGCAGCCCGCCGTGCCCCCGCCCACCAGCGCCGAGTGCTCCGCGCCCCGGTAGGCGAGCAGCAGCGCCGCGCCGCCCGCGATCGAGCCCAGCCCGGCGGCCGCGCACAGGTCGTCCCGGAGCGGCGAGGCCCGGCCGCGGCCGAGGTGCGTCCCCACCGTCATCCCCGCCATCGCCGCGACCAGCACCGCGAAGGACAGGGGGTCCGCGAGCAGCCCGCCCGCGGCGAGCAGGAGCAGCCCCCCGGCGCCCGGGCCCCGGAGCAGGAGGATCGCGAGGGTCGGGGTCCGGAGGGGATCGCCCCCCGCCGCCCTCCGCCGGCGCCGGCCGGCCGCGGCCGCCGCGACCAGCCCGGCGGGCACCACGAGGACCGCCACGAGGACCGTGCTGCTGTCGTGGAGGGCCGCCCCGAGCGCCCGCAGGCCGCGCACGACAGCGCCCTCGACGGCGGCCGCCGACGGGTGGTGGTAGAGGCCCGCCGCGTGGGCGACGACCGCCGCGACCGCCGCCGCTCCCCAGAGGTGCAGCGGCCAGGCCCGGGCCCGCCCCCTCACGGTCGGCCTCCGGAAGCGCGGAGCGCGTCGAGATCGGCGGCCAGGAGCCCGCACTGGCTCGAGAACAGGGCTCGTCCCCCGGCGACGTCCACCGCGATGTCCTTGACGTGGCCCCCGACGGGGAGGGAGGCGAGCAGCTCGTCTCCGGCGAGGTCCCAGACCCGGACGACGCCGTCGTAGACCGACGACGCCAGGAGCAGGTCCCTCTCCGGGTCGAGGGCCAGCGCGCGGGTCCCCAGCCCGGTCGGGTACGAGCCGACCGGGCGGAGGCTGGAAGCGTCGACGGCCCACACCCGCGACGCGAAGAAGCCCGCCGCGTAGACCCGGTCCCGCTCGGCGTCGACGGCGAGGTCGTACAGGACGCCGGGGAGGGAGACCGAGCGCAGGGGGACGAGGTCGCTCCGGCGCAGCTCCGTCAGCGCCGACGCGCCCCACAGGGAACCGGCGTAGACGCGGTCGGCCTCGCGCCGGGGATCGACCGCCAGGGACGAGATGTCGGACGGCGCCTCCGGTCCTGTCAGGGGGTGGCTGCGCGACCGTCCAGTGACCGGATCGAGCTCGCTCAAGCCCTCCCGGTACTCCCACCCCAGCAGCAGCCGCCGCCCGTGGGGGTCCCACGCCATGGCGCCGGCCCAGCACAAGCCCGGGACCCCGAAGACTCGCGTCACCGCGCGGCCGCTCCGATCGACTTCGAAGAGCAGGCTCCCGAACTCCTCCGGGTCCTCGCACCCGGACCGGGTGCCGGGCCACTGGAAGTCGGCCTGCGTCACGCCGGCCCCGACCCAGGTCCCCAGGGGGGGGACCCACAGCAGCTCCTCGGGCAGGACGGCGAGCTCGTAGGTGTGCTGGATGGAGGGAGGCACGGCGAGGCTGATCGGGCCCGGATCGACGACCGCGGGGGGCGCCGCCTCCGGGCCGAGGTCGACGTCTGCGAGCTGGTGGGTCTCCCGGATCGCGACGACGGCGCGCTCCCCCGTGTCGTCCAGGGCGACCCGGAACCCGGGGGGAAGCTCGGCCACCTTCCGCACGACTCCGTCGTCGGGAGGACAGCGCAGAATCCTCGTCGCCCAGGTGTGCGCGACCAGCAGGCCCGCGACCACGCCGGCGAGTCCGAGCCAGGCGCCGACCCTCCGGACCCCGGGGAAGCGAAGGCCGCGCGGGCCCCCGCGGGGTGCGAGGGAGGCCGCCGCGAGCAGCCCGAGGAGGAGGATGGCGACGGCCTGGGCGAGGCGGGCCTCGTCGTCGAGCGCGACCCGCAGGCCGAGGAACGTGGCGAGTCCCGCGGCCAGCGCCACGGCCCCGCGCTGAGCCGCCCGTCTGCGGCGCCCCGCCGTCGCCGGGAGCCAGGTGAGGAGGGCGACGCCCACGAACGACTCGCCCACGACCAGCGCGCCGGGCGGATCGAGGAGTCCGCGGCGGAAGGCGGCACCGGCCCAGGCCGACGCGCGGTAGTCCGTCTCCGCGGCGAGCAACTGGTACAGCCAGATCCAGCTCAGCGCGACCGCGCCGACGGCCAGCGGCCAGCGGCCGGCGCCCGACGGGTCGGGCTCGCCGTCGGGTCCGGCCCGGGCGAACACGCCCCCTCGGGCGAGGATGACGGCGAGCGCGACGGCGAGCGCCCCGGCGAGGGCTCGCTCCTGCAGCGCGCCGATCAACAGCGCGGCGACCGGACCCGCGGCGACGACGAGGGCGGCCAGGGGATCGATCACCCGCTCCGCGGCCCGCCATCGCCACGCGACCAGCGCCGCGACCCCGGCCGCGATCAGGACCAGCGCGAGGCGGCCCCCCGACTCCTGGATCGCCCGCGCGGGGTGCAGGACGGCTCGAAACGCGAGGGAGGCGAGGGTCCCTGCGCCGGGGAGGGGGACGCGGAGGTAGAGGTCCGCGATCACCCAGGCCGCGGGCAGGCCGATCGCGACGCCGGCCAGCCACTCGAGGACGCGGCGCCTCGGAACGCTCAGCGGGGAGCCTCGAGCGGGGCTGCCGGGGGCAACTCCTCGACGTCGGCCTCCACGGCCCGGAGCTCCTCCGGCGTCAGGGGGACGCACGCCTCCCGCTTCTCCTCGTCCGAGATCCGGTCGCAGGAGAACCCGTCGGCGCAGTCATCCTCCTCCGTGCACGACGCGAGGCAGTAACCGACGAGGTCTTCGGGGAACTTCGCGCACACCTCGCTCGCGGCGCAGGCCGGGGCCGCGGGGTCGCACGGCCGCAGGCAGCGGTCGGCGCAGACCAGCCCCGGCGCGCACTCCCCCTCGTCGGCCGTGCAGGTCTCGCCCTCCCCCCGCGGACCGGCGGCGAAGCAGGCGACGCCGCCGCCGGCCTCGTCGCCGAGCCCGACGCACGAGTACCCGTCGGGGCAGTCGTTGACGACCGGGTTCGTGCAGCCGGGCCGGCAGAGGCCGGCCCGGGGGCCGTCGTCGGGCTCGGGGACGCACCGGGACCCGTCACCGCAGGCGCTGCCCCCCGAGGAGGGGTCGCAGGGGCGGTGGCAGCGACCCCGGTCGTGCTCGTCGACGGCGCAGAGCAGCCCCGCCCGGCAGTCCGACGTCCCGCTGCAGGGGTCGAGCTCCTCGGCGTCGCCCCCCCGTCCGCAGACCCCGCGGGAAGGGTCGGCGGGGTGGGGGATGCAGGCGAGGTCGCCGGGGCAGGCGGCGGCGGCCCCCGCGGCGGGGTCGCACCCCGCGGCGCAGATCGCGATCCCGTCGTCGGGGACCCGGTAGCACTCCTCGCCGTCGGGGCAGGGGCCTTCGGGGCAGGGTCGCCCGCAGCGGCCGAGCGCGCAGTGGAGCCCCGGCGCGCACTGGCCCTGGTCGAGCGTGCAGGACGCGCCGAGCTCCCGGCCGCCGGCGCCGAGGCAGACGGTCAGGCCGTCGAACGGTTCGCCGAGGTCGGTGCAGGTGAACCCGTCGGGGCAGTCGTTCGTCGCGGGCTGCGCGCACGGCGCGACGCAGAGCCCGAAGAGGTGGACGCCGCCGCCGCCTTCGCCCGGGTCGCTCCGGATCTCCTCCTCGGGGAGGCACACCCGGCCCCCACCGCAGGTGTCGGCCGCGCCGGGATCGCAGAACGCGAAGCAGCGGGCGACGTCGAACTCCTCGTCCGTCGTGCACAGGAGCCCGGCCGCGCACGAGCCGAGATCGCCGCCGCAGAGGGCGTGCTCGGGCAGGGCCCCCGGTTCGTCGCAGCGCCACGCGTCGTAGGACGGGTACTCGGTAGCGCAGGCGAGCCCCTCGCCGCAGTCCGGCGCGAACGGGTCGCAGGCGTCCTCCTCGCCGCCCGCGGGGGGTGCGTCGGCGGGCACCTCCGGCTCGGGCTCCTCCGGTTCGCCCTCCTCCGGACCGCCCTCCTCCGGCTCGCCCTCACCGGGTGCGGCCTCGTCCCCCTCCACGGCCGCGTCGGCGGCGTCAGGGGGAGCGTCGGCGGCGCCGCAGGTGCAGCCGCCGAGCACCAGCAGCAGGATCAGCCACGCCGCCGAGCGGGCCCATGCTTCGAAGCCTTCGCTCATCGCGACCTCCCCGCCGATTCTGCCACCGCGGCGGAGGGAGCACCATCGGGCGCGGGCCCCCCGCGGGCCCGGGCGACTCCGTCGAGATCGAGCCGGAACAGGGCGCACCGGCTCCAGAACCACGCGTGGCCGCGGGCCTCGTCGATGGCGATGTCCTTGACGTGCCCGCCCACGGGCCGGGTCTCGAGGATCCGGCCCGTGGCCCCGTCGGCGATCCGGAGAAGCCCGTCGTAGGTGCTCGCGACGAGGAGCAGGCCGCGGCGGGGATCCACCGCGAGGGCGCGGGTCCCCAGGCCGGTGGGGATCGAGCCGACGGGTTCGAGGGTGGTCGCGTCGAAGACGGCGACGCGGGACCGGTAGTAGGAGCTGACGAAGATCCGGTCCGTCCCGGCGTCGTAGGCGACGACGTAGTTGCCGCCGCCGACGAACTGCCGCCGCCGCACGTCGAGGTCGCTCTCCGCCAGCTCCGTCAGCCACCCCGAGCGCCACAGCGACACGGCGAACATCCGGTCGGCGGTCGGGTCGGGGTCGAACGCGAGGCTCTCCACGTCGCCGAGGCGGCCCCCCGCGGGCGAGCGCTCCATCGTCCCCGTCGCCGGATCCCAGCGGTGGAGCCCGCCCGGCTTCTCGCAGCCGAGGTAGAGGCGGCGCGAGGCCGGGCTCCAGGCGATGGCGCTCGCCCAGCAGAGCCCGCTCAACGGGTGACGTCCGGTGACAGTCGGGGGGTCGCCGGCGAGGGAGAGGAGGATGCTCCGGACCGGGACCGAGGTCGGGGCGCCGTCGAACGTCCCCGGGTCCCGGGCGGAGTGCATCGCCCAGAAGGCGTCCGGCCCCGCGGCGGTGAGATCCTCGGGGGTGTCGGGCAGGGCGTCGGCGTCGCCGGGGGCCGGGCCGTCGCCGGTGAGCCAGCGGACCGGGCCGGGCTCGGGGCCCAGGGCGACGGTGGCCAGCGCCGCTCGCGGCCGCACGCTCAGCAGGGCGTGCGACCCGTCGGGGTCGAGCTCGACGCGGAACACCTCGGGGAGGGAGGCGACCGCGACCAGCGCCGGGTCGGCGGCCGGATCGGGGCAGGCGAAGACGCGGGCGGCGTAGGTGTGGCCGAACAGCAGCAGCGCGGCCACGCACGCCGGGAGCAGTCGGACGGGGAGCCAGCGGAGACCGCCGTCGTCGGCCCCGGCGCCCCGGGCCAGCGCCGCTCCGGCCGCGACCCCGGCGAGCAGGACCACCGGAGCGGTCCACCGGGGCCCGGGCTCGGGCAGCAGCGCGGCGGCGACCGCGGCGACGACCGTCCCGGCGGCGGCGGCGACGAGCACCGGGGCCAGGCCGCGGGCTCCCCGCGCGCGGACGAGGAGGAGGGCCGCGCCCCCCGCGACCGTCGCCGCGACGGCGACGTACAGCCCCAGGGGG
>CAYFOA010000330.1:0-5727 GCA_964344575.1 uncultured Rickettsiales bacterium | reverse complement strand
CCGTGAAGGTTCGGGGGTGGGGGTGGAAGGACGTGATGCCGGCGTGGGGGTTGGCGGGGGTCGCGCTGCTCATGCGGGTGGTCGCGCTGTCGGGGGTGGAGGCGTTCGGGGGGGACGAGCGGGTGCGGTTCGTGGGGCACCTGCCGGTGCTGCTGATCGACGGACTGCGGGGGATCGTGACGATGCGGCCGACGGGGCTGCGGCACCTGTCGCACGAGTACGAGGCGCTGGGCGCGCTGGCGGTCGCGGGGGCGACGCAGGGGGTCGTGGTGGTGGCGCAGGCGGCGTGGCGGGTTCGCGAGACGCGGCCGCTGTTCGGGCTGTTCGTGGCGATCTGGCTGGGGATGCTGGCGCCGATCGCGATGGTGACGACGATCAGCGGGTGGGGCGGCTTCGGGCGGTTCCTCTACACGCCCGCGGCGTTCGCGGCGCTGGCGGCGGGGGCGGCGCTGAAGGACGCGCCCCGGGGCGTGTTGATCGGCGTCGCCGTGGTCGTCTTCGGGTGGCAGCAGATCGGGCTGCAGCGGGCGCTGGACGACTGGTCCACGCAGGAGGCGATGGCCCGCAGCGGCATCCGCGACGCGCCCGGCAACGGCGTCCACTTCCACTGGCTCGGCGAGCTCGCCCAGGCGGACGGCCGGCTCCCCGACGCGGAGGCGTACTACCAGCGGTCGGTGGACCTGACCCCGACGTTCGACCCCGCCTGGGTCAACCTCGCGAGCGTCCAGCGGGAGCGCGGATCGTGCGACGAGGCCCTCGCCACGGTCGCGGCGTACGAGTCCCACAAGGGCGACTTCGGCCCGGGCGGGTCGCTGATCTACGCGCTGTGCATGATCGAGGCGAAGGACTACGACGCCGCCTACGCGCGCCTGGAGGCCGCCTTGGCCCGCGGCCACGACCCCCAGCTGGCGGCCCTCAAAGCCGAGATGGACGGCTGGCGCGCCCCCTGATCAGGCGTCCGAGAAGGGGTTCAGGACCTTCACGCCCGCCCGCTCGAAGTGCCGGACGGTCCGGGTGACGACGGTCAGGTCGTGAAGCAGCGCCGTCGCGGCGATGAGGCCGTCGATGGGCGAGAGCGGGTCCGGGATCCCGAGCTCGGCCCACAGATCTGCGACCTCTTCTGTGACGTCGAGCACGCGGGGTCCCAGTCCACGCCGGACGCCCCGGAGCCAGGCGGTCAGGCCTCGGGCGGCGTCCGGATCGCGGCGACCGAGCAGGTGGATCCCGTGGCGGATCTCTCCCAGGACGAGCACGCTCGTGTGCAGGCTGGCGTTGGGCTGCTCGGCGATCCAGGCGCGCAGGCGGGCATCCGCGCGCGGCTTCCGGGTCTCGGACAGCACGTTCGTGTCGAGCAGGAAGCTCACGTCAGGTCGGGGATGGGACGCCCGGGCCCCCGGTTCCGCTCGAACAGGGCATCGTCGCCCGGGTCGTCGACGTCCGCGCCCGCCAACAGCACGGCCTTCAGGTCGACCTCCGGCGCGAGCGCGGCTCGGAGGATCTCTCGGACCTCGGCCTCCGCCGACCGCCCGTTGGCCGCCGCGCGCAGCTTCAGCTCCTTGATGAGGGCGAGGTCGACCCCGCGCACCGTGAGTTGTCCGCTCTTCATGCAGGCAATGTAGGCATTGCAGGCATTGCAGGCAACCTCGAATCAGGGCAGAGAACACAGGTCCGCCGACGTCGAACAGACGCGAGCGGGATCGAGCTGGACCGAGCCGCACCGCCGCGGAGGAGAACGATGTTCTGGTCCAAGTCCTCGCGCAAAGGCGCAGAGCCGCAAAGAAGGACCATGGGCGCGCGTGACTCAAACCTCGGCCGGCAGGACATCTCCGCGCGGACAGGTCCGTGTCAGGTGGCTGAGGCGGGCCGCGCGAGGGTCGAACGCTTTGCGGCTTCGCGGCTTTGCGCGAGAACCGCCGGCGGGGTGAACGCAGCGGACGCGGTGGTGGTGGTCCGGACGCGGTGGTGCTGAACCGGTCTGTTCTTCGCTTATCGGCTGAGATGAACCAGCGGCCGGGTGCGACCTAGCAGCCGGAGCCCGGGAACACGGCGGGGTTGTTGTCGTCGCAATCCGGCAGAGGGTCACAGGTGCTGTACCCGTCGCCGTCCAGATCCAGCGGGTTCAAGTCGGCATCCGCATCGTTGCAGTCAGGGGGATCGTCGCAGGTGCTGGAACCGTCCCCGTCCTGGTCGAGGGCGTTCAGCTGGGGATCGGCGTCGTCGCAATCCGGCGGCTCTTCACAGGTCGCGTTCGTGTCGGAGTCCGCGTCGATCCAATTCAGCCCCGGGTCGGCGTCGTCGCAGTCGGGGAGCGCGTAGAAGAACCCGCAGTCCACGACGCCGTTCGTCGGATTGGCGTCCGGCTCGCCCGCCGGGTACGGGTCCGTGCAGCCATCAGTGCTGTCGGGGATCAGGTTGCCGTCGGCGTCGATCGCGTTCGCGAACGTACCATCGGCGTCGCCGTCGAAGTCCTCATCGATGCTGCCGTCGAGGTCGTTGTCCAGGGCGTCGCATCGCTCGCATGCCCCGGGGAACGCCGCCGGCTCCGCGTCGGCGCTGACGAACCCGGGGTAGAAGTCCCCGTCGCAGGTCGACCAGCCGTCCCCGTCGACGTCCAGACCCTCGAACCGAGGCTCGTCGTCGTCGCAGTCCGTGTCCTGCCCCCACGTCTCGGGGAACCAGTTCGCGCCGTTGAAGGCGCAGTCGCCGTGCTTCGGCTCGGGGACCTCCCCGGGATGGAGGAGCAGCGAGAGACCCGCGGCGCCGTCGCCGTCCTGGTCGCAGTCCTGGAACCAGACGATGCTCGGGGGAGCCGAGTCGTCGTCGTCCCCGACGTCGTCGTCGTCGTCGGACGCGTCGTCGTCGTCATCGGAGGCGGTCGCGTCGTCGTCGTCCGCCGCGTCGTCGTCATCGGCGGCGTCGTCGTCATCGATCGTCGCGTCGTCGTCGTCGCTCCCCGCCGCGCACCCGCACCCCGCCAGGAGCGCGGCGGCCAGCAGGAGCGGGCAGGAGCGAGCCATGGCTCAGAACTTGAAGAGTGAGTCGAGCTTCTTCTTCGCCTCGTCGGCCTCGCGGTTCCCCCCCTCACGGGCGCCTTCGATGTAGGTGAAGGCGCCGCAGTAGTTGGCTTCGTCGCGGTGGCGGATCAGCTCCGTGCCGTGCTCCAGGCACTCGTTGTGGGCCGAGGGGTCGTGGAACTGGCAGTTGAGGCAGCAGTGCAGCGCCGCCGAGCACCACGGGCACTCCTCGCTGCGGAGGATGCGGGTCTCGAACGGGATCTCGCGCTGGCACTTGTGACAGACCTTCATGGCCGCCGATGGTAGCGCGATCGGACGCGGGGTAGAGTCCGCCGCCTATGAAGAAGAGCCTCAAGCGAGACGCCCTCGAGTACCACCGCCGGACGCCCCCGGGGAAGCTCCGGATCGAGCCGTCCAAGCCCGTCGGCACCCCCCGCGACCTGTCCCTCGCCTACTCCCCCGGCGTCGCCGCCCCCTGCCTCGAGATCGCCGAGAACCCCGACGACGTCTTCGAGTACACCGGCCGCGGCAACCTCGTCGCCGTCATCACCGACGGCACCGCCGTCCTCGGCCTCGGCAACATCGGCCCCCTCGCGGGCAAGCCCGTCATGGAGGGCAAGGGCGTCCTCTTCAAGCGGTTCGCCGACATCGACGTGTTCGACATCGAGGTCGACTCCGGCGGCACCGAGGACTTCATCGCCACCGTCCGCGCCCTCGCCCCCACCTTCGGCGGCATCAACCTCGAGGACATCAAGGCGCCCGAGTGCTTCACCATCGAGAAGCGGCTCTCCGACGAGCTCGACATCCCCGTCTTCCACGACGACCAGCACGGCACCGCCATCATCGCCGGGGCCGCGCTGTACAACGCCCTGGAGCTCGTCGGGAAGCAGCTCGACGAGGCGAAGATCGTCATGAACGGCGCCGGCGCCGCGGGCATCGCCACCGCCGAGCTCATCGTCGCGATGGGGGCGAAGAAGGCCAACATCGTGCTCTGCGACTCCAAGGGCGTCGTCTACGCGGGCCGCACCGAGCGGATGAACCAGTACAAGACCGCCTTCGCCAACGACACCGACGCCCGCACCCTCGCCGAGGCGCTCACCGACGCCGACGTCTTCATCGGCGTGAGCGTCGCCGGGGTCGTCTCCAAGGAGATGGTCAACTCGATGGCCCGCGACCCCATCGTGTTCGCGCTCGCCAACCCCGACCCCGAGATCACCTGGCCCGACGCCAAGGCCGCCCGCGACGACGTCATCATGGCGACCGGCCGGTCCGACTACCCCAACCAGGTCAACAACGTCCTCGGCTTCCCCTTCATCTTCCGCGGCGCCCTCGACGTCCGCGCCCGGAAGGTCAACGACGCCATGAAGATCGCCGCCGTCGAGGCGCTCGCCCAGCTGGCCCGGGAGGAGGTCCCCGACTCGATCCGGCGCGCCTACAAGAAGCCCGACATGCGCTTCGGCCGCGAGTACCTCATCCCCAAGCCGTTCGACCGCCGCGTCCTCCTCTGGGTCGCCCCCGCGGTGGCGAGGGCGGCCGTCGAGACCGGCGTCGCGCGCAAGCCGATGGACGACTGGGACGGCTACCGCGTCCGCCTCGAGCGGCTCCTCGGGCGGACCCACCAGATCATGCGCCCGCTCATCAACCGGGCGCGCCTGGAGAAGAAGCGGATCGTCTTCCCCGAGGGCGCCCGGGCGAAGATCATCCGGGCGGCGCGGAACCTCGCCGAGGAGGGGATCTGCACCCCCGTCCTCCTCGCCAACGCCCGCGAGGTCGAGTACACGCTGCTGCAGCACGGGCTGGAGCTCGGGGACGACGTCGAGGTCGTCAATCCGGACGACAACGAGCGCCGCGACCACTACCAGCGGATGCTCTGGAACATGCGCAAGCGCAAGGGGCTGACCCCGCGCGACGCCAGCGCGTGGCTCCGGAACCGGAACACGTTCGGGATGATGATGGTCAAGGCGGGCGACGCCGACGGCATCGTCACCGGGCTGAACTACAGCTACGCCGAGGCGGTCCGCCCGGCGCTGCAGATCCTCGGCCCCCGCGAGGGCGTCCGGACCGTGAGCGGCCTCTACGTCATGGTGCTCAAGGAGCGGCTGCTCTTCTTCGCCGACTGCACCGTCAACGTGAACCCGACCTCCGAGGATCTCGCCGAGATCGCGGTCAACACGGCCGCCGTCGCCCGCGCGTTCGACGTCGAGCCCCGCGTCGCCCTCCTCAGCTTCAGCAACTTCGGCTCGACCCCGACCCCCGAGAGCAAGCGGGTCAAGCGGGCCGTCCAGCTCCTCGCCGAGCGCGACGTCGACTTCCAGTTCGACGGCGAGATGCAGGCCGACATCGCGTTCAACACCGAGCTGCGCGACGAGGTGTTCCCCTTCTGCAACCTGAGCGGCGAGCCCAATGTGCTCGTCTTCCCGGATCTGCAGTCGGGCAACATCGCCTACAAGCTGCTCACCCGCCTCGCCGGCGCGACCGCCATCGGGCCGCTCCTCGTCGGCATGTCGCACCCCGTCAACGTCCTCCAGCTGGGGAGCGACGTCGCCACGATCGAGTCGATGGCGACGATCACCGCCGTCGAGGCCGCGCTCGGGACCTACTGAGCAGGACGAGGCTGAGCAGACCGAGCAGCCCGCCGCCCGTCGTCCGTCCGTCGCCCGCGAGCAGCTCGGCCGTGCAGCCGCAGCCGCCGAAGAGGCCGCCGCCGTCGCTG
>CAYFOA010000329.1:0-5795 GCA_964344575.1 uncultured Rickettsiales bacterium | reverse complement strand
CCCCGACGAGGACGACCCCGACCCCACCTCCGACGACACCGACGGCGACGGCTGGACGGACCTCCAGGAGGAGGAGTGCGGCTCCGATCCCACCGACCCCGACGACGAGTGCGACGGCTTCAACGGCCAGATCACCTGGAACGTCAACGAGGTCATCGTCGAGTACGAGACGCAGATCCAGATGGGCGACGTGATGTTCATCCTGGACGAGACCTGCTCGATGACGGGGACGCTGGACGACGTCGCGGGGAACCTGATGAACGTCGCGTCCCAGCTCGACGCCCTCATCCCCGACCTCACCTACGGGGTCGCGTCCTTCGACGACTACAACTACACGCCGCCGGGCATGGACCCCGGCTTCGGCTTCGGCTCGGCGCCGGACAAGCCGTTCCACCCGCGGCAGCAGCAGACCACCGACGTCGCCGCCGCCCAGGCCGCGCTCGCGTCGCTGACCGCCGACGGGGGCGACGACTGGACCGAGGCGACGGTCGAGGCGCTGTACCAGGCGGCCACCGGGTTCGGCTACGACCAGAACTGCAACGGCACCTACGACGCCGACACCGACGTCCGCCCCTACCAGACCGGCGCGGTGGACGCGTTCGGGGGCGGGACGGCGGGCTGGGGCAACCCCGGCGCCGGCGGCGCGGGCACCATCGGCGGCAACGGCTTCCGCGAGGGCGCCGTCCCCATCCTCGTGTACTCGACGGACGCCACGGTCCGGAACGCGTTCCCGCCCTTCGGCGAGGGCCCCAAGGGGAACTCCCCGCCGACCGGCTGCGCGCTGGACGCCGCCTCCCCGATGCTGGAGATGGCGATGAACGACATCAACGCGCGGGCCATCGGCATCGCCGCGTCGACGTCGGACCCCATCCCCGCGATGGAGGTCATCGCCCAGTTCACGGACTCCTGGATCGACCTCGACGGCAACGGCGTCCCCGGCGACGGCGAGTACATGGTCTACCAGTCGGACTCCTACGAGATCGTCGACCTCGTCGTCGACGCCATCGAGGAGTTCACGCTCAACGTGACCTACGACATGACGCTGGAGGCCGAGCCGCCGGGCGACACGCTGGTGACGATCGACCCGCCCGCGTACTACGACATCCCGGCGCTGAACACCGTGAGCTTCACGCTCACGCTCACGCCGAGCGCGACCGAGCTGCTGACCATGTTCAGCGACACGGTCATCATCGTCCCGACGACGCTGTACGGCGACGGGGACGTGGTGCTGGCGACGTGGGACCTCATCTTCGTCGTGGAGGTCGGCCCCACGGGCGGCTGAGCGGCTACCAGGGCGACTCGGGGGGGGCCTCGACGACGAAGCTCGTCACGTTGTCCTCCTCATCGCACTCGACGACCTCGTCGCCGATGTCCGCCTCCACGATGAGGACGACGGGGACGGCGTCCTGGTCGACCCACAGCTCCCCCTCGACGACGGAGGACGCGGCCCCTGCGGCGATGGGCGGGACCTCGACGTGGGCCTGCCCCACCAGCGTCCCCGTCGCGTCCATCCCGCGCGCCTCCACGGCCACCGGCAGCGGCTGGTCCGCAGTGCCCGTGTTGGCCACCTGGACCCAGAACCGGAACGCGCCTCCCCACTCGTTCCAGCAGACGCCCCAGGCGGCGACCTCGAGGTTCGCGGCGGGGAGTGGCTGGGCGGTCGAGTCGCCCGCATCGCCGAGGGGGACGGCGGACCGGAAGGCGGCCGGGGGCGCGGCGCCGGCGGGGGCCGGGATCACCTCCAGGGCGTCGCCCGTCCGCTCGGGTCGGAACGCGTGCTGCGACCAGATCGCGCGCGCCGGGGCCCAGCGCGAGGAGAGCTCGCCGACAACGAAGAGCGCGGGCTGATCGGAGCGCTCGTTGGCGAGCAGCAGCTCCGCGGAGCCGTCCCCGTCGACGTCCGCGATGGTGACGTATTCGTTCCGGGTCCCCGACTCGCGCCAGCGCCCCTGGAGGAGGACGTCGCCGGTGGCGCCGTCGAGGACGAAGATGTCCTCCTCGTCGCCGTAGACGACCTCCCAGGCGCCGTCGTTGTCGAAGTCGAACGCCGCCGCGCCGGTGGAGTGGGAGGACTCGTCGGTCGTCTCGACCTCCCACAGGATGTCGCCGTCGGCCTCGTAGGCGACGATGAAGTCCCGCCCCGCGACGGCGATCTCGGGGGCCCCGTCGCCGTCGACGTCGGCCACCACGGGGGGTCCGCCGAACCCTCCGCCGGCGTTGTCCCAGACCTCGAGGTCGCCGCAGTTGGGGCCGTACGTCCGGATCAGCCCGGCGCCCGTGAGGATCACCTCGACGACGCCGTCCCCGTCGACGTCGGCCACGGCTGCGTACCCGTCGGCGCCGGGGTCGAGGGGCGGCTCCTCGCCGAGCTTCTCGAGCTCCTTCAGCTCCTCCTCGGTGAGCTCCAGGGTGGGGAGGCTGCAGCGGATCGCGCCGTCGGCCTCGTAGATCGTCGGGCCCGCGACGACCTCGGAGACGCCGTCCCCGTCGAGGTCGGCGGCGAAGCTGTGGTAGCCGCTGTTGCCGTACCCCACGTCGCGCCCCCGGGCGGCCCCGCCGGTCCACCGCAGCTCCCCGGTGGCGCCTTCGAGGACCTGGTCACCGAACACCACCTCGACGGCGCCGTCCCCCTCCAGGTCGGCCAGGGCGGGGGCGTGGGAGACGCACGACAGCGACTCGGCCCCCTCGTGGATCCAGATCGTCGTGCCGTCGGTCCGCACGGCGCCGAGGACGCAGCCGGAGCCCGCCCAGGTGCTGACGATGTCGGGCAGCCCGTCGCCGTCGACGTCCCCCAGCGCGACCTCGGCCTGGGAGCTGACGGGGAGGGCGCCGAGCTCGGGGTGCTGGAGGTCCGCAAGGACGGTCGGGGGGGCCGAGCCGTCGCCGGGGTAGAGGTGGATGGCGCGGCCGGTGCCGCCGGGGACACCCTGGGGGAGGACGATCCAGGCGGCGTCGTCGCCGTCGACGTCCCCGTCCCCGTCGTCGTCGAAGAGCGGGCCGACCATCGGTGTGGACACGGAGCCGGCTCCCTCGGACGGCCAGTCCGCGCCGACGAAGCCGGCCCACTCGACGACGGGGTTGAACCAGCCGGACTCGGACTCCCACTCGCAGACCGGCTCGGGCTCGAACTCGGCCCCCGGCGGGGGGACGTCGCACAGGGACGGGTCGTCCTCGCCGTCGCAGTTGGCGTCGAGGCCGTCGGCCCACTGCTCGTAGGGGGCGCCGGGGTAGACGAAGGGATCGGTGTCGTCGCAGTCGGTGTCGTCCTCGACGCCCTCGGTGCAGGAGCGGAGGGGGTTGTCGGGATCGCCGTACGTGTCGCCGTCCTCGTCGGCGTAGCGGGGGGGCTCGACGACGAGGTCGGGGTCCTCCTCGTCGACGAGGCCGTCGCAGTCGTCGTCGACGCCGTTGCAGATCTCGGGCTCGCCCGGCGTCCCCATGGCGACGTCGGGATCGACGCCCTCGGGGAGGTCGCCGCAGATGTGGAAGGGGGGCGGGTCGCCCTCGAGATCCTCGTGGTCGAAGAGCGGGTTCCAGTCCGCGCAGCCGCACCCCGCGAGGGGGACGACGCACGCAGCGACCGCCCATCGTTTCCAGCCCGTGCCCATGGTCAGACGCTAACGAGAATCCGTTCGCCGCGTAACCACAAAGGCGACGTCGCCCGATCACGGACACTCACGGACACTCACGGACACTCACGGACACTCACGGACGCTCACGGACAGGGCAAGCCGGGGTGGACCGGCGCGGGCGCTCAGCCTCCGGCGGCGAGCGCGTGCTCGAGGGCGGCGCGGGCGAGGCGGAGCTCGGCGGACCGGGAGGCGTCGACGTCGGGGGGCGCGGCATCCCGGTCGAGGTGGCCGCGGGCGAGGCCGACGAGCGTCCGGTGGGGTTCGGCGTCCCCGGCGAGGGCGGCCGCCCGGTCGAGGAGATCGGCGGCCTCGTCGCTCCTTCCGGCGTCGGCGACGACGGCCCCGAGGCGGGCGAGCAGGTCGGCCTCGACGGTCTCGGGCCAGTCGTCGAAGGCGGCGTGGCGGTCCCGCAGCAGCGCCTCGGCCTCGTCTCCGCGGCCGGTCTGCTGGAGGAGGACGGCGAAGGAGGTCGCCGCGATCCCGGCGTTGATCGGGTCGCTCATCTCGACGAGCGCGCCGACCGCGCCGCGTCCGTGGACTTCGGCCTCGTCCAGCCGCCCCCGCGTGGTCAGCCAGGCCCCGAGGTTGGCGCGGACGACGCCCTCCATGCGGCGGTCGCCGACCCGGAGCGAGATGGCGAGCGCCCGCTCGAGGATGGTCGCGGCGTCGTCCCGGTCGAGCTCGGCGGCGACGACGCCGAGGTTGTTGATGGCGCCGATGACGACGTCGTCGTGCCCCACCTCGAGCCGCGCGACGGCCTCCCGGAACCAGCCCTCGGCCTCCTCCAGCGCCCCCTGGATGAGGTGGTGGCGGCCGATGTTCGACAGGAGCACGGCCTCCTGCCGGGTGTTGCCGATGGCGCGGCTCAGCTCCAGCGCCTCGTGGTACCCCTCGAGGCTCGCGAGGTGGTTGCCGAGGCCGGTGTCGCAGGCGGCCACGTAGGAGACGGACGTGGCCTCCGTCCAGCGATCGCCGGCAGTCCGGGCGAGGTCCCGGGCGTCGGCGAAGAGGTCGCGCGCGGCGGCCACGCGGGAGGTCATGAAGAAGAGCCGCCCGAGGTTGACGAGGACGAAGGCCTCGACGGCGGGGTCACCGAGCTTGCGGGCGCAGACGAGGGCGGCGTCGAGGTCGTCCTCGGCTTCGTCCGCCTTGCCCTGCCAGCGGCGGACCTCGCCCCGGGCGGCGAGGGCCTCGGCGGCCCGGCGGAGGGCGTCGTCGAGGCCGCCGCGGTCGAGGCGGTGGCGCTTGCGGGGGGCGAGGTCGAGGCGGAGGGTGAGGGTCCGGGGGGGCGGGAACGTCCGGTGGGCGAGCGACCGGGGGAGGACGGAGCGGAGGGGTTCGGGGCGGCGGAGCCCCTTGAGGCGGTGCTCGCCGAGCTCCTCGACGGCGACGTCGGCCGCGACCGCCACCCCCGCGGCCTCGGCGGCGGCGCCGCTGAGGAGGATCTGGCCTCCGTGGGCGGCGGCGCTGACGCGGGCGGCGCGGTTCACCATGGAGCCGAAGTAGTCCATCCGGCCGGTCACGGGGTCGGGGCGGCACTCGGGGCGGCCCGCGTGGACGCCCATGCGGACGCGGAGCTCGCCGATCTCGGCGGGCCACGCCATCTTCGACAGCCCCTCCTGGACGACGAGGCACCACCGGACGGCCTCGGCGGCGCCCGCGAAGGCGACCATGAAGGCGTCCCCCTCGGTCTTGACCTCGTAGCCGCCGGCGTCGGCGAGGGTTGCGCGGAGCAGGGCGTCGTGGACGGCGAGCGCCTCGGACATGGCGCGGGGGTGCTGCTCCCAGAGGGCCGTCGAGCCCTCGATGTCGGTGAAGACGAGGGCGACGTCGCCGGTCGGGGCGGCGCTCACGTCAGTCGACTTGGAGCAGCTTGCGGCGGTTCTTCGACGCGACGAAGCAGTCCTTGACCGCGAGGGGGACGAACAGCATCGCGACGGAGCAGGCGAGCAGGGCCAGGAAGGCCCACGCGACGAACCCGCGGTTCATCAGCGCCCAGACGTTCCACACGAGGTTGAGCAGGGTGAGGAAGCCGACCCCGCCGAGGCCGAGGACGGCGGCCCAGTCGCGGGCCTTGATGATGCCGCCCGCGAACGGGAGGACGAGGACGCCGCCGGCGAGCATGAGCCACGGCGCGGGCTTCATCCAGGTCGTCCAGATCAT
>CAYFOA010000328.1:0-5861 GCA_964344575.1 uncultured Rickettsiales bacterium | reverse complement strand
GCCGTGCCGTCCCGCCCCCGCCGCCGCGACCGCCCCAGGCCGCCCAACACCGGCACCGCCACCGCTGCGAGGACCAGCCCCGCCGGCCAGCTTCCCGCCCCGCCCCACCCGACCGGGAGCACGCCGCCGGACACCCACGGCGCGACGAAGAGGCCGAGGGCCAGGGCGGCAGCCACGGGGAGGAGCGGGGCAGCCGGCGGGGGGACGGATCGGTCGCGCATCGCGCGCGGGACGCAGGCACGCCTCGTGCCAGGACGAACCCTCCCGGAATCAGGTCACTTTCGCGTCAGCTCGGGTCCGCCTGCCGGACAGATCGTCCGAAACCGTCCGAATCTGTCCGAAAACGTCCGAATCTGTCCGGCTCGGGCGCCGACGCAGGCCCTACGGGTCCTCTCGGAAGAGCGCCCGGTAGTTGTCCTCGAGCTGCTCGACGACGGCGGCGAGCGGCTCCCCCCACAGCTCGCTCGCCAACTCCACCGTCCCCGCCACCGTCGCCGGCTCGTTCGTCGGCATCGCCTCCCGGTCCGGCGACAGGTAGGGGCAGTCCGTCTCCAGCAACAGCCGGTCCCGCCGCACCTTCCGGAGCATCGCCGCGAACGCCTGCGCCTTCCGCGCGTTCGCCGGGATCGACAGGTAGAAGCCCGCCTCCGCGATCCGCACCGCCAGCTTCACCTTGCTCCCGAAGCAGTGGAAGTCGGCCCGCTCCACCCCCATCTCCTGGAGGATCTCGAAGCACCGCCGCTCGCGCTTGCGGCTGTGGAGGATGACCGGCTTGTCCGCGTCCAGCGCCACCTGGACGAGCGCCCGGAACACCTCCTCCTGGCGGCCCCAGAACGCCTCCGGGACCCAGTGCCCGTCGAGCCCGATCTCGCCCACCGCGATCGCCTCGTCCGCGTGCTCCCGCACCCACGCGACCGTGTCCTCCGCCGTCTCCTCGCCCGGCGCGCGGGGGTACTCGACGCCCGCCGCGTGCATCTCGGGGAGCACCGCGTCCACCGGGTAGAGCCCGAACGCGGGCCGCACGAGGTCCGACCGCGCCGCCAGCGCCCGCACCGCCTCGTCGTCCTTCAGGTTCAGCCCGTTGCTGATGATCGACGTCAGCCCCGCCGCCCGCGCCCGCGCGAGGATGTCGGCCTCCTTCGGCGCCAGCCGCGGGTGCGTCAGGTGCGCGTGGACGTCGAACAGCCCCATCAGTGCCGCTTCTTGAGCTGGTCCAGCAGCGTCAGGTAGTCCACCTCGGGGGGCGCCGGGGACCGGTAGGTGCGCTGGTCCGCGAGGTCCACGAACCGCTGCACGCAGGCCCACACCACCTCCCGCGTCTGGGGCGGCGTGTCGGCCTCGTCCTGCACCGCCATCCCCAGCTCCTGCATCGCGTCCCCGGGGAGGTGGCCCCGCCGGACCACGTCCTGGAAGAGGTTCGCGAGTTCGTCCGGCGTGTGCCGGTCCGCGTCCAGGAACGCCTGCGTCACCGTGATCACCCCGCGCGCGTCGAGGTGGCCCGCGGCGAAGAGCACGAGCGCCGCCTGGAAGTAGTTGAAGACGGGGACGACGCGGCTGCCGTAGGGCCGGAACCAGGCCGGGGGGGTCCGCTTGTCGAGCATGATGAAGACGCGCTCCACCGCCTCGGAGCGGGCGAACTCGAGCTTCCGGAGGCTCCGGTGGGCGGCGTCGATGGCGTCGCCGTACGACCCCGCCGCCTTCATCACCTGGACCATCGCCTGGTCGTCGACCCGGCCCGCCACGATGTCGCCGTACAGCGAGTAGATGAACGCGTCGGCCTCGGCGTCGTCCCCGAAGAGCGTCTCGGGGACGTCCTCGGTCAGCTTCGCGCGCGACCGGAGGAGCAGCGGCAGCTTGTAGCCGATCTGGTCCCGAACGGCCCGGAACCGGCCCCGCCGCAGGTTCTTCAGCTGCGGCTTGAGGTGGAACTCGTGCCACGTGATGCCGTCGAGCTTCAGCTTCTGCTCGAGGACCTTCCGCATCTGCGTCGGCGACCCCGAGACGATGCACACCCGCGCCGGCGCGACCCCCTCGCGCGCCGCCGTCAGCTCCCGCAGCAGCGCCGCCGACCCGGGGACGTTCTTCTTCTCCTCCGGCGCCTCGAAGGCGATCTTCACCATCCGGCTGAGCTTCTCGAACTTCGTGTCGAGGTAGGTCTTGTCGAGGTCCCACCGGTAGACGTGGCGCCAGGAGGTCACGCGCGCTCCTCCGGCAGCCGGGAGACGGCCCGCTCCACCGTCCGCACCATGTCGGACCGGGCGGCCTTGGCGGCGACCTTGCAGGCGTTCGCGATCGCCCTGCTGCGGCTCCGTCCGTGCGCCTTGATGAGGGGCTGGGAGAAGCCGAGGATGGGCGCCCCGCCGTAGGACTCCCAGTCCATCACGGCCTCGATCTGCTTGATGCCCGAGCTCAGCATCGTCAGCCCGAGGCGCCACAGGAACTTGCGCGCGTAGGCGTCGCTGGCGAGGTCGGCGATGACCTCCCCGATGCCCTCCAGCATCTTCAGGACGACGTTCCCGAGGAAGCCCCCGGTGACGACGACGTCCACCGATCCGCGGGGGATGTCGAGCCCCTCCACGTTCCCCGCGAAGTCGATCTCGGGGATGCCGTAGAGCAGCTCGTGGGCCTCGACGACCTCGGGCGGCCCCTTGTGCGGCTCGGTGCCGTTCGAGAGCAGCGCCACGCGGGGCCGGTCGTTGCCCGAGATCGCGGCCGCGTACGCCGATCCCATGATCGCGAACGTCACCAGGTCGCGGGCGGAGACGTGCAGCGTGGCGCCGACGTCGAGGAGCAGGGCGAAGGGGTCCTGGTGGGGGCCGTGGCGCTGCTCGGTGGGGGTCACCGCGGCGAGCGCCGCCCGCCGGATCCCGGGGATCCGCCCCAGCCGCTTCGCCGCCGCCAGGATCGCCGCCCCCGTCGAGCCGGACGTCACCACCGCGTCCGCCCGCCCCTCGGCGACGATCTCGCAAGCCACCGCGATCGACACCTCGGGGTTTGCCG
Organism: uncultured Rickettsiales bacterium; assembly: GCA_964344575.1. Taxonomy (GTDB): domain Bacteria; phylum Myxococcota_A; class UBA796; order UBA9615; family UBA9615; genus JAAESI01. Next base: position 2,861 of record CAYFOA010000328.1, on the reverse strand, counting down.
CGAGCGCCTCCCGGGGGACGTCCTCGGGGCCGACGAAGTCCGGCGTGTGGCGGACGCTCAGGCGCGCCGGGTCGTAGCGGAGCTCGTCGAGCAGCGGGCCGAGGACGCCCGCGTCGCCCACGCAGATGGTGTGGAGGTCGGGCCGCTCCAGGGACAGCGCCGCCGCGCCCGCGAGGGCCTCGCGCGGGCCGTGGTCGCCGCCCATGCAGTCCAGGGCGATGGTCGACATCGTCGGTCCTCAGGCGCCGGCTTCGGTCGCCAGCAGCGCGATCACCACCCACAGGATCGTCAGCAGGGCCGCGGCGCCGGCCGCGCCGTGGGCCATCTTGACCCGCTGCGTCACCTGGTCGACGCGGTCCTGGAGGATGAGCCAGCCCCGCCCCGAGACCTTGTCCATCGCCGACAGCATCCGCGCCAGGCCGAACGCCGCGGGGAGGATGCCGAAGCCGCAGTACGCCCCGAACGGGCCGAGCGTGGCGGGGGGGAGGACGAACGAGGCGAAGATCAGGCCGCCGTAGAGCTTGAGCTCGTTGCTCATCATCGTCAGCAGCTGCTCGTCCTCGTCCAGCCGGGTCTGCTTCGTCCGCTCCTCGGCGTCGACCTTCGCCTTCACCTCGGAGGTGGCGATGTCGAGCAGATCGCGGTGCGCCTCGCCCGTCCGGACCGTGTCCGCGAGGGCGTCCTCGTCGAGCCCCTCGGCGTCGACGGAGCGGACCCACGCGTCCGCCTCCTTCCACTCCTTGCGGGCGCGGACCCGGGGATCGGCGTTCTCGAGGTCGCGCGCCAGGTTCGCGACGAGGTCGTTCAGTCGGTCACTCATGCAGAGGGCTCGGGCGAGTATACGTTCCACAGCAGCCACGCCCACAGGCCGGCCGCCGCGCCGCTGGCGTACAGCGCCGGCGGCAGCTGCGTCCACGTCACGACCCCGATCACGATCACCGCCGCGGCGAGGTTCCCGGCGATCAGGCCGTACAGCAGCCCGGGCCGAAGATCGGGGCGACGCCGCGCGATCTCGCACGCGAACCCGGCCACCGCAGGGGCCGCCGCGGCGACGGCGTAGAACAGCCAGTAGCGAGGCGGATCGAGCTTCAGGAACGTGAAGAAGTCCCCCGCCAGGAGCAGCAGCACGGCCCCCATCAGGCCGTGGTAGGCGGCGGCGATCCGGAGGAGGCGCTCGGGGCTCACGCGGGGAGCTTATAGTGCGCCGGTTCTCGGAGGTGGCGATGCGGACGATGTGGATCCTGGCGGCGGCGATTCTGGTGACCGGCCCGGCCTGGGGACAGGACGGGAGCGAGCCCGAGGACGGGATCGAGAACGAGAACGAGAACCGAAGCGCTGGACGCGCGGGAGGTCGCGTGCCGCCGGAGGCGGCGCGTCCGCAGGATGGGCGCCAGGACGGCGCCCACAACGAGAACGAGAACGAGGCCGAGAACGAGAGCGAGAACGAGGCCGAGAACGAGAACGAGAACGAGAACGAGAACGAGGCCGTCGACGCCGTCACCACCGCCACCCTCCTCGCCCCCCCCGATCCCCTCGCCTCCACCGCCCGCGTCGTCGCCTCCGGCCGCGTCTCCGGCGGCGTCCTCGTCGACGAGGGGCGCGCCGTCGTCGTCCCCCTGAAGACCGTCCAGGTGGGCTGGCCCGCCGACGTCCGGCTCGGCGACGGCCACCTCACGCGGGGCCGCATCGTCGCCGTCGACCGCTACGAAGGCCTCGCCCTCCTCGAGCTGGAAGACGCCGCCCCCGCCGGCAACGCCGCCATCGTCAGCGGCACGGGCCGGACCGTCGGCGAGGAGCTCACGATGGTCGGCCACGGCGGCTCCGTCGGCCTCGGCGAGGGGAGCCTCACCCTGCGCGAGATGCTGACGTTCTCACCGCTGACCGTCCGTGTCTCCGCGCTGGAGAGCCAGCTCGGGGAGGGCGACCTCGCCCCCGGGGAGCGTCCGCGCCGGTTCCTCGTCGACCGCGGCCCCGGCGTCGGCGACGAGGGGGCCCCCCTGTACGACGCCGAGGGGCTGCTCGCGGGCCTGCTCCTGGAGGCCGTCGACGACGCCGGGGGGCGCGCCCTCGCCGTCGACGCCACCGCGATCCGGGACCTCGTCGCCGAGCCCCGCCTGGAGAAGCCCTTCGTCCGCGCCCACCACCTCCAGTCCTGGGCCGGCATCGGCCTCGCCGCCCACAACCGCCCCTCGCACCTCGGCGCCACCCTGTCCTATGGGCTCCGCGCCGTGTTCGTGGACCAGGTCCGGCTCGAGCCCTGGGTCGAGATCGTGCTCGGCACCCGCGCCGGCTTCCCCGGCAGCGACGAGGTCGCGGGCCGGCCGCGGGACTTCTGGTGGTCGATCGAGACCGGGGCGAGCTTCGGCTGGCGCGTCCGCATGTTCGGCGAAGGGAGCCGCAACTACGTCGTCCCGGCGCTCGGCTTCCGGGCGGGGTGGAACCGGTTCCAGCACCGCGTCGACGAGCTGGTGACGGTCTGCGCCGACGACGAGAACGCGGACGGCTGCTCGCTCGTGATCGACCGCTCGCTCGACCAGGAGCGCTCCTTCCGCGCCGGCCTCGACCTCGGCGTCGACATCCGCCACGGCCCCGTCCGCGTCGGCTACCGCTTCTTCATCGACCCCGCCAACGTGAACGCCCACGCCATGCACCGCATCTTCGTCACCTTCGACGGCGGCGGCATCCCGTTGAGGGTCGGCGACAGCAACTAGAGCGCGGACTCGCGTCGGGGGGGCTCCTGCTCGATTCGGACCTGGCCCGGGGGCCCGTCGTCCGTCCGGGACGACGGGCAAGGCGCGAAGACGCGAAGGCCGCGAAGGGTGAGGATCGCGTCCGTCCGGGACGCGCCTCACCGGGACCAT
>CAYFOA010000327.1:0-5959 GCA_964344575.1 uncultured Rickettsiales bacterium | reverse complement strand
TCGTCATCCGGATCGGGGCACGCCGCCAGGGGCAGCAGGAACGCGACGATCAGGGCGAGGACGAGGGGTCGGGGCATGCTGCTCTCCGGGGTCGAGACCGGATCCTACTGTGGGGGGCCGCCGGCGCCCGGGGAAAGTCAGTGCACGCCGCGGGGGGCGGCTCTATGCTTGCGGCGTGCGCCTCCTGCCCCTCGTCCTGGCCGTCTCGTTCGGGCTCCTCGCGGTCGCCTGCTCGGAGGGCGGACCGCCCGGGAACGACGGCCCCGAGGAGCTCGAGGACATCCCCGAGCCGGACGACGTCGACATGCGGATCCAGCTCGACGGGATCGAGCTGCCCCCCGGCGAGGAGGTCTTCTGGTGCTACTTCGGCACGATGCCGGAGACGCTCGCGGTCACGAAGATGGCCCTCCGGACGAACTCCCCCTACATCCACCACATGCTCCTGAAGTGGGTCCCCGAGGGGGTCGAGTACACCGACGGGACGCTCGTGCGGTGCGAGGAGCTGGACGACTGGTACGCGACCGCGCCGACGATCTTCGAGGCGGTCCGCCAGGACGACGAGGAGGAGCACGACCTCGAGACCGAGGACATCGAGGACGACTGGTACTTCCAGCTCCCCGAGGGGGTCGCGTTCGAGATGGAGGGCGACCGCGGCTGGATCATCGACAGCCACTTCATCAACTACGGCGAGGAGGTCGCGTACGCGGACGTGGCCTTCGACCTCGTGACCATCGAGATGGACGAGGTCGAGCACTGGGCGGGGACGTTCAACCACGACTGGGGCGAGCTGGAGATCCCGCCGGGGGGCGAGTTCAGCTACCAGTTCGACTGCCAGTGGCCGGCCGACGCGACGGTCCTTTCGGTCGGCCCCCACATGCACTTGTTCGGGGTCCGCTACACGGTCGACTGGATGCAGGCGGAGGGCGGCATGCTCAACCTCCTCAACGTCCCCGAGTGGGAGGCGCGGTTCCGCGAGGAGGCGCCGATCAGCTACTTCGAGGACGGTGAGATCCAGGTCTCGGCGGGGGAGGCGTTCCGCACCACGTGCACGTGGGACAACGACACGGACGAGGTGATCATCTTCCCCGAGGAGATGTGCACGACGTTCGGGGTCGGATACCCGATGTCCGAGAGCGTGTTCTGCTCCGCCGACGCGGGGGAGCTGACCGGCCAGCTGCGGCTCGATCCGTCGCTGACGGGGTACCCCGGCGACGCCCACGGCGACGTCTGGGTCGCGCTCCTCCCCGAAGATCCGGTCGCCGCCGGCGAGGAGGTCTGGCCGTGGGTCGTGCTGCGGGTCGAGGACGTCGCCCTCGGGACGGCCGGCGCCGTGGTCGACTACACGCTCGCGGGGGTCCCGAGCCGGGCCGAGCCGTTCTACGTCGCGGTCCACCTCGACGACGACGACAGCGGCCACGTCGAGGGGCCGACGTCCGGCGACTTCCTCTACCAGCTGGACGACAAGGGGAACCTCCCCACCGTCTGGATCGAGCCCGCGACCGCGACCACGCTCGACGTCAGCTTCAACACCCTGGTCCCCTAGGCGCCCCTCGTAGGTGAGATCTTAGGGAGCGCCGTCCGGATGGAAGGCGCATCCGCCGCGTGAGACTCTCGATGTTGCAACAGACACGAGCGGCTCGATCGTCGGCTGCAAGGTCAGCTCCGCGTCTGAAACGTCCTGCTTTCCGTTGTTCTCACGCAAAGGCGCAGAGCCGCAAAGAGGATGACCCTCGCGAGCGCTCCGCTCGATGGCCGGTACGTCGTCTCCGCGGGGATGGAGTCCAGGCTGCCGAACTTGGGCTCGCGCCCGTCGGGCCTTTGCGGCTTTGCGTGAGGGAATGGGGTGAGACAGGCCCGACGTTCGCGGGATTCGGGGCTCCGGCCAGAGCGGTATCGCCCGCGTCCGTTTGTTGTGTCGACGGCAGGACTGACCAGCGAGAGGTCTTAAGTGATCACCTATGAGGCGCCCCTACTCGAGGCTCTGCGGGAGCAGGGTCCAGTGGTTCCAGTCGAGCCCCCCGCGCCGGTCGCGGACGACCAGCCAGAGGTCCCGCTGGTCCCCGAAGAGCTCGTCCTCCACCAGCGTCAGCCGGTTGATCTTTGGCCGCCCCGTGACCTCCTCGAGGTCCTCCTCGTCGGCGACGAAGCTGTAGTCGCCGGTGAACGCGCCGCCGTTGGTGATCCAGGCGAACCAGGGGTCCTCGTCGCGGCACTCGGTCACGCCGTCGGTCGTGATGTAGAGGTAGTCCTCGACCGAGTCGACCGAGACGACCGGCCGGAGGGTGAGGGTGGCGCCGGGGTCCACGAAGATGACGTTGCCGAGGGGGAACCCCGCGTCCTTCCCCTCCTCGTCGATGTGCAGCACCAGCCCGTCGAGGCTGGGGTTGACGTTGGGGAGGAGCTCGGTGACGGGGCAGTCCACCGCGGACGGGTCGCCCGCCGTCTTGTCCGAGACGACCACCCGCCGCGCCGCGCTGATGCCGTTCTCGATGAGGTCGGCGAGCTCGGCGCCGAGCGCCTCCGCCCGCTCCGTGTTGCCTTCGGCGAAGGCCGAGAAGAGGTCGAAGAACAGCAGCTCCAGCTCCGCGTCGGTCATCCGCACGAGGTTCACGGACACCAGCACGGTCAGCCCCTCGACCCGGTCGGCGGGCTCCAGCGCCGCCCACGCCTCCTCCAGATCGGGGCCCGTTGCCGTGTAGACGAACTCGCTGCCGACCTGGAACTGGAAGCCCGTGGGGTCGACCTCCTCGCCGTCCTCGGGGAGGTCCTCGGGATCGAACCCGAGGCAGCCCGTCGCGCCCCCCGCCTCGAGGCAGCTGAACCAGATCATCCCCATCTCGGGGGCCGGGTGGTCGGGGTGGACCATCAGCGCCGTCAGGGTCGTCGAGTCCCCGACCCCGATCTCCGCCGGCTCGGCCTGGATCCCCGCGATCCGGGTCCGGATCACCTGGGACGTGGGCGTCAGCTGCAGGAGGTTGCAGCCCATCAGCAGGGGGAGCACCAGCACGAGCAGCCGAGCGCGCATCAGAAGGTCGCCTTCACGCCGAGGTTGGGGATGATCGGCAGCCCGTACAGGTGGGTCTTCTCGGTGTAGTCGAAGTTGTAGATCGTCGACTCCGGGTTCTGCCGGTTGTAGACGTTCATCACGTCGAGGTAGACGGCGAGCTTCCAGCGGCGGAAGAGGAACTCCTTGTCGACGCGGATGTCGAGCTGGTGGAAGTCGGGGAGGCGGTCGCTGTTGTAGTCGCCCGACAGGGGGATGTAGGCGTCCTCGTCGGCGTCGTAGATGTTGTCCAGGATCGGTGTCTCGGGGTTGCCGCTGACGTAGCGCCAGCGCGCGCCGATGCGGAAGCCGTAGGGGAGGTCGTAGGACGCGACCACGTCGAGGATGACGGGCTGGTCGAAGTCGTGGAGGTAGAACGCCTCGTCCTCGGGGTGGTCGCGGCGGTTCGACCGCTGCAGGGTCAGCGCGATCCAGCCCTCGAAGTTCTTGAACTGGTGCATGCGGAGGAACACCTCCGCGCCGTAGATGTGGCCGTCGCCGCTGTTGCCCCAGGCCGCGTCGCTGCCGCCGCCGACGACGTTGCCGCCCTGGAAGACGACGAGCCTGGTGAGCCGCTTGTAGAAGCCGGTGACGTCGAGGCTGAGGAAGTCGGTGAAGCGGACGTCCGCGCCGAGGGTGAACTGGTAGCTCTCCTCCGGCTTGAGGTCGGGGTTGCCCGTCTCGTCGAGGATCTCGAACCCCTGCGGGTTCTGGTGGTAGATGCCCGCGCTGCCCTTGATGTCGAGCCGCTCCTCGGGGTCGGGGGTGATCCGGAAGCTGAAGCGCGGGTCGAGGGTGGCGAAGGCGAACTCGTCCTCGGCGACGTAGCCGTCGAGCCGGAGCCCGGGGACCAGCTCGATCCGCTCGTCCGCGAGCCGGACGCGGGCCTCGGCGAAGAGGGCGGGGGCGATGGCGAAGCCGCCGTCGGCCAGCTCCAGCTCCTCCCGCTCGGCGTTGGGGTCGCTCCCGAAGGTGCGGACGTCGAAGTCGAAGAAGTTGAAGGCGAAGGCGTACTGCGACGCGATGATGTCCGTCCCGACGCGGAGCTCGAGGTGCTCGTCGACCAGGTCGATCGAGGCGACGTCCCGCAGCATCCACCAGAAGGCGTCGGTGTCGACGGTCCCGAACTGGCCCAGCCCGAAGCGGGCGATGTCCTGGCCGACGGCGAACACGAACGAGTTGTGGACGCGGTCCGACGGCCGCCAGTCCCAGTCGAACGTGACCCGCCAGAAGTCGTTCTTGAAGAGGATGTCGCCCTGGGACGACTCCACGGACGCCACCCCGGGGTCCTCGACGCGCGTCCCCGCCCGGTCCTGGGAGTAGTAGGCGAGCCACGACAGCGTGTGGTTCGGGTGCGGGCGGAGGGTCAGCTTCCCCTGCACGTCGGTCCACTGGGGGAAGATCGTGCGGGACAGGTCGACGGTCGCCGGGGCGAGCACGGGGAGGACGATGTCGAGGTAGGAGCGGCGCGCGGCGACGACGAAGCCGCCGATGGGGTAGCGCTCCCCCTTCTTCTTGATCGGGCCGACGACGGCGGCCGACGCGTCGAGGAGGTCGAACTGGATCAGGCCGTGGACGACGTCCTCGTACTCGGTGCGGGTGCGGACGTCGAGGATGCCGCCGGTGAGGCGGCCGTGGGCGGGGCCGTAGCCGCCGGGGTAGAAGTCGACCGAGTCGAGCAGGATCGGGGTCAGGATCGAGCGGAACCCCCCGAAGTGGAACAGCTGGGGGACGCGGATGCCGTCGATGTGGGCGCCGCTGTCCTCGGGGCCGGAGCCGCGGACGAGGAGGAGCCCGAAGTCGAAGGGGGAGCGGGCCACGCCGGGGAGGTTCTGGACGACCTTGACGGGGTCGCCGAAGGTGCCCGGGATCTTCTCGATGGTCTCGATGGTGATCGAGCGCTTGGTGACCTCCTTGGCCTCCTTCTCCGTGCGGACGATGGTCTCGGGGACGCCGAAGGGGGACGGGCGGACGAAGTAGACGACCTCGGTCGCCTCGCCGACGTCGACGTCCTCCTCGGTCTCGAACTTGTTGTAGCCGGGGACGGCGACGAGGACGCGGTAGGTGCCGGCGGGGAGGCCGCGGAACTCGAACCAGCCGAGGTCGTCGGTGAGGGTGCCGTGCTGGAGCTCCTCGATGAAGACGTCGACGTCGGCGAGCGCCTTGCGGGTGCCGGTCTCGCGGACGTAGCCGGACAGGTTGACGGGCCCGTCGGGGTCGATGGCGTCGCCCGCCTTCGGGGTGGTCGCCTCCTCGACGACGACCTCCTGCTTGAGGGTGAAGCCGTAGGTGTAGGTGATGCGGACGGGGACGGGGACCTCGCCGGCGTAGGCGGGCTCGAAGTCGAACCGCCACACGGCGCGCATGGCGGCGACGCCGAAGCCCCAGCCGGCGGGGTCGGCGGACAGGAAGCGGACGGCGTCGAGGGCGCCGGTGTCGCTGACCTCGAGCTCCATCGAGACGGTCCCCATGACGCTCGCGTCCTTGGCGGCGGCGGGGTAGTCGGCCTCGGCCTCGGAGGTGAGGACGGGGAGGACGGTGAGCTCGTCCGCCATCTCGGGCTCGGGGGCGTCGGGGTCGACCTCGGGGGGCGGGGGGCGGTGCTCCTCGGGGAGGACGAACTTCACGACGCGGAAGTAGCGGCGGAGGGGGAGGGGGACGTCGGCCTCGCCGGGGTCGTCGAAGACGGAGTCGCGGGTGGCCGCGGCGGCCGCCTCGCCGAGGCCGAAGTCGCCGGGTTCGCGGATGACGACGACGTCGGTGGGGAGGCCGGCGTCGTCGAGGCCCAGCTCGAGGACGACGTTGCCTTCGAGGGCGGCCTCGAGGGCGGCGGCGGGGTAGTCGGGGGTGGGGCCGTCGAGGAGGTCGGGGAGGGGGAACGGGACCGGCTGGGGCTCCGGCGGGGGCGGGAGGTCG
>CAYFOA010000326.1:0-5965 GCA_964344575.1 uncultured Rickettsiales bacterium | reverse complement strand
CCCCCAGTCCCGTCAGTACAGCTCCTGCACCAGCCGGAACCCGATCGTCCCCCCCCGCGACCCCGCCTCGGCCGTCATCCGCGAGCAGATCCGCGCCTGCGTCGGGTGCCCGTTCCAGCTCCCCCCGCGCAGCCAGCCGCGATCGGGCCGGTGGGGGACGTCGCCCCGGACCCACTCGCTCACGCCGCCCGCGAGGTCCATCACCCCGTAGACCGAGCAGTCCAGGGGGTGGCTCCCCACCGCGCGGGGGCGGGGCGGGCCGCCGACCGCGTCGGGGCCGTTGCAGGCGGTCGGATCCCAGCGGTCGCCCCAGGGGAAGATCCGCCGGTCCACGCCCCGGGCCGCCTTCTCCCACTCCTCGTGGGTGGGCAGCCGGAACCGCCGCCCCGTCTTCTCCGACAGCCACTCCGCGTACGTCTCGGCGCCCCTCAGCGACACCCCCAGCGCGGGCAGGTGGGGCTGCTCGTTGGCGGGGACGTCGTCCGGCCCCGTCCAGCAGTCGAACCCCTTCGCCGCGCCCCCTTCCTCGAGGAACTTCTGGAACGCCGACACCGTCACCGGGTACCGCCCGATCGCGTAGCGACCGAGGCGCCCGTCGCGGCGGGGCTCGGCGTCCACCGCCAGCGGATCCCCGCCCGCCCCGAACGCCCCCGCCGGGATCGCGATCATCCCCGCCTCCAGCTCCCCGTCGCGCGGGAGCCGGACCGTGAGCGCCAGCCTCGCGGGCCGGTCCGCGCGGACGGCGAGCACCACCGGCTCGCACCCCTCGGCCGCCAGCTCCACGACGTACGACCCCGCCGGGAGGCTCTGCTCGGCGAGCGGCGTCGGTCCGATCACCACCCCGGTCCCCCGCTGGATCCCGCTCAGGGTCGCCGTCAGCGGGATCAGCGTGGGCTCCAGGCCGGGCGGATCGGTGGTCAGGTCGAGGCTGCTGGGCCCCTCCAGGATCGACCGGAGGACCCCGACGTCGTAGCGGAGCACCTGCGACCGGAAGAACCGCGCCGCCGCCGCGTCCCCCCGCGTCTCCGCCTCGTCCATCTTCCGCAGGTACAGCGCCGCCAGCCCCCCGCGCGCCTCGACGTTCCGGGGCTCGGCCTCCAGGGCGGCCTGGTACAGCGCCAGCGCGTCGTCGTAGGTGTCGTCTCGGAGCGATCGCAGCTCGAGCCACTGCCGCTCCGCCTCGGCGGCCGGCCGGCGCTCGTCCTCGGGGCTCCACGGAGGCAGCGTGGCGCGGTGGCGGCGGAGCTGCTCCTCCATCTTCGCGGCGGCCTCCGCGGCCCGCGTGTAGGCCGTCGACTTCGCCTTCGCGCGGCGCGTCAGGGCGGCCGCCTCCTCGCGCTTGCGGGACCCCTCCAGGAACCCCTCCAGCGCCGCCGCCAGCGCCCGCCCGTCCGCGTACCGCTTCTTCGGGTCCTTGTGGACGCACCGCATGCACAGCGCCTCCAGCTCCGGGGGGACGTCGCGGGGCGTGCGGGTCTCCGAGGGGGGTCGGATCGGATCGGTGATCACCTTGTCGAGGAGCTCGCGGACGTTCGACGCCCGGAACGGCCGCGATCCCACGAGGTACTCGTAGAGCACGATCCCGATCGAGTAGACGTCGGCGGGCGGCCCGATCGCGTCGATGTCGCCGCGCGCCTGTTCGGGCGCCATGTAGGCGGGCGTCCCCGCGACCGTCCCCGCGATGGTGAGGTCGTCCTCCCCCTCGGACCGCCACGTCGCCACCGGCGCGCACCCGGGCTCGGCCTGTCCCAACACACGCGCGACCCCCCAGTCGAGCAGCAGCACCTCGCCGTAGTCGCCGACCATGATGTTGGCGGGCTTGATGTCGCGGTGGATGACGCCGCGGTCGTGCGCGAACGCCGTCGCCTGGGCGACGCGGAGGAGGACGCCGACGAGGTGGGGGACGGTCCACGTCTCCAGGTAGTCGCCCACGTCCCGCTTGATGCCGTCGTAGACGTCCTTGAGCGTCTGCCCGTCGATGCGCTTCATCGTGTAGAAGGGCCGGCCGTCGGGGAGGACGCCGAGGTCGTGGACGGGGACGATGGAGGGGTGGGCGAGCTGGCCGGTGACCTGGGCCTCGTGGGTGAACCGGCCGAGCTCGATCTCGGACAGCGCCGCCCCCTTGCCGTGCATCTTCAGCGCGATGTGGCGTCCCAGGCGGCGGTCCCCGGCGAGGTGGACGACGCCGTTGGCGCCCTTGCCGAGCAGCTCGCCGACCTCGTAGCGGCGCTCCCGCAGCCCCCGCCCCAGGGGCCGGTCGAGCACGGCCCGGGCCAGCGCCACGGCCTCGTCCTCGCTCAGGTAGCCGTCCCGGACGAGCGTCTCCCGCAGCGTCCGCCCGTCCGTGGCGCGGGCGTGGGCGGCGACGGCGGAGAGCAGATCCTCCAACGTGAGGAGCTCCATCTGGAGGGCGACCTGCGCGAACGCGTTGTCCTCGGCCCGGAGCACGGGCGAAGTGTAGCCAGTCGCGGCCGTCGAAGTTCCCATCGGGGGTCCGATCCGTTACCCTCCGGCCGCGCTTGGATCCAAGCGTCCGTCCCAACACAACGAAAGGTGCCCCCATGCCCCGCCCCCGCCTGGAATCCGCCTCCTGGTGGCCCGATCTGCTGGAGCTGAAGGACGAGCTGAGCCTCGCCGAGCTCTCGGACAAGTTCGGGGTCTCCATCAACGGACTGAGCCGAGCGCTCAAGCGCGCGGGGGTGGAGCGCAAGACGGTGCGTCGCGGACGGGGGCCCGCGAAGAAGCCGAACAAGCCGCGCAAGGGGCCGGATCCGCGGAGCGCCGAGGCGCAGGCGTGGTGGCCCGACTTCCTCGCCCTGAAGGACAAGAAGTCGCTCGCCGAGCTGGCGAAGAAGTTCGAGGTCGCGGAGATCACGCTCCAGCGCGCGATGAAGCGGACGGGGACGGACCGGAAGTCGCAGCGGGGGGCGACGGGGAGCCGCAAGGCGCGGAGCACGGCGCGGCGGCTGTCCCCTCTGACCCACCTCCTCGGCAAGCTGCCGGACGCGCAGGTCGCCGCCCAGGCGGGCGTGAGCAAGTACCAGGTGGCGCAGTACCGCAAGCGGAAGGGGATCCCCTCGGTGCGGGACGCGGGCAAGGCCGCGCCGGCCGCGTCGTCCGCGTCGCCCGCCCCCGCCGCGGCCGCCGGCGCGCGGACCGCGTGGCTGGTCCGGGTGAGCGACGACAGCCGCTACGTGGTCGTCGGCGGGGACCTCGCCGAGGCCGCCGCCCAGGCGCAGCGAGCCCTCGCCGGGAGGGGGACGATCGAGGCCTTGGAGCTGCTGGGGACGGCCCTATAGGGCGGCGAGCACCGTCGGCGCGGCCTCGAACCCCTTGTGGAGGGCGAAGCCGATGTGGCCGCCGCCGACGAACGCGTAGAGCATCGCGACGGGGACGAGCGCGAGGCGGGCGCTGAGCGCCTCCCGGTTGCGCCACAACAGCACGACGGCGAGCGACACGAGCGCGACCTTGGTGAGCAGGAACGGCCCGGGGCCGTGGCCCATCGCTTCGGCCATGACGGGGTTCGCCTCGGTGGCGAGGCCGGAGTACACCCAGATCATGGTGAGGAAGGCGTCGAAGAGGTTCAGCACGAGGAGAGCGCGCAGTCCGTTCTCGAAGGACGTCAAGGACGTCAACCGACCGATGAAGTCTCGCACCATCATGGCGCCTCCTTCCGACCCCTCCTGGCTCCCTCTCCTTCTCCTCCTGTACGTAGCTATCGGTACAAAGGTAAGTCGCTTTAGACCCGATTCCAGTTTTCGTCGTCGAGGACGAGGCTGTCTCCGTCGCGGCGGGCGTTGAGGACGCGGTACCCCTGAAGCCCCGCGGACAGCAGGATCCGGTCGCCGTTCGCGTACCACACGCCGATCCGCTCGCGGGTCTCGCGCGGCTGCTGGGACGGCGGCCGGGAGCCCTCGGGGACCTCGAGCAGGGAGCTCCGCTCGCGGCGGTAGGTGCCGTCGTCGAGGAGGTCGAGGCGGCGCTCGACGATCTCGGTGAGGGGGCCCGAGGGGCGGCGCTCGGTGCGGCGCCAGGCGCCGGCGAGGCGGTCGTCGCGGGCCCACGAGGGGAACTCCGCGGACGCGAGGATCCCCTCGACGTCGGCGTCGGTGATGTCGTCGTGGTCCTCGACCCGGGCCTGGGCGATGGCGAGGACGTGGTCGCCCGACGTCGTCACCCAGAGCTGGACCCCGACCGACTCGCCGGTGGGGGTCTTGGCGAGGCTGGAGTAGCGGGTGACGTCCTTGCCCCCGGCGGAGAGGCGCTGACCGGGCTGGACGCGGGCGTTGGCGGTCCGCTCGCCGAGCATCGCGACCATGGCGGCGGCGAGCATGTCGTCGTCCAGGGGGGCGAGGGACTCGTAGATCTCGATGAACGAGGACGGCGGCAGGCCGGGGCGGACGGCGGCGGGGGGGCAGGCGGAGACGGCGCCGGGGACCTCGCCGACCTCCCACGTGCCGGGCAGCTCGAGGGTCAGGCCGCTGGCGAAGTCGAGGCGGCGCCGGTCGATCGACGCATGGCGCTCGAAGCGGAGGACGCCGCCGCTGTCGGGGAGCGGGATCCACCACGCCTCGCCCTGGGGGAGGGGGATGTAGGTGTCGGTGCCGGCGATGCGGAGCGCCGACTCGATCATCTCGAGGCGTCCGGTGCGGCCGCCGAGGTCGAAGCTGCCGTCGCGGGCGACGGACAGCTCGATGCCGCCGAACGGGGTGGTGACGAGCCAGCGTCCTTCGATCGTGTCCATGGATCCGGGGTGGGTTGGGGGGTGGGGTCGGAGACCGTCAGCCGCCGACGGTGGCGGTGTACCACACGGTGCGGATGCTGCCGGTGTCGAGGCGGGGGCGGCCCTCGGCGGGGTCCTCGTCGAGGACGGCCCAGGCGGCGCGGGTGACGGCGAAGCGGAGGTCGCCGGAGCCGGCGGCGATGAGCGCGCTCGCGTCGATGGTGAAGGTGCCGTCGTCGTCGGCGAGGCAGCGGACGGCGGTCCACGCCGAGGTGTCGGCGGCGGCGGCGTAGCGGGCGACGAGGATCTCGATCCGTCCCTCGCCCCCGCCCGGGATCCAGCCGACGTGGAGCGAGCCGAGGGCGGCGCCGGAGACGGTGCCCGGGGTGGGGACGACGTCGGCGGGGGCGGCGGGGAAGGCGAAGGCGCCGGGGGTGTCGGAGCCGGGCCAGGAGGCGCCGCCGTCGAGCGTGATCCCGAAGGCGTCGTCGGGGGGGCCGTCCGCGCCCGCCCAGGTGTAGAGGTCGCCCTTCCTCGGGATGGTGAGGTCGGCGCCGCCGCCCTCGGCGGTGAGGTGGAGGGCGTCGCCGACGTCCTCGGACAGGGGGAGGGGGTCCCGGGCGTCGTCGCCGGCGATGGCCTCGCACCCCTCGTCGCCGGCGAAGGGGTCGACGTCGGGGTGGAGGAGGACGCCGGGGAGGGGGAAGCCGTCGGGGCCGAGGAGGTCGGTGACGGGGACGGCGGCGTCGGTGGCGAAGGAGCCCTCGGCGTAGCCCCGGTGGACGGCGTCGTCGGGGAGGGTCCAGTGGTGCCGGTCGAGGACCCACACGACGCCGGCCCGGTCCGGGGAGGTGGAGACGTCGTCGTCGTCGGGACCGACCGCGTCGTCGTCGTCGCCGGGGTTGGCGGAGTCGTCGTCGTCGTCGTCGGCCGAGTCGTCGTCGTCGGGCAGCTCGATGACCACGTCCGGCGGATCGACGGTCGGCAGCCCGCACCCGAGGAGGAAGACGAGGGGCCAGAGGCGCTTCACGGGGCGGGAGGTTAGCGGATCGTCGGACGAACGGACGCGGGTGGATCGATCGGCTCCCGCAGGTCGATCCCCGCGAGGGCCGTGGGGTTCTGCTCGCGACTTGTCGGGCTCGTCCGTCCTGGACGAGCTACGCCAAGGGAGCCAAGGGCCGCGTCCGGCGGCCTCGCCAAGATCGCCAAGGAAGTCCGGGAGCCGATCGCGCAGGGACAGCG
>CAYFOA010000325.1:5742-6014 GCA_964344575.1 uncultured Rickettsiales bacterium | reverse complement strand
CAGGGCGCGGCGGAGGCGGTTCGACGGGGCGCGCCAGCCTCCCTCGTCGTCCGCGGGGCGGGGCGGGCCGTGGCGGGCGAGGCCGGCGACCGTCGCGATGCCCGCGCCGGTCCACCACACGAGGCGGTCGACGGACGCGCCGAGCGCGAGGACGGCGGACGCGGCGACGAGGCCGACGAAGACGAGGACGATCTCGGGGACGTCGACGACGGGGCGGAGGAACGCGGGGAGCTTGCGGTCCCACGTCGACCCGAACAGCAGCAGCGCGGAGC
>CAYFOA010000325.1:0-5679 GCA_964344575.1 uncultured Rickettsiales bacterium | reverse complement strand
TCTCCCACCAGCCGATGAGGCCCGTGTTGACGCGGGACGTCCGCGGCTCGAAGGACTCCAGCCAGAGGAGGATCTCGAGGAGGAGGTCGAGGGCGAGGTGCTGCTGGAGGCCGCCGAGGGGGGTCCAGACGCCGAACCCCGCGGCGAGGATCGACGGCGCGAGGACCACCAGCAGGCCCGCGATGAGGACGCGGCGGAGCACCGCGGGGATCGTACCCTGCACCGGTGGTCGGCATCCGTCCCCGGTCCTGGGTCGTCTGCGCCGCGCTGCTCGCGGCGGCGTGCGCGGGGCCCGGTCCGGACGACGACGACGCGACCGCCGGGCCGGGCGACGACGACGACGACGCGGGGCTCCCGTCGGGCGATCCGGCGACGCTGACGGCCGGCGCCGAGGTCGTCTGCGGGCAGCCGTCCGACGCGGTCCACCTGCCCTTCGAGGACGCGACCGACGCGGCGGGGATCGGGTTCGACCCGGGGACGTACGCGTGGCCCCCCGAGGACGACTCGTACAACACCCTGGACGTGGAGATGCGGGGCGGGTTCGTCGTCGGGGACCTCGACGGGGACGGGGACGCGGACCTGCTCTTCACGGACGGCGACCGGCCGCCGCGGCTGTTCCTCGCGGACGCGGACGGAGACGGCGATCCGGCGGACGCGGGCGCCGGGGCGGGCGCGGTCAACGCGGAGCTCCGGTTCGTCGCGGGGGACGCGGCGGCGCGGGGGATCGACGCGGGGGAGGGGGCGTTCCTGACGGGGGCGTCGGCGGCGGACGTGGACGCGGACGGGGACCTGGACCTGCTCCTCCTGACGCGGGAGGAGGACGTCTACCTGGAGAACGACGGCAGCGGCGTCTTCACCGACGCGACGGCGGGGTCGGGGTTCGGGGGCCGGCTGGCGCGGTCGGTCACGGCGTCGTGGGCGGACGTGGATCGGGACGGGGATCTCGACGCGTTCGTGGCGGCGCACGGGCAGGGGGCGGGGGTGCTGTTCGACCAGTACCCCCCCGACCGCGACGCGCTCCTGATCCAGGGGGCGGACGGGACGTTCGCGGACACGATCGACGACGTCGTCCCCCTGGAGGACGAGGGGCACGCGTTCCTCGGCGGCTGGTTCGACGCGGACCGCGACGGGTGGCCGGACCTCTACGTCGTCAACGACCTCGCCGACGGCGAGAACGGCAAGCCGGGGAATCGCTTCCACCGGAACGACGGCGCCGGCGGGCTGGAGGCCGCCCCCGAAGCGGGGCTGGACGTGCTGATGCTGGGGATGGGGCTGGCGCTGGGGGACCTGGACGGGGACGGGGACGACGACGTCCACGTGAGCAACATCGGGCGGACGTTCCTGGCCCGGAACGACACGGACCTGCCGGGCGCGACGGGGCCGCTGTTCACGGATCTGAGCCTCACCGTGGAGGACCTGACGGCGCGCCCCACGGGGGACGTGTCGTGGTCGACCTTCACGTTCGATCACGACAACGACGGCGCGCTCGAGCTGTTCACCGCCTACGGGCAGCTGATCTCGCGCTACGACCCGGTGGACGGCGGACCGGAGGGGTCGACGAACGCGCCGGAGCAGCAGGACACGTTGCTGCGGTGGGACGACGAGCTCGGCGCGTGGGTGGACGACGCGCCGTGGGTGGGGATCAACGACCCCGCGATCACCCGCACGGCGGCGGCGGTCGATCTGGACGGGGACGGGTTCGCGGAGCTGATCACGTGGGCGCTGCGGCAGGGGACGCGGCTGTGGCGTTCGGGGTGCACGGATGCGGCGTGGCTGGCGGTGGCGCTGGAGGACGGGACGTCCCGCAACCGGGACGCGGTCGGCGCGGTGGTGGAGGCGTGGGCGGACGGGGAGCGGCTCCTCACCCGGCCCGTCCGCCTCGGCAGCACGGGCGGGTTCGGGAGCACGCCGCCGGAGGTCCACCTCGGCGTCGGGGCGCTCGACGAGGTCGCGGTGGTGGTCACCTGGCCGGACGGGGAGGTCACGGTCAACGCGGGGATCCCCACGCGCCGCCGGATCACGCTCAGCCGCTGACCTGACTCATCCGTCGGACCGCGCGCGGGTGGCCCAGCCGAGGGTGATCTCCACGCCCGCAGCGAGCCGGTCGGCGCGGACGGCGTGGAGACCGCCGGGCGTGGGGCGGACGGCGACGAGCTGGTGCCGTTCGGCCCAGAAGGCGACGCGGACGCGGGTCGAGCGACCGGGAGCGGGGCGCAGGAGGGCGGCCAGCTCGAGGCGGCCGCCGCCGAAGCCGGCGCGGGCGTGGGCGACGAGGTGGACCGACGGGGTCCGCGCCCCGCGCTCGGCGCCGGGGTCGGAGGACGACGATCGCCGGTCGTGACGCCGGGGCCCCGCGTCGTCCAGCGCGACGAGGACGTCCCCCGACAGCTCCAGCTCGAAGCGCGGCGTGATCGGGATCTCGACCGCGACGCCGGGCGCGATCCCGTGGACGTAGAGCCTGTGCTCCGCCCTCCGTCCCCCCGGCAGGCTCTCCCAGAGGTGCCACGGACGGAGGTCCCAGCCGAGCCGGGGGACCACGACCGCGCCGCTGGCCGCCCCCGGCAGCGCCGGCGTCCGGCCGAGGATCGCGACCCCGATCCGGTGCGCCGCCCACGGCTCCGCGTCCGCCGCCGCCGGCACCCTCGGCGCGAACCGGGGCTCCAGCGACCACGTCGCCTCCACGCCGACCGGGCTCCCTCCCGGGAACCCGCCCGCGCGCGAGCCGAGCCGCGGCGTCGCCGCCGGACCCCACACGTCCCACCACCCGCCGCCCCCGACCGAGGCTCCCGGGCACCCGTCCCCCGCGGCCGGGCAGGGGGTCTGCGCGAACGATCCGCCGCCGACCGCGAAGCCCACCTCGAGGTGGCCCCGCGCCGGGAGCGGCGGACCCGACGCGCGGGCGGGGGGGGCGGTGAGCGCCAGGGCGACGAACCCCAGCGACAGGACGATCAGGCGGGCATCGAGACGACGGACCATGAGGGCACCTCCTGGCCCCCTGGACGGAGCGGACGCCCGGTCGTGTCAAGAAAGTCGAAAAACGTCTCAGGGCGTCGGGCGGGGGTCGATCACCCAGAGGACCTGGCCCGGCGCCCGCTTGCCGAGCAGGCCCGGGAACGTCGACGCCCAGACCTCCGCCTTGCCCACCTCGCCGGGACCGAAGTCCGCCTCCGTGAGGACGACCACCACGCGGTCGCCGCCCGCGAGGTGGTGGCGGACGATCGGGTCGATCCGGTCCGGCTCGAACTGCGTGAACGTGTACAGCCACCGCCCCCCGAGGAGCACCGGCTGGCCGGCGTAGGGGTCCGCCGTCACCAGCGTCGGCACGCCCGGGTGCTCGAACCGGCACGACGCCCCCCGGGGGACGTGCGCCCAGGCCGGGTCCACGAAGTCCTTGTCGTCGTCGCCGAACTGCGGGAACTGCACCAGCAGCAGCGCCGGCGTCCCCGCCCCCGCCTCCCACTCGTCCACCCCCAGCTTCACCAGGGACCGCGTCGCGCCCGCCTCGGCCCACGCCTCGTCCGCCGCCGCCCAGGCCAGCCCCTGCGACCCCGCGTGGATCAGCAACCCCAGCCCCACCGCCGCCGCGACGAGCTGCCCCCCGACGCCCGCGGCGGCTCCTTCGCCCGACCCGCGTCCCGCGAACGCCGCCCCCACCAGGAGCGCCCCCGACGGCAGCGCCGCCACGTAGTACGGGAACTGGTGCGCCGCCGCGATCCCGGTCGCCACCATCCACGTCACCAGCCCCATCACCAGGCCCGCGTGGACCACCCAGCTCAGCGGCGCGAGCCCCCGCTCCCGCGCGACGATCCGCCAGGTCCCGAACGCCAGCCCCGCGCCCACCAGCGCCGCCCCCGCCCCCGTCCCGAACCGCTGCGGGAACTCGGTCGCCACCACCCGCAGCGCGTACCCCAGCCCCGCCGGCGCGTTCATCGGAGGCGCCCCCGCCGACCCCAGGATCGACGGCAGCAGCGCCAGGCACGGCACCGCCGCGGCCCCCATCACCGCCCCGAACCGGACCAGCCGCCGACGCCCGTCCGGATGCAGCATCAGCGTCAGCAGCTGCGCCGCGGGCAGCGCGATCGCGAGGACGTGCGTGTACAGCGCCAGCACCGTCGCTGCCCCGTACGCCACGTCCGTCGATCGCGGGCGCCGCCCCGACCCGGCGCCGGCCCCCGCCCACGCCGCGAACGCCCACAGCTGCAGCGCCGTCGCCAGCATCAGCAGCGGGTAGTTGTTCACCTCCAGCCCGTAGGCGTTCCGGTGCGGCGACAGCGCCAGCACCGCCGCCGCCGTCAGCGCCGCCGCGCCCCCCGCGTCCCGCCCCCACGCCGCGCGCGCCGCCGCCCCCGTCGCCGGCACCGCCGCCACCGACATCGCCCCGCTGACCGCCATCCACACGATCGGCGCCGCCCCCAGCGCGAGCATCCCCAGGAAGAGCATCGAGTACGCCGGCGGGTGCAGCCCCACGAACGTCGTGAACAGCGCCCCCGCGCCGTCCGTCTCCACCGTGTGGCGGTACTCCTTGAAGTACGACGCGTACGCGACCGTCACCGCGTTCCACCGGAACGGCAGCCGGCTCGCCTGCAGCACCACCGCAGCCACGACGATCGCCGCGAGCGCGCCCCGCTCCCTCACCCGTCCACCCTCCCGCGCGCCCACGCCAGGATCGGTTGGAGGCGGGCCGGGAGCAGCCGGGCCGCCTCGTCCCACGTCGCCCAGCGCCCCTCGTGGTGCTCCGGATGGCCCAGCTCCGGGTTCACCGGGAGCTCGACGTCGGCCTGGTCCGTCCGCCCCACGAAGTACGTCGCGACCTTGTCGCGCGCGTAGACCTCCGTGTCGATCGAGCCGGTCCCCCAGGGGAACGTCAGGTCCGCGATCGCCGCCTCCTCGGCCGCCTCCCGGACCGCCGTCGCGAGGAGCTCCTCTCCGGGATCCGGCATCCCCTTGGGGAAGTCCCAGTTCCGGTAGACGCGCAGGATCAGCACCCGCCACCCGTCCCCCGCGAGCCGCACGGGGACCACTCCGGCTGCCCTCCTCCGCATCCGCCGCAGCTTAGCCGTCCGCGCCTTCCACAGTCCTCCCTGACAAGTCCTGGAGAAATTGTTGACAATGTGTTGACATCCACGGCCCGACGGGGGATTGTCCCCTCGCTCGTGGGGAGCAGGGTTGCCCGTCCGTCGCGGAGCGATGCCGTGCGCCCGGATCTGCGTTCCTTCTTCTTCCTCGCCCTCCTCCTCACCGCGTCTGCGTGCGCCGACACGTGGGAGAACTCCCAGGGCCCCGAGGGCGACGAGATCGAGCCCGTCGCGGGCCAGGACCAGGACGGGGACGGCATCCCCGACGAGGTCGAGGGCGCCGGCGACACCGACGGCGACGGCATCCCCGACTTCCTCGACGAGGACTCCGACGGCGACGGCATCCCCGACGCCGACGAGGGGAACGTCGACACCGACGGCGACGGCATCCCCGACTCCGAGGAGGGCGGCGACGACTTCGACGGCGACGGCCTCCCCAACTCCCAGGACGAGGACAGCGACGGCGACGGCATCCCCGACTCGGTCGAGGGGACCGGCGACGCGGACGGCGACGGCCTCCCCGACTACCTCGACCCCGCCGACGACGCCGACGGCGACGGGCTGGCCGACGACATCGAGGGCGACGGCGACGCGGACGGCGACG
>CAYFOA010000324.1:0-6021 GCA_964344575.1 uncultured Rickettsiales bacterium | reverse complement strand
GCGATCCAGAAGAAGGCGCTGGCCGACGCGGACGACGCCGAGCAGCGCGCCGGCAAGGCCGCCGAGGACGCGACCGAGGCGGCGGTCGTGGCGGAGGAGGCGGCCGAGGAGGCGCCCGGCTCGGGCGCGGCCCAGAGCGCGGCCGAGCAGGCGGCGCTGGCGGCGGGCGAGGCGGCGCGGGAGGCGGCGCGCGCGAAGCGGGCGGCCAAGGCGGTCCGCTCCGCGAAGGACGCCGCCACCGCGGCGAAGAAGGCCGAGCAGGCGGTGACGTCGGCCGACGAGGCCGTCAAGGCGGCCAAGGAGGCCGCGGACGCGGCGGAGACCGCGCGGCTCGCCGCCGAAGGCGCGGCGGAGGAGACGCTCGCCGCCCGGGAGGCCGAGCGGAAGGCGACCCGCGCCGCCGAGGCCAAGGCGGCCAAGGCGGCCAAGCAGAAGAAGGCCGCAGCAGCCGCCGCCGCGGAGGAGGAGGCCGCCGCCGCGGCCGCGGCCGCCGAGGACGAGGAGGCCGACGCCGGCGACGACGAGGAGGAGGCCGAGGACGCGGACGCCGGCGACGACGACGCGGACGCCGGCGACGCGGACGCCGGCGACGACGGAGGCGACGACGCGGACGACGCCCCCGACCTCGAGGACGAGCCTTCGGTCTCGATGCGCGTCTCCGTCAGCAAGCCCGCGAGCAAGCCGCTGTCCACCGGCCGCCGGCGCAAGGCCGTCACCGCCGGCGGCGCCCGGAAGCGGACCCGACGAGGGCGCGGCCTGATCGCCGCGGCCGACTCGGCGGCCACGGGGACCCCGACGACGTCACCCCCGTCCGCCCACGCCGACTCGCCCGAGGACATCGACGTCATCGCGGCCAACAGCGCGGTCCCCCCGGAGCAGGCCCCGTTCGAGGAGAACCCGCCCTCGCCGACCCACCTCCCCGAGGTCGACGAGCCCGCGGCGGGCCTCGAGCCGGAGGAGGAGGAGGAGGAGGCCGCGGCGGCGCCCGACCCCGAACCCGATCCGGAGCCCGATCCCGAAGACGAGCCCGACGACGACGACGGCGGCGACTGGCTGGACGACCTCGACGGTGCCGGGGACGAGGACGAGGACGACCTCGACAAGCTGGTCGCGGCGCGCCAGTCCAGCGGCGACGACGACGACGACGACGACGGCGAAGCCGAGGGGGCCGGCGAGGCGGACGAGGGCGAGGGCGAGCAGAAGGGGGAAGCCGAGGAGGAGGAGGAGGAGGAGGAGCCCGTCGGAGACTGGGACGAAGATTGGAACCCATGGGACGGGTCCGACAAGACCGGCGTGGCCCCGACCCTGAAGAAGGACCAGGACGACGACGACGACGACGACGACGACGACCCGGAGCCGGAGTCCGAGCCGGTGAAGAAGGCGCCCGCCAAGCAGGTCGTCGACGACGACGACGACGACGACGACGACGAGCTGCCCCAGAAGATCGTCCGCCGCGCGCCCCGCGCGCCCCGCGCCCCCGCACGCGCCCCGAAGCCTCCACCGCCCGACGACGACGACGACGAGGAGGTGTGGGTGCTGGACGACGACTGAGGTGAGGGGCAGGATCGACGCTCGTGTCCCTTGAAGCCCAGGAGCTGACGCAGGTCGGTCGCTACCAGATCGTCAGAGAGCTCGGCCAGGGGGCGATGGCCCAGGCGGCTTCAAGCGGAAGGTCGCCCTCAAGGTCGTCCGTTCCGAGTTCGCGCGGGATCCCAAGTTCAGCCAGCTGATGTCCCGCGAGGCGATGATCGGCAGCTACCTCCAGCACCCCAACATCGTCGAGACGCTCGAGTTCAACGAGGCCGACGGGCGCATGTTCCTGGCCCTGGAGTTCATCGAGGGACAGACCGTCGAGCAGCTGCTGGCACAGTCGAAGGAGCGCGGCGAGAAGGGGATCCCGTTGGATCTCGCCCTCGAGATCCAGGCCCAGATCCTCAAGGGGCTGTCCTACGCCCACAACCTCCCCTCGCCCGACACCGGCGAGAGGATGGGCATCATCCACCGCGACCTGAAGCCCGGGAACATCATGGTCTCCCGCCACGGCGTGGTGAAGGTGATGGACTTCGGCATCGCCAAGGCCAAGGTCGCCGCCGCGACCATCACCGCCGCCGGCCAGGTCCGCGGCACGCCGATCTACATGGCCCCCGAGCAGGTCATGGGCAAGCCGCTGGACGCCCGCTGCGACCAGTTCGCGGCCGCCACCGTGCTCTTCGAGCTCGTCACCGGCGAGCAGCTCTTCATCGCCCGCAACCTCATCGAGATCATGCGCCGGGTCTCCCGCGCCGAGGTCGGGGACGCCTGCAAGAAGCTGAACCGCTACGCCGACGGCCTGGGCGACATCGCCGGCCGCATGTGGAAGGTCGAGCCGGAGAACCGGTACGAGGACTGCGCCGACGCCGCGCGGGATCTCGAGGATCTCCTCCCCGCCATCAAGGCCGCCCTCGCGCGGGGAGAGAGCCTCACCCCCACCGACGATCCCCCGGCGTCGACGGCAGAGGCGGCCTCGGGCAAGGTCAAGAAGCCGAACCTCGCCCGGCTCGGCCCCGCCGGGGTGGACACCACCCGCGACCAGGTCCTCGACGACGCCCCCGCGGACGCGCCGGCCAAGAAGAAGAAGAAGAAGCGCGGCGTGCTGACCTTCCTCGGCCTCCGGAAGGCCAAGCCGGAGCCACCCCCGAAGCGCAAGAAGAAGCGCCGCCGCAAGGGCGACTCCCAACCGATGCGGTCCGACGGGGGGACGGGTCGCAAGCGGAAGCGGAAGCGCCGCCCCGATCAGGCCGAGTCGTCTCCCATCGAGGTCACCCGTCCCGATCCCCCGGCCGAGGTCGAGGAGACCGTCCCCGCCGACCCGCCGAAGCCACCCGAGCCGGAGCTGCTGGTCGACTCCAAGCCGCCGCTCCCCGGAGGACGGCTGGAGCCGAACCCCATGCTCGCCGAGGTCGCCGACGCGGCGGGCGTCTCGGCCACCGACCTCCCCGAGCCGGCGCTCCTCGGAACCGGGGAGGAGACGACCGAGAAGCCGGATCCCAGCGCCTCCGACTCGCTGCAGATGGTGTGGGAGGACACGACGTTCGGCGAGGGCAGCAAGGAGGTCGAGCCGGTCTCGGATCGGCTGACCCCGATGTCGGTCCCGAGCTCGCCCGCGCTCCGCAAGGTCGACAGCCCCAAGCCGGACCAGCTCGACTGGCAGGACAAGCCGAAGGTCGGGCTCAAGCCGGAGGACGAGGACTCCGGCGACGACGAGGGCGACGACGAGGCCCCGACGAGCGGCCAGCTCGATCCGTTCTTCTTCGAGGACTGACGCTAGTAGTCGAGGTCGAGGACACCTGCTTCGGGCGGCGGGTCCGTGCCGTGGCAGTAGCCGATCGCTCGCGCCTCCTCCTTGCCCGTCGGGGAGGTGAAGTCGCCGACGACCTTGAGTGAGCGGCCGGGGTTGGCCTGCTCGAGCATCGTGAACCGGAAGATGTTCCCGTCGTCGCTGATCACGCCCCACCCCACGTACGAGTCGCGGGTGACGATCAGGTTGCGGCCGTCGAACGTCCAGTTCTCGACCCACGTCCCGCCGGGCCACGCCCCGCAGGCGTTGCCGTGCGAGATGACCGTCACGGTCTTGCTCCCGCTCCGATCGATGGCCGCCGGGGCGGCGTCGCTCTGGCAGCCGTACCAGACGAAGTTGATCCCCTGGTCGGGGTAGTTCGGGTCGTCGTCGTGCCCGAGCCCGGTGAGGCAGCTCTCGGAGGGCGTCCCGTCGGTGTCGGCGATGAAGTTCCCCTCGACCTGGACGAAGACCTCCTTCCCCACGCCCGGCGGAGTCATCCATCCGCGGACGTCGAAGGACTGCTCGTTCTGCACGAGGCTGCCGCCGAACTCCCACTCCTGGCCGTCGTCGGTGACCATCTCGGCGAGGAACGCGGTCGTCGAGACGCTGATGTCCATCACACCCTGGATGGCGGAGAAGTCGGCCGAGATGGCGTTCTCGAGCATCACGAAGGTGAAGTCGAACGACGCGAGGAAGACGGGGGGATCGTCGAACTCGGTGTCGTCATCGTCGGCCACGGTGGAGTCGTCGTCGTCCGCGATCGAGGAGTCGTCGTCGTCCGCCGGGGTCTCGTCGTCGTCGTCCCCGCCGCCGCGGACGGTGCAGGAGACGGCCGCGGACAGGCCGAGCAGCAGCAGCAACAGGCGCAGACGGGTCATGGAGTCCCTCCGCGAGCGAGCTTTGCACGCCCCATTCGCCACCGTAAAGTGCGGCCATGCGCCTCCGAAGCCTCCTCGTCCTGCTCCTCGCCCTGGCCCTGGGCGCCTGCGTCGGCAGCGCCGAGCTCCCCGGGACGGGTGAACCGGGCGACGACGACGACGCCTCGGGCAACGACGACGACGACGACGACGACGACGCGTCCGACGACGACGACACCGGCCCGGCGACCGAGTTCGAGGACATGCTCGGCTTCTTCCAGCTCGTCGCGACCATCCAGCACCCCCAGGGCCGCGCCGCCGACGGCTTCGGCTACTACGTCCTCCTCCCCGAGGACGAGGAGCGGGGCGAGGAGGACAAGTACGGCTGCGAGGTCAGCCTCCCCGAGGACGACGAGGAGCGCGGCGAGGAGGTCGAGTCGCTGGACGGCGGCCCCTGGGCGGCGTTCCTCGGCGAGACCCCCAACGGGAACCCGTGGGAGTACGGGATGGTGCAGGAGGAGTCGGGCGGCTTCCTCCTCTACCTCGCCGACGGCGGCAACCCGCCGTCCGTCCCCCCCGGCGTCCTGCTCGACTTCGAGTCCGCGGGAGGCGAGGACATCCCGCCGGTCTACCTCCCCGAGGGGATGCCGACCGTCGCGCCCTTCAACCTCACCGAGCCGACCCTCGCCCCGGGCGAGGAGATCATCTTCCAGGAGGCGTGGGCGGGGATGCCGTTCACGTGGACGCCGGGCGGCGACGAGGGCGTCGAGATCGTCATCGCGTTCTTCAGCGAGGACGGCGCCCGGACCTGGTACATCAGCTGCTGGGTCGAGGACGACGGCGCCTTCGACGTCCCCGCCGAGCACCTCCAGCAGATGCCGCAGGACCTGACCGGGCTGACCTGGTTCCGTCGCTACGAGGCGGCGTGGCACCCCGAGACCGACGAGCACCCCGACATCGTGCTCCGAGGCGCGCTCCAGCACCGCTTCTGGGTGCTCCTCTACGGCGACACCGACGGCTAGATCTTCGGCGGCGGCTTGCTCTTGTCCCGCTTGAGCTGCTGCTTCCACCCGGCGATGCGGGCCTTGCCGCCCCAGTGCTCGGCGGTGTCCTTGTCGCCCTTCCAGACGTAGATCTGCGACAACGTCGAGTAGGCGGTGACGTCGTCGGGGTCGAGCTCGACGATCTTCAGCGCCGCCGCGATCCCCGCGTCGAGCAGCGACTCGTCCTGCTCGCGCCCCTCGAAACAGGCCCGGGCGATGCCGTGGTAGGCGTCGAGGTAGGTGGGGTCCTCGGCCACGGCTTTCTCGAACCACTCGATCGCGCCCGCGTAGTCCTCCTCCGCGAAGCGATCGAGGCCTTCCATGTACAGCTCGTCGACGTCGGCCATATCCGATGCTACCAAGCGTGCTCATGAGCCTCGAACAGCAGATCGTCGAGAAGATCCGGACCTGCTACGACCCCGAGATCCCCGTGAATGTGTACGACCTCGGGCTCATCTACGAGATCCGGCCGGACACCCCGACGGTGACGATCGCGATGACCTTCACGTCGGAGTCCTGCCCGTCGGCGCGGGAGATCCCGATGGACATCCGCCGGAAGGTGCTCGACCTCGACGGCGTCGAGGCGGTCGACTTCCACATCCTGTGGGAGCCGCCGTGGCATCCGCGGATGATCAGCGAGGACGCCCGCAAGGAGCTCGGTATCGACGACGCGGCCCTCGAGGCCGGTTGACGCGGAGCCCGACGCCGGGCATAACCCCGTCCGCCGTGGGCGTTTAACTCAGCGGTAGAGTGCTACCTTCACACGGTAGAAGTCACTGGTTCAAATCCAGTATCGCCCACC
>CAYFOA010000323.1:0-6072 GCA_964344575.1 uncultured Rickettsiales bacterium | reverse complement strand
AGGGTTGGGGAATCCGACCGCCAGCGACCGGAATGTCGCCCCCTGGCGGCGAGGGGTGGGGAATCCGACCGCCAGCGACCGGAATGTCGCCCCCTGGCGGCGAGGGGTGGAGAATCCGTCCGCCGGCGGCCGGAAGGTCGGGGGCTCGTTGTCCGTGTGGGCGAGTGGATCAGCCGAACTCGAGCGCTTGGACGGCGGGGAGGTGGGCGCGGAGGTGGAGCTGGCGACGGATCGCCGCCTCGAGCCTCTCGTCGGCGGGCCGGTGGCGGAGGGTGTTGACGGTGGTCTTGGAGATCCCGAGCAGGTCAGCGACCCTCCGCGAGCGCGCGAACTCCAGTCCGACCCGCACCGCCGCCGCGCGCGCACGCACCGTCTCGGGACGCTTGCCGCGGAGGTCGCGCAGCGCTGCCGCCGAGCAGGCGGCCTCCCGAAGGTGCGCCAGCCCGTCGGCGGCTCGCTCCGCGTCGCAGTCCAGCGCCGAGCGGGGAACGTCCGGCAGCCCCTCCAGGAACAGGTCGACCAGCTCGTCCCGATCGATCCGGGGAAGCAGCCGCCGGACCGTCGTCGCCGACGCCACCCCCGTCACCCGCAGGCCGAGGAGGTCCAGCAGGTTCCCGCCCTCGTGCAACGGGTCCGAGCCCGTCGCGTGGTGCAGGTCCTGCCGCACGATGTACGAGAACGCGTTCGCGAGGTGCCGCTGATCCCGGACCGGCGGCAGCCGCGCGGGCTCGAACTGCGGCGGGAGATCGAGCTGCCACCGCATCGCCACCTCGACGTCGTGCGCGATCCGGCCCGCCGCCCGACGATCCCCCGCGAACAACAGGTGGACGTGGGTGTCCGCCGCGCGGAACGTCACCACCTCCTCCGATCTCGCCCGCCCCCACACGCAGCGCGACAACGCGCGCCGGTCGGCAGGAGTGTGGACCAGCGTCCGCTGGTCGGTGAGCTTCATCGTGATGTGCCAGGCGAGTGCGTCCATACCCCCCTGACGAAGGCTCCGGCCGATCGTGTCAAGAAACTCCGAGATCGCGCGCCAGCGATGCCGCGTAGGCCAACCCCTCCAACGTCCTCCAGCCAGCCCAGCAGAGGAGCTCGCCGTCCACGAGCCGGACCCGCGACGCGCCGGTCCCCGCGGCCGTCGCCACCTCCGCGCGGTGCTTCTCGGCGAACGGGTACGGCTCGCTGCTCAGCAGGATCACCTCGGGCCGGGCCGCCGCCAGCTCCGCGTCCGTCACCTCGGGGTACCTCTCCGGCCGGTCCGCGAACGCGTTGTCCGGCCCCGCCTCCCCGAGCAGCGACGAGATGAACGTGTCCGCCCCCGCCACCATCCAGGGCTCCCGCCAGATCAGGTACGCGAACGAGCGCCGGGCCCCCGGCGCGACGACCGGGAGTTCCGCGCGAGCCGCCGCCAGCTCCGCCGCGAGCCGCTCCCCCGCCTCCGCCTCGCCCACCTGCACCCCCAGCTGCCGCACCCACGCGATCGTGTCGTCCACCGACTTCGGCAACGACTCCGCCACCGCGTACCCCGACGCCCGGAGCGCCGCGATGTCCTCCGCCCGGTTCTCCTCCGTGTTCGCCAGCACCAGGTCCGGCTGCAGCTCCCCGATGCGCGCCAGGTCCGGGTTCTTCGTCCCGCGGACGTGAGGGACGTTCCCCACCAGCGCCTCCGGATGTACGCAGTACCGCGTCCGCCCGACGAGCCGGTCCCACGCCCCCAGCGCCCACACCGTCTCCGTGATCGACGGACACAGGCTCACGATCCTCCGGGGGCCCGACATCGGGGGAGCGTAGGCCACCCGTCGGGGCGCAGGAAACCCGTGCCTCGCGCGCGCAGGTGAGCGACCATGGTTGGTAGGTGAGATCCCTCTGCCTCGTGACGCTCCTCTCCACCGCCGCCTGCGCGCCGCTGCCGGAGGCGCCCGAGGAGGTCACCGAGCTGAGCCCCTTCCTGTTCATCCACCACGAGAACGACCCGCGCGTCCTCGAGGACGCTGTCGCCAACCTCCGCGAAGGGCTCGCCCAGATCGACCTCGACGCCTCCCGCGCCGAGCGCGGCTGGATCCCGCTCCCCCTCGCCCTGGACGACGTCGCCGCCCTCGGCCCCGAAGGGACCGACCCCGAGGACTGCGTCGCCGCCGGCCTCGTCGCGCGCACCGCCCACCCCCCCGAGCTCCACGCCGAGCTCGCCACCCGCATCGACCAGGTCCCCGCCGAGCCCACCGCCACCGACTACGAGCGCCGCTTCCTCGACCCCGTCGACCCCGCCTGCTTCCCCGGCCAGGACTGCGGCGCGCTCGTCACCGTCAACGACGTCCGGCGAGAGAACATCCTCTACGCCGCCCGCTTCGACCTCCACAAGGGCTTCCGCTGGGCCGGCGACGACGCCATCGTCGCCCGCTCCTGGCTCGACCGCTCGTGGACCGGCGAGGCCGGCAACACCGAGCTGATCCAGTCCTACGGCATCGACGTCGTCACCCGCCTCGACAGCGGCGAGACCGTCCGCCTCCAGGTCGCCTGGGGCGAGGTCGACCTCGGCGTCGGCGTCTCCGAGGACTTCAGCCGCGCCACCATCCGCGCCGCCATCGACCAGGTCATCGAACAGACCGACGAGGCCATCGACGAGCTGATCGACTAGCCATCCCCCCGCGACGGGATCAGAACAGTCGTGCGCGCGCGCCTACCTCACAGGCGGGACGTTTCCCGTCCCGGCGGCCTTCGCCAGCGCCCGCTCGTAGGCCTCGACCGGCTGCAGTCCGATGACCGGGATCGAGCCGACGAACACCGTCGGGATCGACGTCACCCACCGGTCCGCGGCCTCCTCGCGGGCGTCCCACACCTGCTGGATCCACGCCGGGTCGCGCGACGCCTCCGCAGCCGCGTCTCCGTCGAGCCCCGCCTCGGCGGCGAGGCGCCGGAGGACGTCCGCGTCTTCGATGTCCTCGCCGTCGGCCCACCACGCCGCCATCACCCGCTCGCGGAACGCTCGCAGCGCACCCTCCCCCTGCGCCCGCGCAAACGCCGTCGCCGCCAGCGCGGCCCGCGTGTTGGGGACGTGGTCCGGCGGGTCCTGGAGCTTCAGCCCGAGCCGGTCGGCGTGCTTCCGGAGCGCGCCGTGGAACCGCTCCCGGACCCCCGGCGGGTAGAGCGTCGCCGCGGCGACCCCGCCCGCTGGGAGCTGGGGGTGCAGCTCGAACCCGCGCCACTCCAGCGTGACGCCGTGGCGCACCTCGATCTCGGCCAGGGGACCCCGCTCCGCGAGGTAGCACCACGGTCAGATGTAGTCGCTGTACAGCGTGACGGCCGGCGGCATGCCGTAGGCTACCCGCACCGGACCGAGGAGGACCCCCGTGAGCACCGACTACGACCCCGCCGTCATCAAGGCCTACGCCGACAGCATGTACCTCGAGGCCGACCGCGCCCCGTTCCTCTTCTGCATGGCGGCGGTCGTCGTCGCCGCGACCGCGGGGCTGGGGTTCGGCATGGGCCTCGACCACGTCCCCGCCGCGGTGACCATGTCCACCATCCTCGGCGTCGTCTCCGGCGTCGCCGGGCTGCTCGTGGGGCGGTCGGTGAGCGCGCGGATGCGGCTGGCCGCGCAACAGGCGCTCTGCCAGGTCGCCATCGAACAGCGCCTGCGCGACATGGGTCCGGCCGCCGCCCCCGCCGAAGCCGCCGCCCCCGCCGAAGCCGCCACCCCCGCCGAAGCCACCGCCCCCGCCGAAGCCGCCGCCTCCGCCGAATGAGGTTCGAGACCGACGTCCTCCTCGAGGGCGTCAACCCCTACGTCGTGCTCCCGGAGCCCGTCGCGGCCGCGCTGTCCGCGCACGCGCACGGCGGCCGGATCCGTGTGACGGGGACGCTGGAGGGGGCCGCCTTGCGCGGGACCGTCGTGCCTCGAGCCGACGGACATCGGCTCTTCCTCCACGCCGGGATGCGGGCCGACGCGGGCGTCGGGGTCGGCGACCGGGTCACCCTCGATCTGACGGCGACCCCGTGGGACGTCGTCACCGGGCCTCCGGAGCTCGAGGCCGAACCCGCCTGGCAGGACCGCGACGCCGCCGCGCGCCACGAGCTGCTCCGCTGGATCGAGGTCGCGACGACGCCGGGAGCCCGCGCCGATCGGCTGACCCGGACCGTCGCGATGCTCCGCGGCGAGCGCCTCGGCCCCGGCGACGACGGACGCGCCCTCCGCCCCCTGTGGACCTGCCCGAAGTGCGAGCACCGCTTCACCAACCGCAACCAGTGGCACAGCTGCAAGCGCTACGAGCTGGACGACGTGTTCGCGAAGTCCGAGCCGTTCGTCCGCGGCCTGTTCGAGGCGGTGCGGGAGGCGATCGAGGAGATCGGGCCCGTCTCCGTGCAGGCCTACCGCGGCTCGGCGGCGTTCCTCGTCCGCGTCCGGTTCGCGTCGGCGACGCCGCGCCGGCGCTGGCTCAACGTCGGCGTCTGGCTCCGCCGGCGGCTGGAGTCGCCCCGCTTCACCAAGGTGGAGACGCTGACGCCTTCCGACCACGTCCACCGCCTCAAGCTGACCGACCCGTCGGAGATCGACGACGAGCTCCGCGCGCTCCTCGCGGAGGCCTACGAGATCGGCGCGCAGCGGGCCTGAGGTGGGGTCGGGCGGGACGCGCGCTCAGCGGAGCCGGACGGAGATCGACCTCGCGTCGACCCACATCGCCGGCGCGCCGAGCTCCCAGTCGGGGTCGTCGGGTAGCTCGACCACGGGGACGGGCGCCTCGCCGAGCTCACCGGTCAGGGTCACGCGGCGGCTCCGGCACTCCCGCAGGTCGGCCACGTAGACGCCGGCGTCCAGCTTCCGGAGCCGCTCGCGCTGGCGCGGGTCGCGCGATCCCGCGGGCACCCCGTCGGGGTCGGCGAGCATGCCGAAGAGGGCCCACAGCTCCGCGAGCTCCATCTCGTCGAGTTCGTCGCTCACGAATTCAGCCTAGGGACGGCCCTAGATGCGGATCAAGAGCAATACCCGTCCCCCGATGCCGTGGTCCCAGCGCGACGCGTCGAGGAGGTAGGTCTGATCGAAGTCCACCTCGAAGCCGATCCCGACGATGGGGACGGCGAACAGGTGCCACCCGACCGTCTCGTGGACGCCGAACAGCGGCCCGCTCCCGGCGCCCTGGTGGCCGCCCCCGACGCCCGCGCGGACGGCGATGCGGGACTTCGGCAGGGGGATGTTGAAGCCGAGCTCGCCGTACACCATGAGGCGGTTGGCGGGGGTCAGCTTCGGCAGCGGGGGGCGCTCCTTCAGCGACGCGCCGAGCGTGAAGAACCCGAGGCGGAGCTCGCCCCGGAGGTGCAGGTCGAACCCCGCGCCGCTCTTGTCGAACGAGCCGCTCCCGCCCGCGCCGGCGGCGATGTCGAGCCCGATGGGGAGCGCCGCCGAGGCGGGCGCCGCGAGGAGCAGGGTGGCGAGGGGGATCAGCAGCAACAGCGTCGAGCGCATGGGACCTCCAATCAGGTCAGTGCTCGGGTCATCCAGCAACGATCACAATCCAAGCACGAAACCGATCGGCGTCAACCCCGGTCGCGCGCCGTGGCGGCGTACCGCTCCAGGGCCTCGCACGTCGCGGCGGCGGGGTCCGCGCCCTCGAAGCGGGTCGCCACTTCGCGCGCCGCGGCGGCCGCGCCATCGTCCTCGAGGAGCCGCCCCAGCGCCCGCGTCAGCCGCTTCGGGGTGATCTTCGCGAACGGCAGCTCATGGGCGAGGCCGAGCCGGCGGCACCGGGCGGAGTTGTCGAACTGGTCCATCCCCCACGGCACGACGAGCTGGGGGATCCCCGCGCGGAGCGCCTGCGCCGTCGTCCCGATGCCGCCGTGTCCCACCATCGCCGCGGCGCGGGGGAGCAGCGCGCCGTAGGGGGCGTAGGTCGCGTGGACGACGCCGTCGGGGAGGGACTCGGGGACGTCGCCGAGGTGAGGGGTGAGGAGGACGCCCCGCCGCCCCAGCGCGGCGCACGCCTCGGCGGCCGCGGCGAAGAACGAGCCGACGCCGCTCGCGGGGGAGCCGGCGCTGAACACGATCGGCGCGTCGCCCGCGTCGCCCGCGTCGCCCGCGTC
>CAYFOA010000322.1:0-6116 GCA_964344575.1 uncultured Rickettsiales bacterium | reverse complement strand
GCGCCAGGGCCGCGATCGGCAGCGCGCGCGTCACGGCAGGTGCGCGTCCAGCCAGTCGCGGATGTAGCTGTCCTCGATCACGCCGATCTCCTGCGACTGGTCGATGGTGATGCGGGCCACGACCTCGAGGTCGGGATCGACGATGAGGAACGGTCCGGGGAACGTGTCGTAATCGTCGCCGTCGAAGTAGGTTTCGATGACGTCGCCCTCGAGCAGGGGGAGGTCGTTGAAGCTGTGCTGCTGCGCGATCGACTCCGCGCCGCCGCCGTAGAACGGGCTGAGGACGAGCCAGAAGTCGCCGTCGAGCCGCTCGGCGTAGTCCTCCTGGAGCTGCGAGCCGCCCACCGCGACCGGCGCCTCGTACCAGTAGCTGGGGTTGTTCGCGAGGACGATCAGGAGCCAGCTGCCGGCGAGCCAGTCGACGTCGAACTCTTGCCCGTACTGGTCTACGCCGTACAGGTCGCCGACGACGTCGCCGGGGTCCCACCCCTCGCCGCTGACGGTGTCGCCCTCGTACGGCCACAGGCGGGCGCGGCACTCGGGCGAGTGGAAGACGTCGTCGTAGTTGCCGAGGAGCTCCGCGCAGGCGGCGAGGCAGATCTCGTCGGCGTCGTCGCCGCTGTCCCAGCAGGCGCCGCCGGGCCCGTAGACGGCGTACAGGTCGGCGTGGTCCTCGGGATCGACGGCGCCGACGCAGTCGAGGAAGCGGTCGCACGCCGTCCCCCCGCCGTCGTCGTCGCCGCCGCCGCCCCCGCCGCCGCCGCCGCCGCCTCCCCGGCGCGTGGGGCCGCAGGACGCGGCGAGGAGCAGGGCCAGGAGGAGGAGCAGGGCGCGGCGCATCCTCGCGAACCTACCCCGGTCCACGGCCCGCGCGAAGGCCCGTGGTAGCGTCGCCGCCATGCGCCCCCGGAGCTTCGTCGTCGCTTTCGCCGCCCTGGCGCTCGTCGGCTGCGAGGGGCTGAACCGGGCGTCGGGCAACCCCGAGACCGCGATCGTGGCGCCGGAGGACGGCGACGAGGTGCCGTTCGGCGACGACCTGCTCCTCGTCGGCATCGCGCGGGCGTTCGACCCCGACGACACCGAGTTCCTCCAGGTCTCGTGGTCGTCCGACCGGGACGGCGTCATCTTCGACGGCCCCGTGGACGACTCCGACGGCAACTCGCAGCTGACGGTCGCGTGGCTGAGCGAGGGGGACCACCGGATCACGTTCCAGGCGATCGACCTGGGGGGCGCGACGGGCGAGGCGTCCGTCGACATCACCGTGCTCCCGGCGCCCGACCCGCCCGGCAACGAGGACCCCGAGTGCGCCATCGACGCGCCCGCGGACGGGGTCACGCTGCTCGCCGACTCGTCCCACCTCCTCAGCGGCTCGGCCGCCGACCCCGACGCTACCGAGGGGGGGCTGACGGCGACGTGGTCGTCCACCGCGCAGGGGGAGCTGGGGGAGCTCGAGGTGGAGGACGGGCAGGCGTCGCTGCTCGTCGAGCTCGACGGCGGGGACCACGTCCTGGAGCTGGAGGTGGAGGACGCCGAGGGGGGCCGGTGCACCGACTCCGTCAGCGTGATCGTCTGCTCCGCGCCGAGCGCCGCCATCGTGCTGCCGACCACGACCACGACCATCAACGCCGGCGACGAGCTGCTCGTGCAGGGCGAGGTCGCGGACGACGAGGACGCGGCGTCCAACCTGACCGTGTGGTGGACGTCCAGCGTCGCCGGGCCGCTGGTCGAGTCCACCCCCACCGCGGGTGGGGTGACGCTGGAGGAGCTGAGCGACCTCCCCGCGGGCGCGCAGCTGATCACGCTGGAGGTCACCGACTCGTGCGGGCTGGTGGCGTCGGACTCGGTGACGGTGCTCGTCAACGCCGTGCCCACGGCGCCGTCGGTCGTCATCTCCCCGTCCGAGCCGTACACCGACGACGCGCTCACGGCGGTCATCACGGTCGCGTCGACCGATCCCGACGGTGACGTCCCCGAGCTCGTCTACTCGTGGACGAAGGACCTCGTGCCGCAGCCGTACACGGGCGCCACGATCCCGAGCTCGGCGACGACGAAGAACGAGACGTGGGAGGTGACGGTGTCGGGCACGGACGGGGAGGCGCCGTCGCCGGGTGGGTCGGCGTCGGTCACCATCGCCAACTCGATCCCCGAGGTCGGGGGCGTGTCGCTGGGGCCCCCCAACGCCGACGTGGACACCATCCTGAGCTGCTCGCCGTCCGGGCTGGACGACGACGACCCCGACGACGACGCCGAGGCGGTCTACTCGTGGACGGTGGACGGCACGCCGTACGCGCTCGACCAGTCGACGCTGGCGGCGCCCTGGTTCGGGGCGGGCGACGTCGTCACGTGCACGGTCACCCCCGACGACGACCAGGACACCGGCGCCCCGGTGACGTCCAACGCGGTCGTGATCGGCGGCGGCAACGGCTTCCCCAGCACGCCCGGGATCGCGATCACGCCGGCGTCGCCGACCGAGTCGGACGACCTCGTCTGCTCGGTGACCGTCGCGTCGACCGACCCCGACGGCGACCCCGTCACCTACGCCTGGTCGTGGGCCGAGGGGGGGCTGCCGACGGTCTACACCTCCGACACGGTGCCGAGCGCGGCGACGACGCTGGGCGAGGCGTGGACGTGCACCGTGACGCCGTACGACGCGATCGGCCCGGGCGCGCCCGCGCAGGTGACCGTCACGATCGGCGGCGCCTGCCCCACCGAGACCTGCAAGGGGGTGGACGACGACTGCGACGGATTCGTGGACGAGGGGTTCGACGCGGACGGGGACGGGTGGACGACCTGCGGCGGGGACTGCGACGACACCGACGCCGCGGTGAACCCCGACGCGACGGAGATCTGCAACGGCATCGACGACGACTGCGACGGGGCGGGCGACATCGGCGCGGACGCGGACGGCGACGGGTTCACGGCGTGCGACGACTGCGACGACTCCGACCCGTCGATCTACCCCGGCTCGACGGCGGTCATCGACGGCGTGGACACCGACTGCGACGGAGTCGCGACGTGGGAGGTCACGATCACGATCACGGTCGACGACGAGTACGACTTCTGGATCGACACGACGCTCAACTGGGTCGGCGGCGACAGCGGGTTCAACTCCTGGATCGGGGCGGAGTCCTACACGGTCGCGCTCGACTCGGGTGACCACGTGGTCTGCGTGGAGGGGGTCAACACCGGCGGGGTGAAGGCGCTGATGGCGGAGATCGCGCTGAACGACGGCACCACCTGGGTGTCCGACACGTCCTGGCTGGGGCACAGCAGCGAGCCGGCGGGGTGGTGCGAGCCGACGTTCAGCACCGGCGGCTGGTTCGCCAGCAGCGACCTCGGCGGGTGGGGGACGTCGCCCTGGGGTTCGAGCCCCACGGCGCTGCAGAACGCCGGCGCGCGCTGGATCTGGGGGCCCGCGAGCAACCAGAACACCTGGCACTTCCGGAAGCTGATCACGCTGCCGTGACCGTGGAGCTGCCCGACTGGCTGGCGGCGGAGCTGCCCTTCCGCCACGCGACGCTTCCGATCGAGGATCAGCAGGTCCACGTGATGGAGAGCGGGCCTGCGGACGGCCGGCCCGTCCTCTGCGTGCACGGGAACCCGACGTGGGGCTACCTGTACCGCAAGGTGGCGACTTCGCTGGAGGGGTCGGGGCTGCGGGTCGTGATGCCGGATCTCGTAGGGCTGGGGTTGTCGTCGAAGCCGCGCGATCCGTCCGTCCACACCCTCGAGAACCACGGACGCTGGCTGCGGGACGTGATCGAGGCCCTCGATCTGCGGGGGGTGATCTTCGTGGGGCAGGACTGGGGCGGTCCCATCGGGCTGCTGGCGCTGGCGGACGCTCCCGAGCGGGCGGCGGGGCTGGTCATCCTCAACACGGTCATCGGGCCGCCCAAGCCGGGGTTCCGGGCGACGTTCTTCCACCGCTTCTCGCGCTGGCCGGGGATCTCGACGTTCGCGTTCAAGACGATGGGGTTCCCGCAGAAGTGGCTGCACACGGCGCAGGGGGACAAGGGGTCGATCCGGGGGCGGGTGCGGGACGCCTACGTCTGGCCGCTGAGGAAGCGCGCCGACCGGGAGGCGCCGCTGGCGCTGGCGCGGATGGTGCCGGACAGCGTGGAGCACCCGTCGTGCGCGCCGCTGCGGCGGACGCAGGCATTCGTGGAGGGCTTCGCGGGGCCGACGGCGATGGTGTGGGGGGACGCCGACCCGGTGCTCGGCAAGCTCAAGCGGCGCATCCATCGGGCGATGCCCGACGCGCCGGTGACGGAGACGCCGGCGGGGCACTTCCTGCAGGAGGAGGTGCCGGACGAGATCGCGGCGGCGGTGCGGGACGTGGCAGGGCGGATCGAGGCGGCGACGGCGTCGTGAGCGGCTGGACGTACGCGGAGCACGGCGTCGAGATCGTGCGGGGCGTGTTCTCCGCAGACGAGGTCGCCGCCTGGATCGCCCATTACGACGCGCTCCGGCGCGAGGGCCCGAAGCCGCTGGACTACGCGGGCGAGGACGTCGCCCCGGACGACCCCCTGGCGGAGTGGCCGCGCATGGTCCACATGCACCGCTGGGACGACGTCAGCGCGCGCTTCCTGCTCGACGACCGCCTCCGCGAGCTCCTCACCGACCGCCTCGGCGCGGAGCCGTACGCGTCGCAGTCGATGCTGTACTTCAAGCCCCCGGGGGCGCGCGGCCAGGCGCTGCACCAGGACCAGCACTACCTCCGCGCGTCGGGCGGGACGTCGGTCGCGGTGTGGGTGGCGCTGGACGAGGCGACGGTGGCCAGCGGCTGCCTCCACTTCGTCCTCGGGCGGCGCGAGCCGCTCCCCCACGGCGCGGTGGCGACGGCGGACAGCTTCACCGACCAGGGCATCGTCGATCCGTCCGCGTTGCCCGAGCCCGCGCCCGCCGAGCTGGCCCCCGGGGACCTCGTCCTGTTCGCGGGCGACGTCCCCCACGGCAGCCCCCCGAACCGCTCAGACCGGTTCCGCCGCGCGCTGATCGGCCACTACCTGACGGCGGGGGTGCGTCGCCTCCAGCCGTACTACCTGCCGGCCCTGCGGTTCGACGGGACCGAGGCGGACGAGATCGTCAGCGGGGCGGCCGGCTGAAGCGGCGCTTCTTCCACTCCAAGTCGACGCCGATGTGCCGGTCGCTGTCGCCGTCCCAGTTCGCTCTCAACCCCTCCGCCTCGACCGAGCGCGGCGACGACCTCTGATGGGGTGGGCGACGTCGGTCCGAGATAGATAGGCCTTGCGGAGAATCCGGCGCCGGGTACTGTCGCTTCGCGTCACGTTCAGGGCTTGCGAGGCGGACGTGGCAGCAGTCAAGGGAGGACAACATGATCTGGGTAGACCTCGGATTGCAGAGGCGCCACAGCGCCAGTGACGGTACGGCGCGCACGTTTCCCGACGGCAGGGGCTGTGGTCATTCGTGAGTACCTCAAGGGACTCGCTACCTCCGTCTACCACTACCCAAGCCTTGTCCCGCCAGTGAGCTACTGGCCCAACCGACTCCCCGACCCGAGCCCTCCCAACGACACCGACAGGATTCCCGGGACGTTTGGTGCCTTGGTCGGTCTGATCGAGGCGAGCAGGTCGTTCCCCACCCTGCTCGCCGACGTCGGTTCCGCCCCTCCCGTAAAGGAGGTCGGGACCGACGTGGCTCCGATGTCCATTGCAATCGCATGGAACCAGGCTGGCGACGGCTACTATCACTACCTCTCCGCAGATTGGGGAACTCCGCCGACCCTGCCCGAGCGGACACCGATTGACCCAGCCTAGATGTCAGGAGTGTCTCGGATCCCTTGGGCGTGCTTCACGGCGGTCCATGTCTGTCTCTCCGCCGGCGAGGCTTCAGCACAGTTCCTCCCGCTCCCATCCTGGAGCTACCACAACGTCTCCGACGGCGAGCTTGGCTGGGCGGTTGCGATCGATGGCGACGCGAACGGGGACGGTTGGGACGATCTCCTCGTGGGTGCGAAGAGTGCAGGAGTCCCGGAGTCAGACTACGACCGAGTCGGTCGCGTCTACTTGTTTCACGGAGGTCCCGATGGTCCTTCCAGCGAGCCGTATCCGGTCGGCGGCCCCCGTTCTTCCCCTCGTGTGACCGCCGAGCTACGC
>CAYFOA010000321.1:0-6118 GCA_964344575.1 uncultured Rickettsiales bacterium | reverse complement strand
CCGATCCGGCGCTCAACTCGCTGGACGCCGACGCCGACGGGGCATCAACCTGCGACGGGGACTGCAACGACGGGGACCCCTCGGTCAGCATCACGGACGCCGACGGGGACGGGTTCAGCACGTGCGCCGAGGACTGCGACGACGCCGACGCCGAGCTGACGCCCGAGGACGCGGACGGGGACGGGGTGTCGACGTGCGACGGCGACTGCGACGACGGCGACGACGCGAACTTCCCCGGCAACGTCGAGGCGTGCGACGGCGCGGACAACGACTGCGACGCGGCCACCGAGGCGACCGGGGGCGAGGGCGACGCGGACGGCGACGGCGTGTCCGGCTGCGCGGGGGACTGCGACGACGGGGCCGCGGACGTCTTCCCGGGCAACGCCGAGGCGTGCGACGGCGCGGACAACGACTGCGACGCGGCCACCGAGGCGACCGGCGGCGAGGGCGACGCGGACGGCGACGGCTCCCTCGCCTGCGCGGACTGCGACGACGGCGACGGCGACAACTTCCCCGGCAACCCCGAGGTCTGCGACGGCGCGGACAACGACTGCAACGCGGCCACCGACGCGGTCGGGGGCGAGCAGGACGACGACGGCGACGGCGCCCTGGTCTGCGCCGGCGACTGTGACGACGGCGACGCGACCGTCTTCCCCGGCAACTCCGAGGCGTGCGACGGGTCGGACAACGACTGCGACCCGGCGACGTCGGCGAGCGGCGGAGAGGGGGACGCGGACGGGGACGGGAGCCTCGCGTGCGCGGACTGCGACGACGCCGACGCGGCCCGGTTCCCCGGCAACCCGGAGGTCTGCGACGGGGTCGACAACGACTGCGACGGGTCGTTCCCGTCCACGGAGGGCGACGGCGACGGCGACGGCGCCCCGGCGTGCGACGACTGCGACGACGGGGACGACGCCAACTTCCCCGGGAACGTCGAGGTCTGCGACGGGGAGGACAACGACTGCGACCCCGCGACGGACGCGACGGGCGGGGAGGGGGACCTCGACGGGGACGGCTCCCCGACGTGCGCGGACTGCGACGAGTCCGACCCCGACGCGTACCCCGGCGCGCCGCCCGCCTGCGACGGGAGCGACCTCGACTGCGACGGCCTCGTCGACAACGACGGCGACGGCGACGGCTTCGCGGACAGCGCCTGCGGGGGGGACGACTGCGACGACGCGGACCCGTCGATCACGCCGGAGGCGGGCTGCACGTGGGTCAGCTGCGACGACCGCTACGACGCGGGGTTCACGTCCACGGGGGTCCACGAGATCGACCCGGACGGCTACGCCAACGGCGAGGACCCGTTCGACGTGTGGTGCGACCAGGACACGGACGGCGGGGGCTGGACGCTGGTCTGGAAGCACGCCTACGAGGAGGTCGGGGCGCCGACGGACGACATGCGGTTCTACTCGGCGGTCCACACGCCGTGCCTGTCGTCGGGGGACACGGGGGACTGGTGCAACGTCCCCGCGAAGGCGTCGCTCGCGCCGGTGGAGATGCGGGTCCTGGCGACGCACGACGGGACGCCGGTGTACGACTTCGTGGGGGACTTCAACGCGAACATCGACGTCGACTGGACGGGGGGCCAGCTGGACAACTGGAGCGCGCTGCTGGACGAGTGCAGCAACGCGTCGAACAACTGGCGGCCGGAGCCGGAGATGGGGGGCCACGCGTACCTCGGGGTGACGTGGGACAAGGCGAACAACTTCGACTACACCTCCAACTGCGACACGGACCGGTACGGCTCGGGGGGGAGCGACTGCCGGTGGGAGAACTGCGGTCTGCCGGGGTCGATCAGCAGCTCGAGCGTCCACGTCCAGATGACGCTGCACCTGTACGTGCGCTAGAAGGCGCGCGTGCTGCGCCGGACGCTCCCCTACGTCGCCGTCCTCGTCCTGTTGGGGGTGGCGATCGCGTCGTCGGCGTCTCACCGCTGGCCGGTGGTGGACTCGGAGTACCTGGACGCGTTCCCTCCGTTGGCGGCGGGGGAGGAGGCGATCCTGTTCGGCGGGGACACGATGCTGGGGGGGTCGACGCCGGTGCGGGAGAAGTTCAAGCAGGAGGGGCGCGACTGGATGTCGCGGAGGCTGGCGCCGACGCTCGAGTCGGCGCAGGCGACGGCGTTCGTGGTGAACCTGGAGGTGCCGATCACGAAGGCGCGGAAGAAGGGGAAGGGCGTCGGGAAGTGGCACTACAGCATGCGTCCGCGGATGGTGGACGGGCTGCAGGCGGCGGGGGTGACGCACGCGTCGCTGGCGAACAACCACATCCTGGACCGGCGGCGGAAGGGGATGGAGGACACGTGGAAGCACCTCGACGCGGCGGGGATCCCGCACTTCGGGACGGGGGAGACGCTGGCGGCGGCGATGGAGCCGGCGGTGATCGAGGTGGGGGGGCTGCGGGTGGCGGTGCTGGGGGGGATGCAGCCCTGGAAGCGCCGGCGTGACGCGGACTGGGGGGCGACGGCGGAGCGGTCGGGGGTGTTGTTCTTCGACAAGGAGAACATCGGCCCGGCGGTGGCGGCGGCGAAGGCGCGTTCGGACTACGTGGTGGCGTTCCCGCACTGGGGGGAGAACTACGAGAACGTGAAGAAGCCGATGCGCCGGATCGCGGACCGCCTGATCGAGGCGGGCGCGGACGCGATCGTGGGCCACCACAACCACGCGGCGCTGGGGTACCAGGTGCGGGACGGGGTCCCGATCCTGTGGGGGCTGGGGAACTTCCTGTTCGGCACCCAGGGGAGGTTCGGCCACGACAAGATGCAGCCGGGGTACGGGCTGCTCGCGAGGATGGTGTTCGCCGAGGGCGAGATGGACCGGATCGAGCTGATCCCGATGCGGATCAACAACCGCCTCCAGGACTACCAGCCGAAGCCGTGCGGGAGGCTGGAGGCGAAGCAGGTGATGCGGCTGATGGCGAAGGACGACAGCTTCGCGATCGACGAGTCGGGCGTGGGGGTGATCCGGGTCCGCTGAGGGATAGGGGAGTCCTCACGTCTGCCACAGGCCCTGTTCGATGCCGCCGACGATGTAGATGGCAAAGGTGCCGTACCCGGGGAGCTCCATCGCGGGGTGGGCGATCTCGGCTCCCTGGACGGCGACCTCCTCCACGGCTGCCTCGATGTCGTCCACGAGGACGTACGGCCGGACGATCGGCAGCTCGGTCGGACGCATGGGCGCTCTCACGCCGACCCTCCCCCCGCCGTGCAGCCGGTCGCTGCGATCGGCACGCGCTTGCGGCGAGGCCGAGCCCCGCCAGTCCGATGCCCGATCCGAGTGCGACGACGAGCTCACGACGGCTGACCATGGCCCCGGCTCCCTGGCGCGTCAGCGGTCCGTGATGGGGACCCGGCCACCGCCGACGCGAGTCTACACACGGCCCCGCTTCGCCTCGGCGCCGGGTCCTGATCTGAAGCGCACCGGATGCTCCAAGAGGGACGCTGCTCGCGGTGGTTTCGAGACCGTGCATCGCAGACCGTAGGCTGGCCTCGTGCTTCGATCCGGCCCGCTCGCGTTCGCGCTGCTCGCCCTGGCCGGGTCCGGCTGCGTGGTTCCGGCCGCCGAGCCGGTCCCGGAGCTGGACGCGCCCGACATCCTCGAGATCGGGTGGTTCTTCTGCCGGATCGACCCGGTGACGTGCGAGTTCATCAACCCGAACTGCGAGTCTTCGGCCTCGGCCGTCGCCCAGATCGTGGTCGCGCGCGTGTTCGACGCGGAGACGGGGGAGGGGATCGAAGGGGTCGACGTCGAGGCGGAGTCGTCCTGGCCCGGCGTCGCGGTCGACGCGAGCCCGGTGGCGTCGGACGAGGCGGGGCGGGCGCCGATCCTGCTCGTGGTCACGGACTTCCCGATCGACCCCGACGACTGCGCCGGCACCACCCCGGTCGTGGTGACGCTGACCGCTGCCGGACTCGTCCACGAGGTCGAGGTGCGGGGGGACTGACCCGAAGTCAGTGCCTCGGCAGGCGCGTGAGGTTCAGGGCGTGGCCGCCCTCGCCGTGCGAGG
Source organism: uncultured Rickettsiales bacterium (assembly GCA_964344575.1). Classification (GTDB taxonomy): domain Bacteria; phylum Myxococcota_A; class UBA796; order UBA9615; family UBA9615; genus JAAESI01. The sequence continues at coordinate 2,110 of CAYFOA010000321.1, read as the reverse complement.
AGATCCACGCCAGGAGCGCGCCGTCGTCGACGGCCACGAGGTGGGGGTCGCGGTTGTCTTGGGTGCCCAGCTCCAGGCACGCGGGCTCGCCGTCATCGACCGGGACCCACGCGACGCAGTCGCCGCCGAGGGGCGCTTCAACGACCGCGACCAGAGCATCGCCCGCCGGTGTCCACGAGAAGCCTCGGTCGCGGTTCATGCGGACTCTGCTCGCCAGCCGGCGTCGTGTGCCGCTGTCGTCGGCTGCGACGGTCCAGAGGGCGAAGAAGTAGGGGCCGCGGTCTCCCTCGCCCAACGCATACGCGACACGCTGCCCGTCCGGGGAGAACGTGGGACGCCCTGCCGCGCGCCCTTGGGCGAGCCTGCGCTCCGTCCCGGTGGCTCGGTCCCACAGGAGGATCCGGTCGTCCGAGTCTGCGAGCGCACGTTGGAACCCGATCCTGGCCCCGGTCGGGTCGAAGGTCGGGAAGAGGTCCGGGTCGGGTCCCTCGGTGATCTGGACCACTTGCTCCGGGGCGGCTGCGTCCCAGAGGTAGAGGTCGCCGTGGCCGGTCCGGAAGGAGGTGAAGACGAGGCGGGGTCCCGTCGGATCCCAGTGAGGCATCAGGTTGGTCGCGCCTCGGATCGGTTCGAGGGGCGCGATCGCCAGCTCGATCGCGGGACTCTCTCGGGGGACCGAGTACGCGTACTCGACCGGGCCGACCCGAGACCACGCGGGGCCGGAGACGAGGCGCCCCCCGGGCGCGCCGTCCGGCCATCCGTGGGTCCGCGAGGCGTTCTCCAAGCGGGTCACGCTCGTCCCGTCCAGCTCCGCGATCCAGAGCCGGATGCGCTCGGCGACCGGGTCGCCGACTTCGAACGCGACGCGCTTCCCGTCGGGAGAGAGGCGGACCGAGAGGAGGCTGCGTCCCGGGGGGGTGGCGACGCGGCCGTCGTCCATGACCGCCGGCCGCATCGGATCGGCGACGTCCGCCTCCGCGACGAGGGCCGCAGGCGCCGCGGTGTCCTCGAGGCCGCAGCCGGCGACGACGCCCAGGACCACCGCCGCGAAGGTCGCAGCGAAGCCCCGGCGGTTCGACGTCCGGCCGGCTCGACGTGCGTCGGAGCCCTCTCCGTCGATGGCCATGGGCCCAACCTACACCCGACGAAGGAGCCCCCCCCCGGGGTTGTCGCGGGCGGGCAGAGCGGCCTGTCCGTTACGCGGCCGGGCTCGCCCGACCTCCCATCAAGCCGTCGTCCTCGAGCAGCCCCTGGATCGCCCACGCGCAGTTCCACGGCCCCCAGTGGCCGTCGAGCGGGAGCGCCGCGGGGACCGGCATCGCTCCGGAGGCCTGCAGCGTCGGGGGGACCGGCGCGATCGGGCGTCCGGTCGGGGCCGTGAAGACGAAGTCGCCCCCCTCGATCGCGACGACGTCGAACCCCTCGTCGTGCACGAGCCGGTGGTGGAAGCGGCAGAGCAGCACGAGGTTGTCGAGCTTCGTCTCGCCGCCGTCGGCCCAGTGGACGACGTGGTGGGCGTCGACGAACCGCGTGCACCGGCACCCGGGGAACCGGCACCCGCCGTCGCGGAGCCGGAGGGCACGGCGGATGGCGGGCGGGATCGTGCGCCTTGCGCGGCCCACGTCCAGTACGCGGTGGTCCTCGTCGACGGTCACGGGGACCAGCTGCGCGTCGCACGCGAGCCGCAGCGCGGTGGCGACCTCGACGGCCGGGCCGTCCTCGACGCGGCACTGCCCGTTGCCGATGTGGAGTACGACCTGGGTGCGCTCCCCGCCGGGGGCCGAAGCGAGGCCGTGAGCGATGGACGTCTCTGCGATCGCGACCAACGCGTCGGCCCGGTCGGGGAGGCGCAAGGGCGCTTCCGCGGAAACGTCCGGACGGTCGATTTCGTCCCCATCCCCATCCCCATCCGCATCCTCGTTCTCGTTCTCGTTCTCGTTCTCGTTCTCGTTCTCGTTCTCGCTCTCGTTCTCGTTCTCGTTCTCGTTCTCGTCCTCGCTCTCGATCTCGCTGTCCCTGTCGTTCTCGTTCTCCCCCGCCCACGCCTCCTCCCGTAGCGAGTCCATCGCTCCGAGGATCGCCTGCCTCACCAGCCCCCCCTCCTCCGCCG
>CAYFOA010000320.1:0-6120 GCA_964344575.1 uncultured Rickettsiales bacterium | reverse complement strand
GTTTGGACAACCCTCCCGCCTTCGGCTCCGGGTTGACCACATGCCCCCAACCGCGCCGACGACGAGGGGAGGGTCCGCTGCGAGTGGGGACGGGATGAAGGGAGGGCCTCGGCGGACGAAAACCGGGGGGAGCTGGGCCGGCTGGTGGCGGTTGTGGCCGTCCGGGGGGCCGGCGGCGGCCGGAACCGGGGAGAGCTGGGCCGGCTGGTGGCGGTTTCGACCGACGGAGGAGCTGGACGCGGTCACTCCGGGGGGTGCTCGCGCCGAGGGGGGGCGGGAACGACCGGCCCCGCGGACGCTCCGGCGGGTGCTCGCGGCGAAGGGGGGCGGGAACGTCCGCCGATGCGGTCACTCCGGGGGGTGCTCTTCCGGGCCCCGTCCTCGGCCCGCGGCTCCTAGCTCCCGACCTCGCCCTCATCCTCGTCCACGTCCACCGCCGGGAGCGTGGGCACCGAGAACCGGCCCGACGCCCGCGCTCCGCCGGCACGCTTCGACTCGTACATCGCCTCGTCCGCCCGGGCGACGAGCCCCGCGGCCGTGTCGTCGGGCTGGGCGATGGCGATGCCGAGCGAGGCGGAGACGACGAGGTCGGAGCGCGGGTCGGGGCGGAGCTCGCGGAGGGCCTGGACGAGCCGCCGCGCGGGGATTCCGACCTCGTGGCGGACGAACCCCTCGAGGATGACGGCGAACTCGTCGCCGGCGAGGTGGTACGGCGCCTCGTTCGCGCGGGTGACGGCCTTCAGCCGGCGGGCGACCTCCCGCAGCATCGCGTCGCCGGCCTGGTGGCCGTACTGGTCGTTGACCCGCTTGAACTTGTCCAGATCGATGTACGCGACGGCCACGCGGGTGCCGCTGCGGGACCGCCGGGCGAGCGCCGCGCGGAGGTCCCGGTCGAACGCCTGCCGCGACGGCAGCCCCGTCACGGGGTGGTGCGACGCCTCCTCCGCGATGGTGTTCGCGGCCGTCTTCCAGGCCCGGTCCAGCGCCCACGCGATCGCCCCGCCGGCGACGACCGCGCCCCCCAGCCCGCCGGAGCGGAGCAGCGTCATCTCGGGAGCGACGGGCGCCGCCGTGAACTGGACGCCCCCCAACTCCATCCCCGTCAGCGCCGCCACGATCGCCAGCCCCGCGAACGTGAACCCGGCCGTGTGCAGCCCCGGGCCGCGGGTGACGGCGCCGATGATCGGGGCCAGGGGGAGCCAGAACATGGCCTCCGAGGCGAGGCCGTTCTCGATGAACGCCATCGCCCCGATCGTCGCCAGGCCGATGACGGGGATGAGCCCCATCGCCCGCCGCCGGTCCTTCCCGCCGCACAGCAGCCCCGCGACGACGGCGAACCCGACGGCGCCGACGGCGAGGCACCAGCCGACCGGCGAGGCGAACCCCTCGAGGAAGAACCGCGTGCCCGCGAGCCCCGCCGTGGTGACCGCGACCAGCCACGCCAGCAGCCTCGCGTGCTCGTCACGCGGGGTGATGAGCAGCGGCAAGGTGGCCGCCACGAAGGGGTCGTCCCGCCGCTCCGTCAGTCGTTCAGCCACCGGCTGATGACCCCGTGGAAGTGGGACGCGGCCGCCTCCTCGGCGTGCAGCTGCTGCACCTGCACCCGGCCCGTGTTGACCCCCGTCTGGAACGCGTGGAGGACCTTGATGTCCTCCCACAGGATGTACCGGGAGGCCGCCCACGTCGCGACGGCGCGGGCCAGCTCGAGGCCGCGCGCCCCCCGGCGGCGGCAGAAGGCGTAGCGCAGCCGGCACGACCTCGCCGTCACCGGGAAGACCTGCATCACGGTGAGGTGGTACGGCAGCACGTTGATGAGGAAGTTGGGGAAGATCAGGTACTTGTGCAGCGCCCCGATCTGCCGCGGCGTGTACGGCCCGCCGCGGGTGCACCGCCGGTCGAGGCGGGCGCGCCACGAGTAGTCGGCGGCGATGTCGAGCCGCTGGCGGGTGTGGTCGCCGTAGGACGTCAGGTCCGGCGGCTCGCTGACCTGCGGGTTGATGGTCCCGTTGTGCACGAAGGGCACGTGATAGAAGTCCATCGCGTTCTCGAGCATGGCCTTCCAGTTGAACGGGTAGACCTTCTCGAACGTCTGCACGGGCCGCATCTCGTGGAGCGCGTAGGGCTCGAGCTCCTCGGCGATGCCGCCGAGCGTCTGCCGCAGCGGCGGGGCGTGCTCCTCCAGGGTCACCCACACGAACCCCATCCAGCGCTCGGTCTTCAGCGCCCGGAGGCCGAAGCGGCGGTGCTCCAGCACCTCCTCGAAACCGTCCCCCTTGGTGATCGAGGCGAGGCTGCCGTCGAGGCGGTAGCGCCAGCCGTGGTAGGGGCACTGGATCCCCTCGACGCGGCCGCTCCCGGTGAGCAGCCGGCTGCCGCGATGGCGGCAGACGTTGTGGAAGGCGCGGATCTCCCCGTCGTCGTCCCGCACGACGAGGATCGACTCCCCCAGCTCCTCGAGGGTGAAGTAGTCGCCGGGGCGCTGGAGCCGGTGCTCGGGGCCCGCCGCGAGCCACGCGCGCGTGAAGATCCGATCCCGCTCCTGCTCGAAGAACTCGTCGGACGAGTACCGCGCGGCGGGCACCCGCCGCACCCAGCGATCCACCGGCAGCGGGGTGGGCTCGACCATGCGTCCGACAGCCAGGATAGCCGACGATTGCGGTCGCTTGACCTCGCGTCTACGCTGGGAGCCGATGCGGGTCCTCCTCGTCAACCCGGCCATGAACATGAAGGCCCTGGGCAAGTTCCAGGGGCTCCTCGAGCCGATGCCCGTCATCGGGCTGGCCTACATCGCGGGCGTCCTCCAGGAGGACGGCCACGAGGTCAAGGCGATCGACCAGTTCACCTACGGGTGGGGGGTCGAGAAGGTCATCGACGAGATCAAGGAGTTCCGCCCCGACGTCCTCGGGATCGGGATGCTGACCCCGTCGACGCCCGTCGCGCTGGAGGTCGCCAACCAGGCGAAGGCGGCGCTCCCGCACCTCCACATCATGGTCGGCAACGTCCACGCGGACATCTTCTACCGGGAGATCCTGACGACCTCCGCGGTCGACTTCGTGGTCCACGGCGAGGGCGAGTACACCGTGAAGGAGCTCGTCGCCGCGCTCGGCCGGGGGGACACCGACTTCAGCGGCATCCAGGGGATCTCGTACATCGACGAGTCCACCGGCGAGGTCACCAAGAACGCCGCCCGGCCGGTGGTCCAGGACCTCGACGCGCTCCCCTACCCGGCCTGGAACCTCTTCCCCTACACGCGCTACGGGCTGCTCCCCTTCGCCGACGTCGCCTACCCCGTGCTGTCGATGTCCGGCAGCCGCGGCTGCCCCTACCGGTGCGAGTTCTGCTCGCTGCTGTACACGGGCAGCAACTACCGCAAGCGCGACCCGATCAAGATCGTCGACGAGTACGAGTTCCTGTACGAGAAGTACGGGATCAAGATGGTCGGCTTCGTCGACCCCATCTTCCCGCTGAACAAGAAGATCCTCTTCAAGTTCTGCGAGGAGCTGATGCGCCGCGGCCTCCACAAGAAGGTCTGCTGGCTGAGCGAGACGCGGGTCGACCGGATCGACCGCGAGAGCCTCCGCATCATGCGCGCCAGCGGCTGCCGCCGGATCCTCCTCGGCATCGAGTCGGGCGTCGACCTGCTGCTCGAGAACGTCAACAAGACGTTCACCACGGAGACCACCCGGAAGGCGGTCCGGATGCTCCGCGAGGAGGGGATCGACAGCGTCGGTCTCTTCATGATCGGGCTCCCCGGGGAGACCCCCGAGATGACCCGGCAGACCATCGACTTCGCCAAGTCGCTGGACCTCGACTTCGCCAAGTTCGCCATCACGGTGCCGTTCCCCGGCAGCCAGATGTTCGAGGACCTGCGCCGCGAGGGGCGGCTCGACAGGGACGACTGGGAGAACTGGACGACGTTCCAGCCCGACCCCGCGAAGATGATCTTCGTCCCCCGCGAGGTCTCCAACGAGTACCTGCTCAAGATGCAGAAGAAGGGGCTGCGCGAGTTCTACATGCGGCCCAGCATGGTCTACCGGCACCTCGTCGAGATCCGGACCATCTCGGCGGGCCAGTTGTGGCACGGGATCAAGGGGATGTTCCTGTAAGATCCGTTTGACAGTCACGAGTGGCAGCGGCTATTCGTTTTGGTGTTCGTTCCACCCGGGGGTTCGCAGGACCCCACAACTCGTCTCAGGAGGCGACATGAACTGGCGTCCCGCTCCGATTCCGAAGCCGACCCCCAAGCCGCGCCCGAAGAACTAGCTTCTTCAGACCGGTAAAGTCTTTCAGGAACGCCGCCTCTAGGGGCGGCGTTTCTCGTTCCGGACGTTCCGGAGCTCGACGCGGGGGGGCGGCGCGGAGCACGGGCCGCCGGTGACCGTCGCGGTCCAGTGGCCGGCGTCGTCCCGCCGGACGACGGTCGCCTCGGCGCGGGTGACGACCGGCTGCCCGGCGCCGGGGCGCAGCGGCACGCGGGCGGTGAGCTCCCACCGCCCCTCGCGGCAGCCGGGGAGGTTCGGTTCGAGGTAGCGCAGCGCGCCGACGCTCACCTCGGGCGGCTCCAGGGTCACCGCGTCGTCGAGGAGGAGGTCGCCGGGGGGGCGGACGAACCGGTAGACGGCGAGCCCGTCCGCGCTCCACTCGGCGTCCACGGTCATGTGCTCGCGGGCCCACTCGACCGCGCGGGAGGCCACGTCCAGGCTGAACTTCGGCTTCCCGAACACGCGCTCGTCCACGACGACGACCCAGAGCCGGTCGAACCACGCGTTGCGCGCGGACGTCTCGAAGGGGAGGTCCTCGAAGGTCGCCTCCGCGTACAGCCGCTTCCCCCCGAAGTCCCAGCCGTCGCCGCCCTCGGGCCGCTCGCCGAAGCGTCCGTCGCCGGCCTCGGCGAGGTACCACGCGAGGGGACCGCGCTGGCCCCACAGCGGCAGGGTCGCGATGGCGTCCCGGTCGTTCAGCTCGGCGACGATGCGGGCGGCGGCGCCGGCGTAGTCGGGGCGGGTCGTGTGGGACGGCAGGTTCGCGGTGAAGGGGACGGCGGCGGACGCCCAGATCCCGACCAGGGCGACGAGGGCCACGGTCCCGCCCCGCGGGCTCGCCTGCACCGCGGCGACGGCCCCGTAGGCGGCGAGGCCCATGGCCAGGGGGAGCACCCAGGAGACCCAGCGGAAGCCCCAGAAGACGCGACCGTCGAGCGCGCTGACGAGGTTGCCGTGGAAGAACGCGGTGCCCGCGACGAAGGCGGCGACCGACCCGAGGAGGAGCAGCGCGAGCTCGCGATCCCGGCGACCCGCGCCGACCAGCCCGGCGAGGACGAGGACGCCGAACGCGGCCGCGCTCAGGAGGTCGGACGGCGCGACGCCGACGCTGACGGCGAAGAACTGGGCGGCGAACGAGGTGAGGCCGGGGTCGGGGGCGTAGGACGAGGCGAAGAGGCGGGTGTCGAGGGCGACGGGGTCGTACCAGGCGAAGTGGACGAAGCACCACGCCATGGGGAGGGGGGCGACGACGAGGGCCGCGCCGAACGCCCGGTGGAGCGCCAGCAGCCACGCCGTCCGGCGCGCCCGCATGACCGCGAGGACGACGACGGTGCCCGCCTGGGCGAGGCCGAAGAGGGCGACCGAGTAATGGCACAGGAAGCCGAGCGCGAGGAGGCCGCCCCAGCGTCGCCAGTCGCGCGCGGAGCCCGACTCCAGGGCGCGGGCGAGGAGCTCCAGGGAGCCGACCGCGACGAGGGCGGAGAACGCGTAGGGGGTCGCGTCGGCGCCGAAGTGGACGGCCGGCGCGACGACGGCGTAGAGCGCCGCCGCGGCGACCCCGCCGGCGGGGTGGAGGCGGCGGAAGAGGCGCCACACGACGACGACCGTGGCGAGGGAGGCGATGAGCGCGGGGAGGCGGAGGAACCACTCGGCCTCGGAGACGGCCCCCATCGCGGAGAGGAGCCAGTGGTAGACGGGCGGGTGGGTGACCTCGACGGCCGAGGGGCGGAGGAGGGCGGCGACCACCGCCTCGAGGGCGGCGAGGGGCTCGGCCTCGAGGGGGCGCGAGCCGGGGCCGTAGGTGTGCTCGAGGAGGTCGAACGACGAGCCGAAGAGGCCGCGCAGGCGGAGCAGGAGG
>CAYFOA010000319.1:0-6167 GCA_964344575.1 uncultured Rickettsiales bacterium | reverse complement strand
TCCCTGCAACACCCGATGGTCCCGGTGAGGCGCGTCCCGGACGGACGCGATCCCCGCCCTTCGCGCCCTTCGCGCCTTCGCGCCTTGCCCGTCGTCCCGGACGGACGACGGGCCCCCGCGTGGTACCCTCCGCAGGTCCGAACGGAGGTCTTCTTGGCGCGACGTCTCGCCATCGCAGTCGGTCTCGCGGTCGCCCTGGCGGTCCCCGCGGGGGCGCTCGCCGAGGACGACCTGACCGCCCAGGATCTCGTCTACGAAGCGGCCGACGCCATCGACGCCGCCGTCGAGCGGCGCCGCATGGGCGAGCCCATCGTGGCCGACCGGCTGCTCAACGAGGCCGAGGACTTCCTCGTCCGGGCCGAGCGGATCGACCCCGATCTGGGGCGCATCCGCTACGAGCGGGCGCGGCTCTTCCACGTCGACGGGCAGCCCGACGTCGCCGAGACGATGATCCTCGACGCGATGCAGGGGACCACCCTCCCGATCGTCGACCACGCCGCCGCGGTGACGCTCCTCAACTCGATCCGGACGGACCTCGGGCAGCCCACGGTCACGCAGGAGTGGCTCTCCAGCACGCGGACGCGGGACGCCGGCGTCGGGCTCTTCGTGGGTGGCGCCATCGCCTCGGTGGTCGGCTTCTCGATCGCCTTCGGCGCGATCTCCGAGGGCGCCTACCAGCAGGTCCCCATCGACGGCGCCCGCCGCGACGTCGGGCTGATCACGGCCGCGATCGGGGGCGGCGTGGCGATCGGTGGAGGCATCACGATCGTGGGCGGGCAGGTCCGCGTGGGGCAGCTCGAGACCATCCTCCCCGGACCCTGGCGCCTGGAGTAGGGGCGAGCTTGCGCGTCGGTGACTACGACATCCTCCGCCGGATCGGCAGCGGCGCGTACGGCAAGGTCTACCTCGCGCGCAAGGGGGAGAAGGACGGCTTCCGCACCTACTACGCGCTGAAGCGGCTCCGCGTGGAGCACGCCGGCGACGAGGCGTTCGAGCGGTACCTGCTCCGCGAGGCCCGGCACGGCGGGCTGGTCAACCACCGCAACCTCGTCCGCATCCACGACGTCCTCCGCGTCGGCGGCGAGTACGTGCTGGTGATGGACTACGTCGAGGGCGTGACCCTCCGCGAGGTGCTCGCCCCCCGGCGCGACACGAGCGAGCCCCTCCCCGCCGAGGTCTGCCTCGAGATCGCCGCCGAGGTCCTCGACGCCCTCGACTACATCCACACCCTCGTCGACCCCGAGGGGACCGAGAGCGCGTTCGTCCACCGGGACGTCAAGCCCGGGAACATCATGCTCACGCCCGCCGGCGGCCTCCGCCTGATGGACTTCGGCGTGGCTCGGGGCGAGGACGCCGAGCACGCGACGCAGACCGGCGAGCTCCGCGGGACGATCGCGTACATGGCGCCGGAGCAGGCGGCGGGGAAGACGGCGGGGCCCGCGGCGGACCAGTTCGCGGCCGGGCTGGTGCTCCTGGAGATGCTCACGGCGACGCCCGCGTGGGGCGATCCGAAGGGGCTCGGGATCCTCGGCAAGGTCGTCCAGGGGGACGTCAGCGAGGGGCTGGTGCGGCTCGCCGCGACCGATCCCGTGGCGGCCATCCTGATGCGGATGCTGGCCCCGGAGCCGGGCAACCGGTTCGCGACGTCGGGGGAGGCCGCGCAGGCGCTCCGGACGCTGCGCGCCGAGGCGGGGACGCCGCCCGCGCTGGGGGCGTTCGTGCGCGAGGAGCTGCAGCGCCTCCAGGACGCCCCCGCGGTGGAGGACGACGCGCCGTCGTGGACGGACTCCGAGGGGGATCCCGCGGGGGTGACGTGGACGGGGCAGGGGGCCGGCGAGGGGACGCTCCCCCCGGCCGATCCGACGTCGACGGGCGACCCCCCGCCGGTGGCCGCCGACGACGCCTTCAAGACGCTCCCGCTGGGCTCGGGGCAGGTCCACGCGCGGGACCTCGTGGCCGCCGCGGCGGCGGGCGGGGACGCGTCGTCGTCGTCGCCCTCGGTCCGGCCGCCGGCGCACGACACGGGCCCGCCGACGCTGCCGGTGGGGCCGCCCACGAAGCCGATGCCCGCCGCCCCGGCGCCGGGCGCCGCTCCTCCGGGTCCGCCGCCGGTGGCCCCTGGGTCCGGCGCAGGCGCGGCGTCGTCCGCGTCCGTCGGACGTCCGCCCGGCCCCCCGGGTACGCCTCGCTCGGCATCGGCCGACGCGTCCGCGTCCAGCTCCGCGGTGACCGGCCCGCTCCGCCCGCCCGTGCCGGGGGGGGCGCTGCCGCCGGGGTATGGGGCGAAGTCCGGCCCCGCGGCGCCGAGCAAGGACGGCGGGAACTTCCTCGGGGCGGGGCTGATCGTGCTGATGGTGCTGCTCATCGGCGGGGTGGTGGCCTTGGCGCTCCGGCCCGTGGACGCGCCGATCCGGGAGGTCGACGCCGACGAGACGCGGGCCGCGCCGCCGGCCGCCGGGACCGTGGCGACCGCGGGCGGGGGCGGGCCGGGCGCGACGGCGGCGGGCGACCCGAGCGAAGCCGACGCCGACGCCGAGCTCCCGGGCGACGCGGCGGTCACCGAGATGCTCATCGAGGAGGACGAAGCCGAGGCCGACGCGGTGGCCGACGAGGTCCGCGAGGCGTCGGCGCGCCTGTCCGACGAGCGCGTCGTGTACCCCGATCCCCCGGCCGAGTATCGCGACCCCGGCCGTCGGGACGAGGGCGCCGCGCGCGCCGAGCCGCCCCCTCGGGAGGAGGCGACGGTCTCCGCGCGGGGGGACGAGGCCGACTCCGGCGGCGGGCTCGTCGAGGGCACGGTCATCGGTGACACGGGCGTCCGCGAGCGGCGCGCCCCGCCCCGCCGCGTCGACGAGGCCCGGCCCGACAAGCTCGCCGAGCGCGACCGCCGCGCCGAGGCCGAGGCCGTCGAGTCCGGCACGGGGGGAGGGGACCGCGCCTCGTCCTCGTCCCCGTCCGAGGCTGACGCCGGCCCCGGCCTCCGCTTCCTGAGCGCCCGCCAGCAGCCCCTCGGCGTCCCGCTCTCCCTCCGCGTCCGGCCCGAGGGGTTCCTCGCCCAGTCGGTCACCGTCTACTACCAGTGGCGCGGCGAGGGCAGCAGCGGCCGCCGCAAGCGCTCCCTCCGCGCCGAGGGGGACGGCAGCTTCGCCCTCGAGATCTCGGCCAGCGAGCTCCGCAACGACCGCCTCCAGGTCTGGTTCGTGGCGGAGCCCGGGGGGGTGAAGACGGGGTCGGCGTCGCGGCCGATCGAGGTCAAGGTCCGATGACGCGGGCGGCGCTGGCGACGTTGGCCGCGGCGCTGCTGTTGCCGGCCTGCGTCGGCCAGATCCCGGATCGGGATCGGGACGGCTTCTCCGTCGAGGACGGCGACTGCGACGACGACGACCCCGCCCGGTTCCCCACCAACCCCGAGGTCTGCAACGACGTCGACGACGACTGCGACGGCCTCCCCGACAACATCGACGAGGACGGCGACGGCGTCGGCTTCTGCTTCGGGGACTGCGCCGACCAGGCGACCAACGTCTACCCGGACCACCCCGAGGAGTGCGACGGCGTCGACAACAACTGCGACGGCGCCATCGACGAGGGGTTCGACCGGGACGGCGACACGTTCTTCGACGGCGCCGACGCGGGCTGCGCGGGCCACTTCGGCGAGGTCGACTGCGACGACGATGACGCGACCGTCAACCCCGCCGCGGTCGAGGTCTGCGACGGCGTCGACAACAACTGCGACGGCCAGGTCGACGAGGGGCTGACGGTCGACGCCGACGCCGACGGCTACTCCGCCCCCGGGTCCTGCGAGGGGAGCGCGGACGACTGCAACGACGGCAACGCGCTCGTGTACCCCGGCGCCATCGAGGAGTGCGAGCCGGGAGGCATCGACTGGGACTGCGACGGCATCGCCGGCGACGCCGACCTCGACGGCGACGGCGTCCCCCAGTGCCTCGGCGACTGCGACGACACCTCGGCGGTCGCGTACCCCGGCGGCGAGGAGATCTGCGACGGCCTCGACAACGACTGCGACCTCCAGACCGACGAGGGGTTCGACGGCGACGGCGACGGTTACGTCCCCTGCATCGACGACTGCGACGACGCCGACCCGGCGATCTTCCCGGGCGCGGACGAGGCCTGCGACCGGCTCGACAACGACTGCGACACGTTCGTCGACGAGGACTTCGACAACGACGCCGACGGGGTCACCACCTGCGACGACCCGTTCCCCGACTGCGACGACGACGATCCGAACGTCTTCCCCGGCGCCGCCGAGATCTGCGACGGCCTCGACAACAACTGCAGCTTCCAGGTGGACGAGGGGTTCGACCTCGACTTCGACGGGTGGGCCCCCTGCGTGGGCGACTGCGACGACACCAACCCCGCCGTCCACCCCGACGCCGAGGAGCTGTGCGGCAACGGCGTCGACGACGACTGCGACACGCTGACCGACGAGGGGTTCGACCTGGACGGGGACGGGTTCGAGGTCTGCGAGGGGGACTGCGACGACGACGACCCCACCGTGTACCCCGGCGGCCCCGAGCTGTGCGACGGGCTGGACAACAACTGCGACGGCGTCCCCGACGAGGACTTCGACAACGACGGCGACGGCGTCAGCACCTGCGCCGACCCGCCCGACTGCAACGACAGCGTGGCCACGGTGTTCCCCGGGGCGCTGGAGTCCTGCGACGGCTACGACAGCGACTGCAACGGCTTCGTCCCGCCCGTCGAGAACGACGACGACGGCGACGGGCAGCCGATCTGCGCGGGCGACTGCGACGATCTCGACAACACCGTGTTCGCGGGCAACGTCGAGACCTGCGACGGCGCCGACAACAACTGCGACGGCGACGCCGACGAGACGTTCGACGCCGACGGCGACGGGGTCACGACCTGCGGCGCCGACGGCGTCCCGGGCAACAGCGACGACGACTGCGACGACGCCGATCCCGCCAACGCGGGCCCCTTCGTGGAGTCCTGCGACGCGGCCGACAACGACTGCGACACGGACGTCGACGAGGACTTCGATGTCGACGGCGACGGGGTGACGACCTGCGGCCCCGACCTCGTCCCCGGGACGGAGGACGACGACTGCGACGACACGGACGCGGCGACCTACCCCGGCGCGCCCCAGGGCTGCACGTCGGCGGACAACGACTGCGACGGCGTCCCCGGCGACCTCGACGACGACGGCGACGGCAGCCTGATCTGCGAGGACTGCGACGACGGCGACCCGCTGGTCTACCCCGGCGCCGGCTTCCTCGACTGCGACGGCACCGACTGGGATTGCGACGGCCTCCCCGAGACGGAGCTGGTGGTCGCCTTCCTCCCCGGTCAGGTGGCGTCGTGGGAGGACCTCCCCGCGCTGGAGGACCTGGAGGACGAGTCGGCGTCGTTGGGGAGCTGCGCGCTGTCGTTCGTGGACGTACCGAACGTGAGCGAGGCGGATCTCGAGGCGGCGGGCGCGCACGTCGCGATGATCAGCAGCCCCGGCGAGTCCTGCGCGGCGACGTACGACGCCGGCGACCGGGGCGAGCTGGAGGACTGGCTCGGCGGCCAGGGTCGCGGCATCGTCATCACGGGGACGCTGGGGACGGACGGCTGCATCTCCTACACGGACCGCTACGAGCTCGGCACGCTGGCCGGCGTGACCCTCGCCACGGTCGATCCTGCGACCGCCGTAAGTCCTCAACTCACAAGGGCTTCCGGCGTGTTCTGGACGGGGATTCCGGGCTCGACGGCGACCCCCGCGGGCTCGATGGTGGGCGACCGCGTCCTCGGCACCTGCACGGGAGCGACCGTGGACTCGCTGGTGGGGAACGCGACGGTCGAGCCCCTCCGCCAGGTGATCGCCTACACCGCCAACCCCGCCGCCCCCTGCCTCGCGGGCACGCCGATGGACCACAAGGGCGCCTGGATCCCGTTCCAGCCCGAGGACGGGGGGGACGGCACGGAGCGGCTGCTTCTGTACAACGTGCTGGACTGGTTGAAGGAATAGACGCGGGTAGGTCGATCAGCCCCCGTCGGTCGATTCCCGCGGGATGCGCGGCGTCCTGCTCGCGACTTCATGGGCTCGCCCGTCCAGGGCTCGCTACGCCAAGGGAGCCAAGGGCCGCGTCCAGCGGCCTCGCCAAGATCGCCAAGGAAGTCCGGGAGCCGATCGCGCAGGGACAGCG
>CAYFOA010000318.1:0-6420 GCA_964344575.1 uncultured Rickettsiales bacterium | reverse complement strand
GTCGTCGGTCACGTCGTCGTCGTCGCCGCCGCCCGCGATCGTGACGGTGTCGGTGGCCGCGGGGCCGACCTCGTCGCCCTGGACGAGGGAGACGGAGACGGACCACTCCTCGCCGGGCTGGGTCCGGTCGGCGGGGACGACGGCGGGGTCGTCGAGGTCGCCCACGGAGTCGCCGTCCACCGTCCACGCGACGGACCACCCCCAGCCCTCGGACAGCTCGGTGAGGTCGACCTGGAGATCGTCGTCGTCCTCGGGGGAGGCCGGCTCGATGGCCACGTCGGGGACCGGCAGCGGGGCCGGGCCGAGGCAGCCGGAGAGGAGCAAGACCGAGGACGCGGCGAGGGCCGCGAGGGCCGCGACCGGTGCGCGCGTCACTTGCCGCCTCCCGACGCGCGCTCGGCGGCAGGAGAGATGGGGAGGACGATCGTGACGAGCCCGCCCGCGACGAGCGCGCCGCCGCCGATCGCGACGCCGACGCCGACGCGCTGGCGGGCGCGGGTGGCTTCGTATTCGGCGAAGTTGGTGGTGTAGCCGTCGAAGGACTCCATCGAGCCGAGGAGCTCGGTGCCGTCGCGCTGGGCGACGCCCGCGACGATCGAGCCGATCACCGTGGCCACAGCGCCGCCCGCGGCGATCGCGATGCCCGCGACGCGGTGCGGGGGGAGGGCCGCGCCGCCGCCCGCGGTGGCGCCGCCGCCGGCCTTGCCCCCGCCGCCGGCCTTGCCTCCGCCGCCGGCCTTGCCTCCGCCGGCCTTGCCGCCCCCTTTCCCGGCTCCGGCGAGGGCGGCGTCGATCTCGGCGAGGGCCGGCTCGACGCGCTCGTCGACGGGGAGCGTGCCCCGGAGATCGATGTAGGTCACGAGCAGGCTGCGCGCCTCCTCCAGCTTGCCGAGGCCCTGGTAGGCGAGCGCCTTGACGACCATCGCCCGGCTCAGCGACGCGTCCAGCCGGAGCGCCGACGCCGCCGAGTTCGCGGCCCGCTCGAAGTTCCCCGCGGCGAGGTCCTCCTCGGCGAGCTCCAGCTGGCGGACCGCCTCGGACTCGTGCGCGGCCGCGGGGGCGGGCGCGGCGGCGATCCCCAGGCCGAGCCCGGCGAGCAGCACCGGCCCCAGGAGCCCGTTCGGTCCGGGCCGCGGACCGGAACCGCCGCTGACGGCGCCGCGGGAGGAGCGGCGACGCCGGCCGACGGCCAGCCCGGCGAGGAGCGCGACGAGGACCGCGACCCCCGGCCGGGCCCCGCCGCCGCCGGCGATCTCGAAGGTGCAGATGTTGGTCGTGCCCGTGATCGTCGAGGACGGGGACACCGTCGACGCCGCGTCGAGGTCGTTGAACCGGCAGTCGGGATCATCGGCCCCCTCGAGCCCGTCGCAGTCGTTGTCGCGGGCGTCGAAGCAGAGCTCGTGGCCCCCCTCCCACGCCACCGTGAGGGCGTCCTCGGGGAGGGGGTCGGGGTAGATGGAGGGGTCGTCGTCGCCGCAGTCGAGCCCACCGGCGCCGACGCCGTCCCAGCCGTCGCCGTCCACGTCGAGCAGGTCGGCGCCGTCGCAGTCGTTGTCGATCCCGTCGTAGGGGACCTCGGCGAGGAGCGGGGAGCGGGCCGCGTCGCCGTCGTCGCAGTCCTCGGCGCAGGTGGACGCCCCGTCGCCGTCCACGTCCAGCCCCTGGCGCGCGGGATCGTCGTCGTCGCAGTCGGACCCGCAGAGCGAGTCGCCGTCGCCGTCGAGGTCGAGCCCGTGGACGGTCGCGTCGCCGTCGTCGCAGTCCGTCGCGCAGGGGTCGTCCCCGTCGCCGTCGGCGTCGAACCCGTTCAGCGCGGGGTCGGCGTCGTCGCAGTCGGTCGCGCAGAGGAGGTCGCCGTCGCCGTCGTCGTCCACCTCGGTCGCGCCCGGCGCCTCGTCGCAGTCGTCGTCGATCCCGTTGCACAGCTCCTCGAAGCCGGGCCCGACGGTGGCCGCCTCGTCGTCGCAGTCGTCCCCCCCGCAGGCGACGTCGGTCGCCCCGTCGCCGTCGTCGTCCGGCCCGCACGCCGCCCAGCCGTCCACGATCCCCCACCCGAGGTCGTTGTCGGGCGCGTCGGCCTGCGACGCCGTCGCCTTCAGCGCGTCCACCAGCTCGTCCCGCGTCCACTCGGGGTGGGCCTCGATCAGCAACGTCGCGACCCCGGCGAGAATGGGCGCGGCGAACGACGTCCCCGACGCCGTCTGGAGCCCGCTCGGCTCGTCCCAGCGGACCACGGTCGTGGACTGGCCCGGCGCCGCGAGGTCCGGCTTGGTGCGCCCGTCGGCGGTGGGGCCGCGGGAGCTGAAGAAGGCGACGTCGCCGGCGCTGTCGACCGCCGCCGCCGACACCACCGAGGCGGCGTCGTTGGGCGCCCAGATCGTGGACGCGGCGGGGCCGTCGTTGCCCGCGGACTGGATCAGGAGCAGCCCGGTGTCGGCGACGAGCTGCTCGGCGAAGACGGTGGACACGGCGGTCGCGCCGTCGAGGTCGTCGGGCAGCGTGTACCAGTCGGCCCACGCCAGCGACGACGTGACGAGGTCCGCGCCCGCCGCCTCGGCCCACTGCACGCCGGCGATCCAGGTGTCCTCCTCGAACGGCTCCTCCAGCGGGACGGACTCGGTCTTGGCGAGCAGGAAGGACGCGCCGGGGGCGATTCCGACCATCGTCCCGTCGAGGTCGCCGGCGAGGACGCTGAGGACGACGCTGCCGTGGAAGTCCTGGTCGACGTCGTCCTCCTCGGGGGTCTCGTTGGCGACGACGGCGTCCTCCTCGAGGAAGTCGTAGGCGGCGATGACCTGGTCCTGCAGGGGGGCGAGCACCTCGTGGGTGAGGCGGAAGCCGGTGTCGGCGACGCCTACGATCACGCCGGCGCCGGTGAAGCCGCGGGCGTGGAGATCGTCGGCGCCGGTCATCGTCGCGTGCCACACGGCCGGGCCGTAGTCGAAGGGCGAGGTGGGATCGTCGGCGCCCCGGGGGAGGTCCAGCGGCGGCGCCGGGGACGGCAGCATGGGGAGCGAGCGGAGGGCGACGGGGCGGACGGAGCGGACGAAGGGGAGGCCCGCGACGGCGTCGAAGTCGGCGTCGGACAGGGCCTCGACGGAGACGGCGTTCAGGCGCGGAACGCGGACGCGGACGTCGATCCCGAGCTCCTCGATCGCGGCGACGTAGGGCTCGTGGACGGGGAGGTCGCGCACGTCCGCGACGCTGCCGTCGGCCCGGTTGCGGGCGCGGCGGCGGAGGGCGTTCGGGTGCAGCTCCGCCTCGGCGTCGGCGAGGGCCGCGGCGACGTCGTGCACGGGACCCTTGTCGGTGAACTCGATCCAAGCCGGCCCTGAGGCGACCGCGGCGAACCCGGCGTCCAGCGGCGGCGCGTCGTCGGCGATGGGGGAGGTCGCGGGCGCGCACGCGAGGAGGGGCAGCAGGGCGACGACAGCGGTCCAGCGGAGCATCGGCGCACTGTACACTCCGGGGCCATGAGACTCGCGGTGTGCACGATGGCCCTGGTGATGACGTTCGGTTGCGGTTCGGCGGGGGCGGATCCGACCCCGGAACCGGAGGCTCCGGTGAACGAGGCCGACAACGCGAACCAGGCCGACAACGCGAACCAGGCCGAGAACGAGGCCGAGAACGAGGCCGAGAACGAGAACGAGAGCGAGAGCGAGAACGAGAACGAGAACGAGGCCGAGAACGAGAACGAGGGCGAAACCGAGACCGAGGCCGACGCCGGCTCCGAGCTCCACACCCCCGTCGCGATCACCTCCCGCGACCAGCTGAAGACGATCCCCCAGGGCACCTGGGTCCAGGTCACCGGCACCCTCCAGCGCGAGAAGCTCGGCGACGCCGTCTACGCCGACGGCTTCGACCTCCTCTGCCCCGGCCAGCAGCTCGCCGACGAGCTCGTCCGGCAGACGACCACCGTCGCCGGGACCCTCACCTCCTACGAGCCCCCCGTCGCGAAGACCGACATCGACGGCACGGTGAGCGCCGGCGTCTCCTCGCCGACGGTCCGACCGTCGCTGGCGAACTGCGAGGTCGTGACGGACTAGCCCTCGTCCTCGACCTTCTCCTCGGCCTTCTCGCCGTCCTCGTCCTCGCCGTCGTGGACGCCGTACTTCGCCGAGATCGAGTTGAGCCACGGGACCAGGAACCAGCAGAGCGCCGTGCACCCCGCGCCGACGACGACCAGCGTCTTGAAGGCGCTCGCCTCCCCCATCGTCGCGCCCCACGCCGTGTACATCTTGCCGCCGACGAACTCCGACAGGCCGACCGCCTGGTTGCTCAGCGCCATCAGGAGCGCGAACACCGTCGCCGCCACCGCCGTCGGGCAGTACCGCGCCGCGAGGTCGAGCTGGACCAGGGTCACGAACATGATCCCGTAGCCGTACGGAATCGCGATCAGGTACGCGGGCTCGACCCCGATCGCCCACAGGTCCCCGCCGAGCCCCTCGGGGCGGAACGAGATGGCGACCACGCCGTTGTTCAGGAAGTACCAGCCGAGCGTCGTCAGGATCGCGACGACGATGCACAGGTGGACCAGCGTCCTGAACTGGAACCGCCGGCAGATCGCGCCGTACGTCGCCGCCGCCGCCACCGAGCTGATCGCCTGGACCGACACCATCCGCCCGTACAGCGACTCGTCCAGTCCGAGGAAGTCCGTCATGTGCATGTAGCGGACCGAGCTGCCGAAGGGGCTGAAGTTGACCAGGAAGAGGAACGCCCCGACCCCGATGACCGCCGGGTGGATCGCCGCCTTCACCAGCGTGATCACCGCCCCCTGGAGCGTCCCCTCCGGCCGCTCCGTCGGCGGCTCGCGGACCATGAAGATCGCGATGAGCAGCGACCCCAGCGCCGTCAGCCCGCAGATCAGGAACCCCGTCGTCTGCATCCCCCGCTGCGCCAGCTCGCCGCCGATGAACCCCGTCCCGATGCCGCCCCGTAGACGCACGCCCACTGGACCGACTGCAGCGTCCCCGTGATGCCCCGCGGCTGCCCCTCCTCGACCATCAGGCCGTCGATCACCACGTCCGTGAACGCGATCCCCAACCCCGGCAGGACCAGCATGATCATGAAGAGCGTCGCCTGGTCCGCCGACGGCGGGAACAGGAACAGGTACAGCAGCGCCGCCGACGTGATCCCCGTCCACAGGATCAGCCAGCTCCGCCGCCGCGAGCCGCGGATCGGGATGAAGTCCGTCAGCAGCCCGTAGACCGGCTTGATGTACCAGGGGAAGCCGACCATGAGCATGAACGCGCCGACCTGGGCCGCGTCGTAGCCCCACGACCGCAGCAGCGACTTCACCGGCTGCGAGATCAGCCCCTCCGTCGGCTCCGCGACGCCCTGCACGAAGTACAGCGCGCCGAAGATGAACATCAGGCGGCGGGTCTCGGCGGTCGACTCGGGGAACGACGTCGCGATGGGGGCATCGTCCCACAGGCAGTATGCTCTCCGCGATGCGAGCCCCCTGGATCCTCGCCGCCGCCCTCGCCGCCCTCGCCGCGCCCGGCCTCGCCTGGGCCGTCTGCGGCGACGGCGTCCTCGACGCGGGTGAGACCTGCGACGACGTCAACGTCACCCCCGACGACGGCTGCGACGAGCTCTGCCAGGTCGAGGAGGGGTGGGAGTGCGCCCCCGCCGGCTTCACGCTCGACTTCGCCGAGGTCCTCGACGACGACTACTTCCACGACGACCCCAGCTGGACGATCTCCGACGACCAGCTGACCGTCACCCAGGCGCTCAACGCCAACCCCGCCGTGTACGTCTCCACGCTGCCGGTGTCCGGCGTCTCGATGACCTTCACGCTGACCGTGGACAGCAGCAGCGACGACGACTTCATCGGCTGGGCCATCGGCTACGAGGCGGGCGAGCACGCCGCCGAGGACGCCGACTGGCTGCTCTTCGACTGGAAGCAGGGGACCCAGAACTGGGACGGCTACGACGCCCCCGCGGGCCTCGCCTTCAACCGCGTCGTCGGCCCCATCGACATCAGCTACGACTTCTGGGGCCACGTCAACAACGTCGTCGAGCAGTCCCGCGCGCTGACCCTCGGATCGGTCGGCTGGGTCGACTTCCAGACGTACGTCATCCAGGTCGACTACTCGATCAACGGCTTCGACATCTGGGTCGACGGCACGCTCGAGTTCAGCGAGCGGGGCTTGTTCCCGACCGGCTACTTCAGCTTCTACAACTTCAGCCAGGAGTCGATCGTCTACACGCTGACGTCGCCCACGGAGGGGTCCGTCTGCGGCGAGCTGGACAGCGACGGGGACGGCCTCACCGACCCCACCGAGTTCGCGCTCGGCCTCGACGCGTACAGCCCCGACAGCGACGGCGACGGCATCGACGACCTCACCGAGGTGGACGACGTCGAGGACCCGGCGGACAGCGACGGCGACGGCGTCATCGACGCGCGCGAGCCCGCCG
>CAYFOA010000317.1:0-6459 GCA_964344575.1 uncultured Rickettsiales bacterium | reverse complement strand
GCGGAGAGCCGATCCTGGTCCGCCCCACGATCATCTCTCCGCGTCTCCGCGTCTCTGTGTGAACCAGACCACGAACGCCGCTGAAACAACACGATGGTCCGGCCCAAGCCGGGTCCCGGACGGACCCGATCCCCACCCCCGCCAGGCCGCCCCCTCGCGGGCGCGCGCGTTCGTAGCGCGCGCGTTCGTAACTTCGTTTGCTGTATCCTCCACGGGCCCCGAGCGCCACGCTTTCGTGCGCGAAAGGTAGAGAAACGTGAATCGCAAGATCGTCCTGCTGCTGTCGGCCGCGTTGGCGTTGCTCGCCGTCGTGCTGATGAACCTGTACCAGCAGAACCTCAAGAAGGAGCTCGGCGTCGCCGGCGAGCGCGTGAAGATCCTCGCCGCGAAGGAGGACATCCCCGCGTTCTCGGTGATCGAGCGGAGCCAGCTGAGCATCCTCGAGTACCCGAAGAACTTCCTCCCCCCGCGGTACACGCCGAAGTCGCTGATCGAGGACATCATCGGGCAGACGACGGCGTTCAACATCACCGCCGGCAACCCCATCCTGACGACCGACCTCGCGTCGACCCAGGAGGACGCGGGCCTGTCCTCCGTCATCACCCCTGGCATGCGCGCGCTGGCGCTCCCGGTGGACAAGGTCAACAGCTTCGGCGGCCTCCTCAAGCCGAAGGACCACGTCGACATCCTCGGCACCTTCCAGAAGCCCGGGGAAGGGGACGTCGAGACGGTCACGCTGCTCCAGAACGTCGCCGTCCTCGCGGTCGGCGGCCGGCTCGGGAGCGGCCGCGAGGTCAGCGCCAACAACCGCCGCGAGGCGCGCGTCCGGACGGTCACCGTCCTCGTCACGCCGGAGGAGGCGGAGCTGCTCGTGTTCGCCCAGGACCGCGGCAGCCTGTCGCTGACGATGCGGAACGAGGAAGACGTCAACACCGAGATGGAGCTCGACGGGAAGAACTTCGCGGACATCTTCCGCCCCGAGGTGCGTCGCCGCATCCAGCGGGTCCGCGACACCGCCCCGCCGAGCGTCGTCATCACGTCGCCGTCGGGCCGCGGCGGGCGTCGCCGCTAGGGGAGAGAAGACTCGAGGATGATCCGGACGCTTTCGCTGCTGCTGCTCGGCCTGCTCATGGCCGCCCCCGTCCTGGCCCCGCGCGACGCGGCGGCGGCCGAGGAGCTGATCCTGCGCGTCGGCGAGTCGAAGACCATCTACCTGGGGCGGATCAAGAACGTCCAGGTCGGCGACCCGTCGATCATCGAGGTCCAGACCCTCAAGAACAAGCCGGACTACATCGCCGTGTTCGGCCTCAAGGAGGGCTACTCCAGCCTCATCGTCGGCGATCTGCCGTACGACGTGACGGTCGTGGGCGACATCGAGCGGCTCCGCAAGGACGTCGAGACGCTGCTCCTCGACATCCCCGGCATCGACGTTCTCACCGCCGGCGACCGGGTCGTCGTCGACGGCGTGGTCAAGCGGCGCGACGACTGGGACCGCATCCAGAACCTGGTCGAGTCGAACAAGAACAAGGTCTTCAGCCTGGCGCTGCTGGACGAGCGCGACATCGTCCGCAAGGCGCAGCTGCAGCTCCACTTCCAGGTCCTCGAGGTCAACCGGAACCTGTCTCACGACATCGGCATCAACTGGACCGGCAGCGGCCCCGTCCGGCTCGTGATGGACACGATCAGCTACGTCCAGTTCGGCCCCGGCTTCACCGCCAGCCCCGGCCGCGACCCGCTCACCGGCCTCGACGAGGGGACGATCACGCGGACCCCGGACGACCTCCTGAAGTTCGACTCCACGACCGACGTCCGCCGGGTGCTCGACAAGGACTTCTTCACCACGATCAGCGGCGAGGAGGTCGAGTTCTTCCGGGGCAAGGAGCTGATCTTCATCAACGAGGGCTTCAACGGCCAGATCGTGGTCAAGCAGGTCGGGCTCATCGTCAAGGCGACGCCGGTCATCGACGACGACGGCGACATCGACCTCGGCATCGAGATCGTCTTCTCGACCGTCGGCGAGGAGCAGTTCGGGAACATCCCCGCCATCAACATCCAGAAGCACGTGACCCACGTGCAGCTGCGGGAGGGCGAGAGCTTCGCGCTGTCGGGCTTCTTCCGCCGCGAGAAGGGGCGCGTCCTGCAGGGGCTCCCGGGCATGAAGGACATCCCCGGCCTCGGCGTCCTCTTCGGCACGCGGGCGTGGTCCAAGGGCGAGACGGACGGGATCATCGTGCTCACGCCGGTCCTCGTCGACCCCGAGCGGCGCTCCATGAAGAAGCAGATCAAGGAGACGCTGGACATCTACGACTCCGCCGACGTGAAGTGGTAGAGGGGAAGGCCGCGTCGCCGTGATCCGAGTCGTCTACCGGGACCCCGAGAGCCAGCGCGAGGTCACCGCCGACTTCGAGACCGAGCACATCCGGATCGGTCGCGAGGGCGGCAACGAGCTCGTGCTGCCCTACATGGAGGTGTCGCGGTACCACGCGGAGCTGACCGTCACGGACCGCGCCGTCACGATCACGGACCGGAGCACCAACGGGACGTTCGTCAACGGCGAGCGCGTCTTCGGCAAGCAGGTCATCCAGCCCGGCGACCGGCTCGGCATCGGCAACTGCGTCCTGTCCGTCTACACGGAGGAGCAGCTCCGCGCCGCCGAGGCGAACGCGGCCTACTACCAGCAGCAGCAGCAGGCCCAGGCGGCGCAGACGGGGCAGGAGCAGGCCTACCCGGCCGACTACTACCAGCAGCAGGCCTACTCGCCGGACAACGGCCACGGCCCCACGAACGCGCTCGTGCCCGCCGTCCAGGGGCAGCAGCAGCAGGCCCAGTACTACGGCAGCCAGGACATGCAGGCGTACGGCCAGGGGCACGCCGGCTACGGCCAGCAGGACGTCCAGGTGCTGGTCCCGGGGCAGGGGCCGTCGGCGCCGGTCGACCTGAAGCGCCGCATCCACCGCCGGCTGCTCCAGTACATGGACCTGAAGACGCTCGACATGGGCTCGGTCCAGGAGGAGGAGCTGCGGGCGCGGGCGCGCAACCTGCTGATCGACATCATCGGCGAGCTCGAGGCCGACATCGACCCCGCCGTCGACCGCGAGCTCCTGATCAAGGAGGTCCTGGACGAGGCGCTCGGCCTCGGCCCGCTGGAGGACTTCCTCGAGGAGGAGTCGGTCACCGAGATCATGGTCGTCAACAAGGACCAGATCTACGTCGAGCGGGGCGGCAAGCTGACGTTCACGGGGAAGACGTTCACCACCCACGAGGCGGTCCTCGCCGTCATCGAGCGGATCATCACCCCGCTGGGCCGCCGCATCGACGAGTCGTCCCCCCTGGTCGACGCTCGCCTCAAGGACGGCAGCCGCGTCAACGCGATCATCCCGCCGCTGGCGATCAAGGGGCCGTGCATCACGATCCGGAAGTTCGCCAAGAAGAGCTTCACGGTGGAGGACCTGATCAACTTCGGGTCGATGACGCCGCAGATCGCGGGCTTCCTGAACAAGTGCGTGATGGGCCGCCGCAACGTGATCATCAGCGGCGGCACGGGCAGCGGCAAGACGACGCTCCTGAACGTGCTCAGCAGCTTCATCCCCGGCGAGGAGCGGATTGTTACGATCGAGGACGCCGCGGAGCTTCGGTTGCCGCAGGATCACGTGGTGAGCCTGGAGACCAAGCCTGCGAACCTCGAGGGCAAGGGCGAGTACACGATCCGCGACCTCGTGAAGAACTCGCTCCGCATGCGCCCCGACCGCATCGTCGTCGGCGAGTGCCGCGGCGGCGAGGCGCTGGACATGCTCCAGGCGATGAACACGGGCCACGACGGCTCGCTGACGACGGGCCACGCCAACTCGCCGTCGGACATGATGAACCGCCTCGAGACGATGGTCCTGATGGCGGGCATGGACCTCCCCGTGCGGGCGATCCGGGAGCAGATCAGCTCGGCGATCGACGTCGTCGTCCAGCAGGAGCGGTTCAGCGACGGCAGCCGCCGCATCACCGCCGTCACCGAGGTCGTGGGCCTCGACGAGGACGGCCGCCTCATCCTCGAGGACGTCTTCAAGTACCAGCAGCGGGGCATCGCCGAGGACGGGACCGTCCGCGGTGAGATGGTCCTCACCGGCTACATCCCGTCGTTCGTCCCCGACCTGATCAACAGCGGGATCATCAGCGACGGGAGCTTCCTGTGAGCTCCACGCTCGGCCTCTTCACGCTCGCGATCGCGGCGATCGTGTTCCTCATCTCGTGGTTCAACGGGCCCGAGGCGATCAAGGCGTGGAAGCGGTTCGAGCGGATGTACCTCGAGCGGGTCCACCTCAAGCTCGACGCCATCTACTCGCGGACGAGCCCGAAGCGGTTCTTCTACACGCACATGGCGGTGCTCGTGTCGGTGGTGTTCCTCGTCACCAGCGTCATCGGTATCTTCAACGGCCTGCTCTTCGGGGTGCTCGGCTACATGCTCCCCTGGGTCAGCCTCCAGCGGGCCAAGCGGCAGCGCCGGGAGACGATCGAGGAGCAGCTGCCGGACGCGCTCGTCTCGATGTCCAACTCCCTCCGCGCGGGCCTCACGCTGCCGCAGTCGATGGGCATCCTCGTCGACAACACCGCGGCCCCGATCAGCGAGGAGTTCGGCCTCCTGCTGAAGGAGCACCGCCTCGGGCTGACGCTCGACGAGGCGATGACGAACATGAGCGAGCGGGTCGAGAGCAAGAACCTCGACCTCGTCATCACGTCGATCCAGGTCGCGCGCATCGCGGGCGGCAACCTGCCCCAGGTGTTCGAGGACACCGCCACCGCGATCCGGGAGATCTCGCGGCTGGAGGCAAAGATCCAGACGATGACGGCGCAGGGGAAGCTCCAGGCGTTCGTCCTCGGCGGGCTGCCGCCGCTGATGGGGTTCCTCATCTACAAGGTCGACCCGAAGATGATCGCGCCGCTGTGGGAGGACCCGATCGGCTGGATCATCCTCTTCTTCGTCGCCGTCATGGAGATCGTCGGCGTCTTCATGATCCGCAAGATCCTGACCGTGGACGTGTAGGCGATGGGCATCCCGACGTCCGCCCTCTTCAGCACGATGGCGCTGCTCCTGACGGTGGTGGCGGCGATCACGTTCGGGCTCGGGTTCTTCCCCGACGAGACGTACAAGGGGCCGGTCCCCGAGCGCGGCTACCTGATGAACAAGCGGAACCAGCTCATCCGGAGCTCGCCGCTGTACCGCATCCTCAACAAGATCCTGATGGTCTTCAGCTTCTGGGCCGAGAAGATGCCCGTGGCGACGGTCCGCAAGGCGCTGGGGGTGCGGCTGGCGCGGGCGGGGCACCTGGGCGGGTTCACGGCGGACGAGTACATGGCCTTCGGGGTCGTGAGCGCGCTCTTCTTCTTCGGGCTGTGCTTCTTCTTCATGCAGTCCGTCACCGGCGAGGCGCGGCTGCCGCTGTGCTTCGTGGCGGGGATGTTCGGCGCCTACTTCCCGATCATGTACCTCGACGAGCAGGTCATGCAGCGGCTGACCCAGATCAACCGCGACCTCCCGTACATGCTCGACGTCCTCGCCCTGTCGGTCGGCGCGGGGCTCGACTTCAACTCCAGCCTGGAGCGCATCGTCACCAAGGACTCGACCAAGAGCCCGCTGGTGGAGGAGATGCGGTACGTCCTGCAGGAGGTGAAGATGGGGACGACGCGGCGGGAGGCGCTGATCGGGCTCAAGGACCGGGTCCCGTCGGACTACATCAGCGGGCTCGTGAGTTCGGTGGTGCAGGCCGAACAGATGGGCACGCCGCTGACGAACATCCTCCGCATCCAGGCCGGAGCGATCCGCTTGAAACGATCCCAGCGGGCTGAGAAGCTAGCAGGGGAGGCGCCGGTCAAGATGATCATGCCTCTGCTGTTCATCGTCGGGGCGGTCATGCTGACGCTGTTCGGCTCGATCATCATCCGGGCCGTGCGCGGGGAACTCTTCTAGGGAGCCATGGGGCAGAAGGTCGTCATCGAGGTGCTCGCGGGGCCGAACGTCGGCGAGACGTTCGAGTTCGACAAGGATCAGATCCTCGTCGGGCGGGGCTCCCAGTGCCAGATGCAGGTGGCGTCACCGCACGTCAGCCGGCAGCAGTGCGAGCTGTCGCGGCAGGGGGACCAGCTCGTCCTCGAGAACCTCGGCAGCGTCAACGTCACGTACCTCAACGACCGGCCCATCGACCGCGTCTACGTACAGGACGGGGACCTGATCACGTTCTGCGACGTCGCCCTCCGCATCCGGCTCCCGCGCGCGGGGGTGGGCGGCGAGGTGACCGTCGACCCCGACAAGACCGTGGCCTACAAGCCCGGGCAGGCGCCTCCGGGGGCGTCGCCGGGGGCTCCGCCGCCGGGTCCGCCGCCGGGGCCGCCGGGCGTCGCGCCGGGGTCGTCGGGGCGCCCCGCCGGAGGTCCTCCGCCGGGTCCGCAGGCGCCGCCGCCGATGGCGCCGCC
>CAYFOA010000316.1:0-6612 GCA_964344575.1 uncultured Rickettsiales bacterium | reverse complement strand
GTCGTCGGAGGACGCGTCGTCGTCGTCGTCCGCGCCGCTGTCGTCGTCGTCCCCGGTCGCGTCGTCGTCGTCGTCCGCGGTCACGTCGTCGTCGTCCCGGTCGGGCGGGCAGGCGGACAGCGGCGCGGCCAGCGCGAGCAGCAGGAGGAGGCGGAGGAGGCGGACGGTCGTCGTCATCACGTCCCCGTGCACGAGTAGGCGATGGTGACGGTGTCGCTGTCGACGTTGTCGGGGCAGTCGGTGACGGTGAGGAGCACCTGGTAGGTGTGGACGACGGTGCTGCCGTAGGTCGTCGACGCGCCGGTGGCCGTCAGGGTCGTGCTCAGCGCGGTCGGGTCGGCCACGGAGCCGCTGCCGAGGACGAGGGTCCAGGCGACGCTGAGGGGGTCGCCGTCGGGGTCGTAGGTGGCGGAGCCGTCCAGCGCGACGCTGAGGTCGGGGCAGGGGGAGCAGACGTAGTTGCCGTAGGCGTCGAGGACGCAGGTGACCGAGTCGCTGAAGGCGAGGTCGGGGCCGGCGTCGGCGACGGGGTCGACGTTGCCGGGCGGGTAGATCGCCTCGACGACGAGGGTGTCGGTGTCGGTCGCGCCGATGTCGTCGGTGACCTCCAGCCCGAAGCCGTACCAGCCGGGGACGTCGGGGACGACGGAGGTCACCTCGGCGGAGGCGTCGTCGATGTCGGCCGTCGTCAGCAGCGAGTCGGAGGGGACCCCGTCCACCGTCCAGCTCCAGCCGACGATGGCGCCGTCGGGGTCGGGGGAGTACGAGTCCGCGGCGTCCAGCGGCAGCGGCGAGCAGATCTCGACGGCGTCCGTCGGCTCGGCGGCGTCCGCGACGGGCGGGAAGTTGTCGAAGTAGCCGTCGCAGTTGTTGTCGGCGCCGTCGATGACCTCGGGGGCGCCGGGGTACGCGTCGGGATTGAGGTCGCCGCAGTCGCCGGCGCAGATCATCCAGCCGTCACCGTCGGCGTCGACCTCGTCGAGCGGGACGAAACCGTCGCAGTCGTTGTCCACGCCGTCGCACTGCTCGGTGGCGCCGGGCCAGACGAGCGCGTCGAGGTCGTCGCAGTCGTCGTCGCACACGAAGAAGCCGTCCGCGTCGTCGTCGACCTCGTCGTCGGGGACGACCTCGTCGCAGTCGTTGTCGATCCCGTCGCACAGCTCGGCCGAGGCGGGGAACCGGAGGGCGTCGTCGTCGTCGCAGTCTCCGTCGCAGACCGCGCTGCCGTCGCCGTCGTCGTCCTCCTCGTCGGCCGGGAGGGTGCCGTCGCAATCGGTGTCGTACGTGTCGCAGACCTCCGTCGCGTCGGGGTTGACCGAGGCGACCCAGTCCTCGCAGTCGCCCGCGCAGGAGGTCCATCCGTCGCCGTCGTTGTCGATCCCCTCGTCGACCGCGCCGTCGCAGTCGTTGTCGATGGTGTCGCAGGTCTCGGCGGCGGCGGGGTTGACCTCGGCGTCGGCGTCGTCGCAGTCCCCCTCGCACTCCTTGTAGCCGTCCTCGTCGCCGTCGAGGCCCTCGTCGATGTCGTCGTTGCAGTTGTTGTCGAGGCCGTCGCAGAGCTCGGGGAAGCCGAGGTAGACGTCGGGGTTGCTGTCGTCGCAGTCGTCGCCGGTGCAGATGAGGAAGCCGTCGCCGTCGGCGTCGGTCTCGACCGCGGGGAGGACGCCGTCGCAGTCGTCGTCGATCTCGTTGCACAGCTCCCCGGCGCCGGGGTGGCGGCCGGCGTCGTCGTCGTCGCAGTCCCCGTCGCACACGCTGACGCCGTCGCCGTCCCCGTCGAGCTCGTCGGGGTGGAGGACGTCGTCGCAGTTGGTGTCGACCCCGTCGCAGATCTCCTCGGCGTCGGGGTGGATCAGGGGGTCGTCGTCGTCGCAGTCGCCGGGTTCCTCGCAGGGGGTGAAGCCGTCGAGGTCGAGGTCGAACTCCCACAGGGCGGGCTCGCCGTCGCAGTTGTCGTCCACGCCGTTGCAGGTCTCGACGGCGCCGGGGAAGACGCCGTCGTCGTCGTCGGCGCAGTCGCCGTCGCAGATCCGGTGGGTGTCGCCGTCGGCGTCGACCTCGTCGGCGGGGATGTCGCCGTCGCAGTCGGTGTCCAGTCCGTCGCACGCCTCGGCGGCGCCGGGGTTCACAGCGGGGTCGTCGTCGTCGCAGTCGACCGAGCTGTCGTGACCGTCCTGGTCGCGGTCCTCGAGGACGTCGTCGTCGTCGTCGTCGGGCGGCGGGGTCGACGGGGTCGGGCAGCCGGCGAGCAGGAGCCCGGCGAGCGCGACGATCAGGTCCCTCCTCAACCGCATCGCGAAACCATACCCCGCCGATGTCGCCTCAGGACCGGGACCCGAGCGGCCCGACGCCCGGCGCCCGCGCCCCCGGTTTGGCGGGTCCCGGACACCGCGGCTAAGGTGGCGGGTCCAGGATGGGTGACGGGCGGACGATGAGGGGCAGGACCACGTGATTCGGGATCGGCTGAAGCGGTTGGCGCACGAGGCGCTGGGGCGGGCGCTCGCGGAGCGGGACGCCTCGCGGGTCCGCGTCTACACGGCGCCCTGGGTGATCGACGGCGACGGGGCGGCGATGGCCGACGGGGCCGTGGTGTTCGACGCCGACGGCTACGTCCTCGCGCGGGGGGCGGCGACCGACGTGCTCGCCGACTTCGGCTGGGCCCAGCGCGCGGACCTCGGCGGGATCCTCATGCCCGGCCTCGTCAACGCCCACGCCCAGCTCGAGCTCGGCGCCGTCGACGACCCCCTGGAGCGGGGCCTCGGCCTCCGCCGCAAGCTGCGCGCGCTGCGCGAGATCCGGCGCGCCACCGACGAGCTCGACCCCGACTCCCGGGAGGCGAAGATCCGCGCCGCCGTGCGCCAGTCCGTCACCGCCGGCAACGCCATCGTGGGCGACCGCACCGACAGCTTGCGCGCCGTCCCCGCGATGGCGCGCGAGGGGCTCTACGGCTGCGTCTTCCACGAGATCCGCGAGTTCAGCGCCCGCCGCGCCGCCAAGGCGCTCGCCGCCGCCGCCGTCGACCACGCCCGGATCGTCCCCTGGCCCGAGGGGATCCGGTACCGGCTGGCGCCGCATTCGCTGTACAGCACGGCCGAGTCGGTCATGCGCGACGTCTTCCGGAAGGCGCTCGAGGCGGGCGTCGTCACCGCCGTCCGGCTGGCCGAGGCGGACGACGAGTGGGACCTCCTCGCCGACGGCGCCAAGTCCCTCGTCGAGGCCGCGGTCGAGGCGATCGCCGACCCGCTGGGCTACATCGAGGAGCTCGGCGGCCTCAACGAGCGGGTGATGCTCGTCCACATGAACACGGCGACCCGCCCGATGGTGCGGCGCGCGGCCCGCGCGAACAGCCCGCTGGTCCTGACGCCCCGCAGCGCGCTCCACGAGACGGGCACGCTGCCGCCGCTGGTCTCCTTCCTGGAGGAGGGCTGCCGGATCGCGCTGGGGACGGACTCCCCCGCGTCGGCGCCGGACGGCTCGGTCCTCCGCGAGGCCGCCGAGCTGCACGCCGCCTACCCCGAGGTCCCCGCGATGGTGCTCCTGAAGGCCGCCATGTCCGGCGGCGCGGACGCCCTCGGCATCGACAGCGCGGGCAGCTTCGAGCCGGGCCACGCCCCGGGCCTGCTCCACGTCGACACCGGCGACGTCGTCCCCGAGGACCCCTGCCACTGGGTCCTCGAGGCGGGCACCCCCGACCTCAACTGGCTCGTCCGCCCCGCCCCGCCCGGCGAGCACCGCGCCGCCTAGCGGGGCGCTAGAGGAACTTCTCCAGGGCGAAGTCGGCCAACACCTCGGGCGGCATCCGCATGGGGCGTCCGCGCTCGCGATCGACGAACGCCCAGACGTTGACGCCCTTGGCGATCAGGCGACCGTCGGGGCCGACGACCTCGTGGCAGCGGTGGGCCGTCGCAGCCTTCATGAACGACGGCCACGTCCGGAGCACCAGCTCGTCGCCGAGGCGGGCGCTGCGGTGGTAGTCGATCTCGTGGCGACGGACGACGAACATCGCGCCGAGCTCCCGGTACCGGTCGCGGTCGTAGCCGAGCGCCGTGCTGTGGGCGATCGCGGCCCGGATCATCCAGTCGATGACGCTGACGTTGTAGGCGATCCCCTGGTCGTCGATGTCGTCCTCGATGACCGTCATCGGGAGCTCGTACGCGTTCGCCGCGGACACCCACTTCGGCATCAGTCGACGGTGCGCCAGCGCCACCCCAGGACCAGCCCGAACGCCGCCCCCCCGAGGTGCGCCCCGTAGGCCACGCTCGCCTCCCCGACCGTGTACACGTCCACCGTGTAGCCGACGAACTGGACCGCCACCCACGCCAGCAGGTAGCCCCAAACGGGCACGCGGAAGAGCCGGAAGAAGACGAGCATCCCGATCTTCGCCCGCGGGAAGCGGATCGCGTACGCCACCAGCAGCCCCGAGATGCCGCCGCTGGCCCCGATCGCCGGCACCGTCGAGCCCGCGTTCGTGGCCAGGTGGGCCAACCCGCCCGCGACCGTCGCCCCGAAAAGGAGCAGCAGGTACCGCTTCCAGCCGAGCACCTCCTCGAGGTTGTCCCCGAAGACCAGCCAGAAGTAGATGTTGCCGATCAGGTGGCCCGCCCCCGCGTGGAGGAAGAACGCCGTGATCAGCGTCGCCCCGCCGTACCGCGCCGCCTCCGCGGGGACCAGGCCCCAGGCCTGCGCCACCTCGTCGATCGAGCCGAACGTCGCCACCCCGAGCACCACCGTCACCAGCGCCAGGCACCACGTCAGCAGCGGAACGTTGGTCGTCTTGTGATCGGCCAGCTCGACGGGGAGGCCGAAGACGAGCGGAATCCACATCAGCGGCGACGCCGGCGACGGCGTCATCTGCTCGTCTGCGGACTGCTTGATCGCCTCGATCTTGGCCATCGCCAGCGCCCGCCGGGCCTCCAGCGGCAGGTTCTTCGGGTCCTCCTCCTCCGCCGGAGCCTGGTCCGGGGTCCGCCCGAACTCGCCGGGGTCGAAGAAGACGAAGTGGCAGGCGAGGCAGACGTCGAGCTCGAGGTGGTCCCGGCCCTCCCCCGACCCGATCGCGTGCATCGCCCGGGTGCACGACGGACACGGCCGCCCCTCCGCCAGCGGCGCCCTCCGCGCCGCCAACCACAGCTCGCCGACCGCCTTGGGGTCCTTGAGCTTCCGCATCAGGCCGACCGTCATCGCCCGCCCCGTGCACGTCGCGCACTCCCACAGCTGCCCCTGGGGGGTGGACGCCCGCACCATCGGGCTGCTGCAGCCCGCGCAGGGGAAGCGGATGCTCACCGGGCGCGGCGCCGGCGTGCGGAGGCGACCAACGGCAGGAGGAGCAGGGCTGCCGCCGGGGCGCCCGCCCCCCGCCCCACGGTCGCGCAGTTGGCGCAGCCGGCCCCCGCCTCGTTCACCGTGAAGGCCCCGGGGAGCGTCGACTGGCTGCCGTCGGCGAGCGTGACGAGGACGTCGTAGGGGAGGTCCGAGGCCACGATCGCCTGCGGGGTCTCCGCGTCGAGCCGGACGTCGACGACGAAGTCCACCGAGGAGCTCTGCAGCCCGCCGATGAACACCTGGGCCGTGTCGTCGAAGCCCTGCCCCGTGATGGCGACGTCGATCTGCGTCCCCTCCTCCATCACGTTCGGCGTGATCGCGAGGACCACCATCTCGCCGGCGCCGTCGTCGTCGTCGTCGTCCGTGGCGTCGTCGTCGTCCGCCGCGTCGTCGTCGTCCGCCGCGTCGTCGTCGTCGTCGTCGTCGCCGCTGTGCGAGCCCCAGTCGATCGGCTGCTCGCTCGCGCGGATGACCCAGTCGAACTGCAGCGACGGCGCGCCCGTGCTCTCCAGCGTGATCCAGTCGTACTCGTCCCCGATGGCGCCGCAGTCCCCGTCCATCGGCTGCTTCGCGAGGATCCAGTTCGTCCCCGGGGTGTTCTCGCTGCCGTCCTGGTCGTAGCCCGGACCGTGCCCGTCGCCGGGCTCCATGAACGGGATCTCGCCGAGGTCGGGGTCGTAGTTGTAGTGGAACCCGATCGTGAACTGCTCCCCCTCGAGCACGTCCGGCGCGGCGACGCCCGACTGGCCGATGTCGATCTCCACGATCTGGGGGCTGTTGAACGAGAACGGCAGGTACTGGCCGATCGCCGGCTCGCCGTTCGGCATGATGAAGTGGTTCCCGTCCCCCGGCTCCGACCCCTCGTAGAGGTGGAAGTCGAAGATGGTCTCCGTGAA
Source organism: uncultured Rickettsiales bacterium (assembly GCA_964344575.1). GTDB lineage: Bacteria > Myxococcota_A > UBA796 > UBA9615 > UBA9615 > JAAESI01. The sequence goes on along the minus strand of CAYFOA010000316.1, from coordinate 394 downwards.
GCCGAGGACGCCGTAGTAGATGTAGATGTAGCGGACGGCCATGTCCTCGGGCGCCGTCAGTGTGGCGGCGAACCCCTCGTACGTGCAGAAGCAGGAGCACGTCCCCGGCGCGGTGTTCCCCTTGATGACCTCGGCGAAGTCGACGGAGTCGTTGATGGCGACGGCCTGGGCGTGGGCGGCGGCGGGCAGCAGAGCGGAGGCGGCGAGCGCGGCGAGCGCGGCGAGGAGCACACAGATGCGTTGCATGGCTTGGATCCTACCGCGGGTAGACTGCCGGACGTCATGAAGCGCCTCGCCCTGTTCGCCGCCCTGCTGATGTGCTTGCCGCTGACCGGCTGCCCCGACGACGACGACGACGACCCCGGGTTCGGACGGACCGACGACGACGACGACG
>CAYFOA010000315.1:723-6617 GCA_964344575.1 uncultured Rickettsiales bacterium | reverse complement strand
GTCGTCGTCGTCGTCGCCGGAGTCGTCGTCGTCGTCGCCGGAGTCGTCGTCGTCGCCGCTGTCGTCGTCGTCTCCGCACCACGGATCGCAGGGGACGACCGTGATGAGGCCGGGCGCGGCCGCGGCGATCGCGCCGTGCTGGATGGGGTACGCGATGGACGTCGGGTTCTGGTGCTCGACCACCACCCGGACGGCGACCCGCTCCGAGTCCACCCCGTCCACCTCGGCCACCCACAGGAGGGTGTGCTCGGTCCCGCCGGGGGACGCCGCGAGGTCCTCCGTGGCGGACGCGGTCGTGCCCTCCTGCCAGCCGGCGCCGCCCGCCTCGGAGTACTCGACGCGCACGCTCGGGGCGGCGTCCGACTCGGCGTCGACGAGGTCGAAGACGACGGGCACCGAGCCCTCGAACGCCACCGGCGTCGAGTAGCCCCGCCCCACCCCCGGCGCGCCGATCGCGTGCACCACCGGGTAGGTCGGGGTGTTCGGGAGGAGGGGCGCGGTCAGCCGGTGGTTGCGGTGGACCACCAGCGCGCCCGAGCCCGGCGCGGTGACCAGGTCGGCGTCCCCGTCGCCGTCGACGTCCCCCAGCGCGAGGGCGTGGTCGTCGAGGATCACCGCGCTCGGCTCCCAGCCGAGGACGAAGGCGCCGTCGCCGCCGTTGACGTGGAGGCGGAGCGGCTGGCCCGCCACCGTCGCCGCGGCGAGGTCCACGTCCCCGTCCCCGTCGACGTCCCCCGCCACGACGCCCACCACCGAGTCCGACGACGTCGTCGCGTTCCCCGCCGTCGCGAGGCAGCCCGCGGGCGTCGTCGCGCAGTCCCCGTCGTTGACGTACAGGGCGTCGTACGTGGTCCCCAGCCCGGCCCACAGGTCGAGGTGGCCGTCGCCGTCGAAGTCCGCCGCCTCGAGGCTGACCGTGTCGGTGTCCGGGGACTCCCAGCCCGGGGCGAGGCAGGTGCCGGGGGACGTGTCGCAGACGCCGTTGTTGACGTAGACCCGGTCGGGCATGCCGCTGGGGAAGCCGACCCCGGCGGCGTTGCCGACGGCGAGGTCGAGATCGCCGTCGCCGTCGAAGTCGAGCCACTCGAGGTCGGTCGTGTACTCCGCCTCGGCGGAGACCCAGACGGGGACGAGGCAGGCCGCCGGGTCGACGGCGCAGTTCCCTTCGTTCCGGAACACCCGGTTGGGGGAGCCGCTGTTGGTGGAGCGGTTGCCGAGCGCGAGGTCGAGGTCGCCGTCGCCGTCGAAGTCGCCCCACGCGATCGCGTCGGTGGGGTCGCCGGCGCCGAACTGGGACGGCGTCAGCGTCATCAGGCAGGTGGACGGCGTCGCCGTGCAGGAGCCGTCGTTCCAGCGGACCTGGCTGGGGTCGGAGTTGTCGCCCGCGGCGATGGCGAGGTCGAGGTCGCCGTCGCCGTCCGCGTCCGCCCAGGCGAGGTCCTGGGTGTTGGTGGTGCCCGCGCCGGACCAGGCCACGGTGAAGCCGCCGGCGCCGTCGTTGGCGTAGACGTAGTCCTCCTGCCCGTTGGTGCCGACGGCGAGGTCGAGGTCGCCGTCCCCGTCCCAGTCCCCCAGCGCGAGGGCGGCGACGTTCAGGCCCGTGATCCCCGACGCGGGCTCGCTGGCGAGGGGGAAGCCGACGTGGGGGTAGATCACGCTGGTCCCGGCGACGGCGTTGGCGGCCGCGAGGTCGAGGTCGCCGTCGCCGTCCGCGTCGCCCCAGGCGACCTCCAGGCTGGGGGCGTGGGGCGTGCCGCTGCCCCACTGCGCGGTGAAGTTGCCGGCGCCGTCCCCCTCGTAGACGCGGTTGAGCTCGCCCGTGGGGGGATCGCCGTTGCCGAACGCGAGATCGAGGTCGCCGTCGCCGTCGTAGTCCCCGAACGCCGCCGACGAGGAGGAGTCGCCGTGGGAGGTCGCCCCGAGGTAGGCGAGGCTCCCGGTCCCGTCGCCGGTGTAGAAGTGGTTCGCCGCGGCGCCGCCGTTGGCGACGGCGAGGTCGAGGGAGGTGTCGCCGTTGAAGTCGCCGAAGGTCAGCTGCCGGCTGGCCGCGGCCTGCCCCCCGAACACGGTGCCGTCGAGGTCGACGCAAGCGTCCTCGAAGCGTTCGTTCTGCTCCCCCTCCCAGGCGACGGTCAGGTCCAGCTGGACGTCCCCGTCGAGGTTCGCCCAGGCGACGTCGTTGGCGATCACGCTGTGGTTCGCCCACAAGTCGGGCACGGCGGTCGGGAGGAGCCCGAGATCGCTCTCGTAGACGACGATCTGGGGATCGCCCGTGTGGCTGGCGGCGAGATCGAGGTCGCCGTCCGCGTCGCAGTCGGCCCACGCGAGGGCGGTCGTGCCGAGGGAGTGGGGCGACGTCCACAGCTCCGTGGTGCCGTCCAGGCCTCCGCAGTCGCCGACGTTCTCGAACACGTAGTCGACGCCGGCCGACGTGCCCGTGGCGAGGTCGAGGTCGCCGTCGCCGTCGACGTCTCCCCAGGCGACCGCCGCGGTCTGGACGACGTGGGGCGAGGTCCAGACGGGGGTCGGGTCGAACGTGCCGTCCCCGTTGTTGGCGTAGACCTGGTCCCCGACGGCGCCTCCGGCCACGTTGTAGATGCCCGTGGCGAGGTCGAGGTCCCCGTCGCAGTCGACGTCGCCCCACGCCAGCGCGTACCGGTTCCGGTCCTGGTCGGGGAACGCCGCGCCCGAGGTCAGGAGGACGGCCTGCGCCGACGTCTCGAGGTCCGCGCCGTCGTCCAGCGGGGCGCAGGCGGCGGCGAGGAGGAGCGTCAGGGCGGGGAGGCGCGCGGCGCGCATCGCGCGAGCCTACCGCCGCGGGCGCGGGTCAGTCGAACTGCAGATCGGCGCGGACGTCGTCGGTGTACGCGGCCTCGATGGCCTCGACGGTGTCGCCCTTGGGCTTGCCCTGGGGCGGGGTCGGCATGAGCACGAGGTACAGGTCCCCCTGCCGCGTCTCGCGCCCCCCCTTGGGGAGGCCGCGCCCCTTGAGGCGGAGGCGCATGCCGGCCTCGGCGCGGGGCGGGATCTTGACCTTCACCGTGCCGGTCGGGGTGGGGACGGTGATCTGGCCCCCCTTCAGCGACTCGCCGAACGTGAGCGGGAGCTGCATCTCGAGGTCGTCGCGATCGACGTGGACGAGGGGGTGCTCGGCGACGGCGACCTGGATGAGGAGGTCGCCGGGGGGGCCCCCGTCGGAGCCCGGCTGGCCCTTGCCGGAGACCCGGAGCCGCTGCCCCGTGCGGACGCCCTTGGGGATCCGGATGGTGACCTCCTTGCCGCCCATGTGGAGGAGGCGCTCGCCGCCGTTGAGCGCCTCGTGGAGGCTGACCTGGACGGACGCGTTGAGGTCGTCGCCGCGGCGGGGGCCGCGCCGGCCGAACCCGGCGTGGGGACCGCCCGGGCCGCCGCCGCCGAAGCCGAACCCGTCGAAGCCGCCGAAGCCGGCCTGCCCCCCGCCGGTGAACATCTTGAGGATGTCCTCCATGTCGAACGCGGCGCCGTCCCCGCCGCCGCCGCCGAAGCCGCGCCCGAAGCGGGCGAACTGCCGCGCCTGGTCGGCGTCGAAGCCGGGCCGGAAGGCGACGTGGCCGAACTCGTCGTAGAGCTTCCGCTTCTCCTCGTCGCCGAGGATCTCGTAGGCGGCGTTGACCTGCTTGAGCTTCTCGGGGTCTCCGCCGCGATCCGGATGGAGGTCCCGCGCGAGCTTGCGGTAGGTCTTCTTGATCTCGTCCGCGCCGGCCGTCTTGCCGACGCCGAGGACGGAGTAGGGGTCGGGTCCTAGGTCGCTCATCGTCCCCTCTCATCGTCACATATCCGGGCATGGCAAGCGGTAAGCTGCCGCCGATGGACCGCGGGTTCACGTTGATCGAGCTCTGCTACGTCGTCGTCATCATCGCGCTGCTGACGGCCGTGACGGTCCCCGCGTACGACGTCATCATCCGCCGCGCCCACGCCGACGAAGCGAACACGATGGTGTTCTCGATCGCCCACGCCGAGCTGCAGCACTTCCGGGACACGGGGAGGTTCGTCGAGTGCCGGGTGGAGAACCCGGTGCCGACGGGGCCGGTGCCGTGGCCCGCGGCCGCGTGCTGGGAGCCGCTTCAGATCGTCGTCGACGGCCACGTCCGCTACCGCTACGCCGTCGTCCTCACCGACGACGGCGGCTTCCAGGTGCTCGCCGAGGGAGACCAGGACGGCGACGGGATCGTCGCGAAGTACCGGCTCGACGGCCGGACCATGGTCTTCGAGACGCAGGACCCGCTGGAGTGAGCGACCTCGCGCAGCGGAGCCTGCTGCTGCGGCAGCTGGCGGCGCTCCGGCGCAGCGGGGTGGACCACGACGAGGCGCTCCGGATCGCCGCCGAGGGGCTCCCCCCGGGGCGGGTGGGGGCGGCGGTCGACGAGGCGCGGCGGGCGCTCGCGGCGGGGGAGGGGGCGAGCGGCGACGACGCGCTGGTGCGGCTGCTCGCGACCGGGGACGCGTCGGTGGAGCGGCTGGAGCGTGCGGCGGCCGCGGTCGACGCCGAGATGGCGGCGGACGCGGCCCTCGCGACGGCCCGGCTGTACTTCGGGATCGCGATCGCCGGCCCCCTGGTCATCTTCGCCGTACTCGGCTGGGTCAGCCCGGTCGACGGCATCGCGGGCGAGATGTGGACGCGGTCGACGCCGTTCAGCCCGTACGGCGAGGTCGACGGGATGCCGACGCTGTGGCGGGCGACGGCGGCGCTGATGGCGCTCGCGAAGTGGGCCGGGATCCCCGCCGCGCTCGGGGTCGTGGTCGCGCTGCGTCGGCTCCCGGTGGGGTGGACGCCGGGCCTTCGGGAGCTGCGGGCGGCCGGCGGGCTGCTCGATGCGGCCGCCACGGGGGCCGACCCGGGGCCGCTGGTGGGCGACTTCGACCGGGCCTACCTCGAGGCGCGGCGCGGCTCCGTGGGCGCCGAGGCCGCCGCCGCCGAGGTGGCCGCCGAGCTCGTGCGGGAGGCCGACGGCAAGCTCGCCGCGTTCCGCCACCTCGCCCCCGTCGTCGCCGCGATCGTCGCCGTGATCCTCGGCTGGCCGGTGTTCGCCGCGGTCTTCCTGTGGCCGATGCTCCAGATGTCGCGGGGGCTCATGTGATGCGGGAGCGGCGCATGGCGGACCTGCTCGCGGGGCACGCGCTGGCGGACGGCCTCCCCCTGGGCGACGTCCTCCGCCGGGCGGGCGCCCGGCGGCTCCCCGACGCCGCCGCCGAGGTCGACGCGGGGCACCTCGAGGCGGGGCTCCGGTCGGCCGGGTTCGCGCCCGACCTGGCGACCCTCGCGGCGGCCTGGCCGGCGGCGCTGCGGGAGGCCCACCAGCGGCTCGCCGGGATCCCCACGCGGGGCCGCCTCTTGCTCGAACTGGGCCAGGTCCTGGGCTACTTCCTCGCCGTCGCGGGGCTCCAGATCGTGGCGCTCTCGACGCTCGTCACGAAGGGCGTGCCCATGCTGTACGCGGCGTCCGCCGAGATCGGCGGCGCCTCGATGACCGAGTTCCTCCCCCTGGCCGAGTACGCGCCCCGCGTGCTGGCGGTCGGCGTGACGGTCGCGGTGCTGGCGGTAGCGGGGCTCCCGTGGTTGCCTGCGGCGGTCCCCGGGGTCGCGCGGCACCGATTGCGGGCGCGGCAGGCCGCGCTGGCGGCGGCGCTGGTCGCGTCCGGCGCCCCCGACGACGTCCGGCGCACGGTCCACGGGACGCTGACGCTGGTGGGCGCGCCCGGGGGGGCGGCGGCCGAGTGGGAGGTCGTGCGGGACCGCGCCATCGGCCGGGCGCTGATCGCGCAGGCGCGGCTCGTCGCGGTGGTCCGCGGCGTCCTCCTCACGTTCCTGGCGTTCGTTGCCGTCCTCGCCACCGCCGGGGTCTTCACGACCCTGT
>CAYFOA010000315.1:0-713 GCA_964344575.1 uncultured Rickettsiales bacterium | reverse complement strand
CATGCCGACGGCCGTCGGATGAGCGCCCCGGCGCAGGACGTGGGCGCGGCGCTGGTCCGGTTGCGGGCGGGGGGGCTGTCGGTGGGGCTCACCGAGGCGAAGGCGGCGGCGCTCGTGGCGGCGCTGGAGCGCGGGGCCCCGGCGGGCGACGCGGCGCGGGCGGCGGGGCTGGGCAAGCAGCTCGCGGCGGTGGCCGGCGCGGCGACCCCGGGGGGTGGGGCGGAGCAGGATGCGTCGGGGGACGTCCCCGCGATCCTGGGCGGGCTGGCGCAGGCGTCCGCGGCGGCGGAGGCGGCGACCACGAAGCTGCGAAGCGCGGGCAGCTACCCGCTCCTCCTCGCCGCGATCGTCGGCCTCTCCGGGTTCTACGTGCTCGGCTCGTTCGGCGGCATCGCCCTCCTCCCCGGCTCGGACGCGGGCGCGCCGGAGAACATCCTCACGGTCCTCTTCGGGGTGACGGCCGCGCTGGTCGCCCTCGCGGCGATCGTCCTCGGCCGCGTCAGCGTCCCCTGGCTGAGCCTCGGCTGGGACCTCGTCGCGCGCCGGCTCTTCGCCGACTCCCTGGTCGTGCTGGTCGGGGCGGGGGCGCCGTTGCCGGTCGCCCTCCGCGCGGCGGCGCGGTGGTCGGGGCGGGGCCCGCGGAGGGCGGTGGAGGCGTACGCGTCGGCGCTGGAGGGAGGCGCGGAGCCGGAGCCCGCGGCGCCCCTGCTGAG
>CAYFOA010000314.1:0-6699 GCA_964344575.1 uncultured Rickettsiales bacterium | reverse complement strand
CCGCCGCGACTCCGGAGCCCGCGCCCGAGCCGGTGACGCCGGAGCCCCGCCGCCCCGACCCGACGCCCGAGCCGGTGGCCACCCTGGACCCCCCTGAGCCGTCGACCCCGGAGCGCGTCAAGCCGCCTCGCGAGACGGCCGCGCCGAAGGAGAAGGACCCCACGCCGGCGCCCCGGATCGAGTCCGAGCGGACGACGCGGGAGACCATCCACGAGACCAGGCCGACCAGCGACCGCCTCCAGCTGACCGACGTCAGCGCGCGCATCACCGACCGCGAGGGGAGCGAGATCAAGGTGCTCTTCAAGGCCACGCTGAGCGGCCCCTGCGAGGAGCCGCGGCTGCGCGTGAGCTTCAACCCGCCGGGCGCGCGGTGGGTCCGGCGGGACATGGCCGAGCGCGCGGGGCGGGACGTCTGGGCGGTCAAGATCCCGTTCCCGAAGAAGAACCAGGGGACCACCTACTGGTACGTCGAGGCGCGGTGCGCGGGGGGCAAGCGCGCCAGCTACGGCAACGAGGACAAGCCACGGAAGCTGAAGGTCGAGTAGGCCGGCGGCGCGCGGGGGCAGGCCTCGTCGCGTTCGCCGCGGGGCTGGTCGTCGCGCTCGTCCTCGCGGAGGCGCTCGTCCGCCTCGGGCTGGCGTGGACCGCGCCGCCGTCCCCCGATCCGCCGACGCACGTCGCCTGCGGGGAGTGCGCGCACCTCTTCGAGCCGAACCCTGCCCACCCCGACCACGCCGGGCGCCTCGCCGACCGCTCCCCCGATCTCCTCGTCCTCGGGGACTCGGTGGCGTACGGCGAGGGGGTCCCGATCGAGGCGACGGTCGCGGCGCGGCTGGGGGCGTCGGTCCGGGCGTCCCAGGGGTGGTCGCCGTTCAACGAGCGCGCGTACCTCGCCGCGTCGGGGCTCCGGCCCGCCGTCGTCGTCCTCGTCGTCTGCCTCAACGACGTCGTCAACCCGCGGCTCCACTGGGGCTATACGCCGGGCCGGTTCGCGATCCCCGACGCCGCCATCCCCGATCTCGAGGACGACCGCCTCCGCGTCCAGCCCATCGTCCGCGACCTCTGGGGAGTCGGCGAGCTGGCCCGCCTGGGGATGGGCCCGAAGCTCCGCTCGTGGGCCTGGGCGCAGCGGCGGATCCGGGGGACGCCGGCGCTGGACGCCCACGTCGAGGCGCTCGCCCGGGGGACCACCGCGGAGCACGACGGCGCCACCTGGCCGACCCTCGTGACCGCCGAGGACACCCTCGACCTGCGCGTCCTGGAGGGGCCGTCGACGCCGCAGTGGGCGTGGCTGACCGACCAGCTCCGGCAGTTCGACGCCGAGGTCGAGGCGTGGGGCGGGACGCCGATCGTCGCGTTCGTCCCCCTCGCCTACCAGCTCGACCGCGACTACCCGTGGACGCCCCAGTCGACGCTGACCGAGGTCTGGTGCCCGAGCGAGGGCGTGCTCTGCGTGGACGTCCTCCCGGCGATGCGGGGGCGCGACCCGCGCGACCTGTTCCTGCTCGAGCGGTCGGGCTACTTCGACCTCTGGCACCTCACCGAGGAGGGGCACCGCGTCGTCGCCGACGTGGTCGGTCACCACCTCCCGGAGCGGAGCACCAGGCTGTAGCTGTCGCAGGAGCTGCCGCGGGGGAGCTCGAAGGACGTCTCCGCGGTGGCCCCGGCGGCGATGCCGTTGAGGGTGACGGCGAAGCTCCGGTCGGGGCACTCGACCTCGACGACCGCCTCGTGGATGTCGCGGACGGACCGGTTCGCCGCGGCGAGCTCGACGACCACGCGCCCCGTCGGCCACTTCGTCGCCCGCCCCTCCAGCGCCACCCAGTGCGCGAGGTCGAGGCCGCGGTCGGCGGGCCCGGGGGCGTCCTCGAGGATGACCTCCTGCGTGTCGTGGTCCATCGACGTCCGGAACTGCTGCGTCACGTTGAGCCCGAGCAGGCCGACGGTCCCCTCCTGGGAGCAGTCGTCGCAGACCGCGACCGTCACCCCCTCGACGGCCGTCTCCCCGAGCCAGACGCGGTCGAGGAGCACCATCGGGGAGGTGACCTTGCCGTTGGCGGTCTGGAACGTGGCGAGGGGGGCGTCGGGGGGGATGGGGACGCCGAGGGCGGTCAGGGCGCCGCGGTCCAGCGTCGTGAAGGTCGCGCCGGTGTCGAAGAGGACGTCGAGCTCCTCGCTGAAGGCGGGGCCGTCGAAGGTGACGGTCACCCGGAGCGCGCCGCCGTCGCCCTCGTAGGGGAGGACGATGCGGCCGTTCCGCTCGGTGCGGGGCTGGTTCAGCGGGTCCTCGGGATCGCGCGCCTCGGGCTGGACGACCTCGGTGGCGACGACGCCCGACGAGTCGGGGCCGAGGGCGTCGCCGAGCGCCTGCCCGAGCCGGCCGGCGCGGGCCGACAGGTTCTCCCCCAGCGGCATGGCGACGAACGCGAGCCCCTCGGAGAGGCCGTCCGCGCGCTCGCCGGGCATCCACCGGGGGAGGCCGGTGAGGACGGCCAGCGACCACAGCCACATGGCGGCGAGGACGCCGAACCGGCCGAAGCGGGTCAGCGCGGCGATGCCGATCATGGGGAGGCCGACGAGCAGCCCGGCGCCGAGCCCCGCCTCCCAGGGGGGGAGGTCCTGGCGGAGGCCGATCCCGAGGAGCGCGACGAAGGCGAAGAAGGTCGGGATGGACGCCAGCCCGAGGCCGGCGGGGCCGGGGAGGCGGGCGCGGCGGGCGGCGCGGACGCGGTCGGTGGTGGCCTTCTTCCGCGCGCTCGGCGACGACAGCGCGGACGGGCCGGGGGCGGGCTGCGGCGTGAGGCTGCGGGCCCGCGGCGGCGGATCCCAGTCGGGCTCCCAGTCGTCGTGGTCGTGGGTCATGGCGATATGGCGTCAACAAGCCTGGTTGCCGCCATCAGGGCCATCCTGCAAGAGAAGACGCCCACCGGACGGCGAGTATTGCGGCGAGGCCGTGCAGCGGGAGGGGGATCTCCTTGCCGCGGCCCGACAGCAGCGCCAGCGCGGACGCCGCCATGAGGCCGTAGCTGATGCCGTCGGCGATGGAGAACGACAGCGGGATGCCCGCCACGATGGCGAACGCGGGGATGCCGGACAGCGGGTCCGTCCAGCGGATCTGCGACAGCGAGCGGGCCATCAGGGCGCCGACGAGGATGAGCGCCGGGGCCGTCAGGGGGTGGATGGCGTAGTGGTGGACGTTGACGTCGGCGAACGGCGGCGCGCCCGGGTTGGTGACGACCGTCGCGGTCAGGTCGTAGCCGCCGCCGACCGTCTCCACGAGGGGGTGGAAGAAGAGGGCGGCGAGGAAGAGGAGGCCCGTCACGACCGAGGCGAACCCGGTCCGGGCGCCGGCCTCCACGCCGGCGGTGGACTCGATGTAGGAGGTCACCGTCGAGGTCCCGAGCAGCCCGCCCGCCACGGTCCCGACGGCGTCGCTCAGGAACGCCCGATCGCCGCGGGGGAGGCGCCCGTCCTTCAGCAGGTCCGCCTGGGTGGCGACGCCGACCAGCGTGCCGACCGTGTCGAACAGGTCGGTGTAGAGGAAGAGGAGGACGAGCCCGAGGTGGGTGGGGGTGAAGAGGTCCCCGAAGTCGAGCTGGAAGGCGGTCGGGGCGAGCGACGGGGGCGCGCCGGCGACGCCCTGGAACTGCGCCACGCCGACGGCGAGGCCGACGACGAGGCTGACGCCGATGCCGATGAGGATCGCCCCGGGGACCCGCCGCACGGTCAGCGCCGCGGCGACGAGGAGCCCGGCGCCGGACGTCAGCAGCGGACGCCACCGGTCGGCCAGCTCGCCGACGTGGACGAAGGTGTTGGCGTCGGGCTGGATCAGCCCCGCCTCCTTCAGCCCGATGAACGCGATGAAGAGCCCGATCCCGGCGGCGATCGCGTGCTTGAGGTCGTCGGGGACGAGGGCGACGATGCGCTCGCGGAGCTTGAAGAGGCCGAGGAGGAGGAAGATGGTGCCGGACGTCAGCACCAGCGCGAGCGCCTGCTGCCAGGGGATGCCCATGGCGCCGCAGACGGTGAACGCGAAGAAGGCGTTGAGCCCCATGCCGGGGGCGAGGGCGACGGGGTAGCGGGCCCACAGCCCCATCAGGAGGGTGGCCAGCGCCGAGGCGATGCACGTCGCCGCGAGGACGGCGCCGCGGTCCATCCCCGCGGCCCCGAGGAAGGCGGGCTGGACGAAGAGGATGTAGGCCATCGCGAGGAACGTCGTGACCCCGCCGGCGACCTCGGCGCGGACGGTGCTCCCCGCGTCGGTGATCCCGAAGTAGCTGTCGACGCGGCCGCTCACGAGGCGGCGAGGATACCGCTTCCGGCGACCCGTTCGAGGCGGATGGTGGTCGCCTTGACGGACGTCTGCTGGGTGTAGGCGCAGCGGCCCGCCTGGGAGGTGACGGTGTTGAGGTAGCGGAGGCCGTCGGCCTGGAGGCGGTCCTTGTGGAAGGGGACGTAGGCCATGGCGCCGACGAGGCGGTCGGTGACGGCGACGGTCATCTCGATGGCGCCGCCCGTCTGGACGCCCTCGACGCGGACGCGGTCGCCGTCTTCGAGGCCGTGCTCGGCGGCGAGGGCGGGCGAGACGTAGAGCGGGTGCTCGTCGGGCATGTCGCGATCGGGGGTCGCCTTGCCGGAGTTGAAGGTGTTGACGGCGTAGCGGCGGAGGCGGGGGTCGTCGGTGACGGCGGACCGGCCCGAGTTGAGGACGACGCCGGCGGGGCGGCGGAGGTCGTCCTCGGTGGGGACGAAGAAGGTGAACCGGCGGGGGCGCTCGAAGAGGTCGCGGAAGGGGACGTGGTCGGGCTCGTCGTAGGCCAGCCGGTAGCGGGTCTCGCCGACGCCGCCGTAGACGACGTCGCCGCGTTCGAGGAGCTCCTCCCAGGTGATCTCGGTGGCGCCGTCGGCGTGGACGGGCCGGTTGTAGAGGGGGCCGAGGCGGTCGTCGGCGTCGCGGTGGTACTCGAGGACGCGCTGCCAGAGGTGCCACCGGCTGACCTCGCCGTCGACGCGGGGGAGCTCCTCGAAGCGCTCGCGGAGGTAGCCGGACTGGCTGTGGAAGCCGAGGTCGGGGTGGATCATCCGGAGCATGGAGTCGGTCCGGATGCGGCGGCTGATCTCGGCCATCGCGTCGTAGAGGATGGTCGCGTCGGAGCGGGTCTCGGGGGCCATGGCCCGGCGGGGGACCGACAGCGTCAGCCGCCACTCGCCGTTCTGGTAGAGCTTCGGCGCGGCGGCGTGGGGGGGGCTGGGGATGACGAGGTGGGCGTGCTCGAGGCTGAAGGGGTCGGGCACGGGGTCGACGACGACGAGGGTGGTCTTGGGGTTCGTCAGCTTCTCGACCCAGCGGGGGCGCTCCATCATGTTCGCCTCGAACTGGGTCCCGAAGGCGATGATGAGCTCGCGGTCGAACTCGTTGGCGCTGATGGAGTAGTCGAGGACGCAGCGGGGGTCGTCGCGGACGGCGAGCTCGTAGGAGTCGTCGGGGAGGCCCATGCGGCGGGCGGCGTCGACGGCGCCGTCGTCGTCGACGGGGATGCGGCCGAAGAAGAAGAGGCGGCTGAGGGCCTGGACCTCGGACTCGGCGTTGATCTGGCCGGGGATGCGGAGGGTGCCCCCGGCGGGGGAGCCGTCGGCGTTGAGGCCGTACTTGCCGACGAGGGCGAAGGCGTCGCCCCAGAGGCAGTGGCCGACGGCGCCGCCGGTCTGGGAGAGGCCGACGCTGGGGATGTTGACGGGGACGACGGCGGGGTCGGCGAGGCTGGGGAGGGCGACTGCGAGCGCCTCGTCGGCGGGGCGGGCGGCGATGGCCTCGATGCCGCGGACGAGGCGGTCGGCGAGGGGGCCGGGCTCGGGGGCGATGCGGTCGGCGACGGCGGCGGGGGCGAACCGGTCTTCGAGGGCGAGGTCGCGGTAGGCGCGCCACGTGGCGTGGTCGGCGTAGGCGTCGATGAAGCGGTGCTCGACGGCGTCGGGGTGGCGGTGGAGGAGGGCGTGGGCGACGGCCAGGGCGAGCTCGGGGTCGCCGCCGGATTGGATGAGGAGGACGCGGTCGTCGCCGCAGCGGGCGGCGACCTCGGCGGTGGACTCGGTGTGCATGACGTCGACGATGTAGCCGTCGAAGGGGGCGTCGCGGTCCATGAGCCGGCCGAAGGCGCCGGGGTGGGTGACCTTGCCGTTCCAGCCGTTGAGGAGGAAGAAGCGGCCGTCGCCGTCGAAGGCGGCGTCGTAGGTCAGGAAGGGGCCCTCCTGGCCGGTGAGCATCTCGTTGTGGACGGCGCCGGAGTTGAGGCAGTGCTCGGCGTTGCCGGCGAGGTTGCGGACGCCGAGGAGGCGGAAGATCTCCTGCATCGCGAAGATCGTGAAGTAGTCGATCTGGCCGCAGCCGTAGACGAGGACCTGGGTGTCGGGGTCGCGGTGGTCGAGGCAGAGGTCGGCGAGCCGACTGATGGCCTGGGCGTAGGTGACGGGGCGGCGCTTGCGGGCGAACCGGTCGCGGATCGAGGGCTGGGTGTGGACGGGGTAGAGGGTCCCCTTGTGGCCGGTGGCGAGGCGGAGCTTGGCGCAGCCGAGGGTGGGGGAGCGCTCGTCGACGCGGGAGGCGGCGCGCTCGTCGTCGGCGCGGCCGGAGTCGCCGACGCCGCAGTAGCCGCAGGACATGCGCCCGGGGGCGGGGGCGTCGGGGTCGGGGGGGGGGCG
>CAYFOA010000313.1:1757-6707 GCA_964344575.1 uncultured Rickettsiales bacterium | reverse complement strand
GCGCCGGTCGTGCCCGCGTTCTCCAACGGCAACGGCTGGGGTCAGCCTCGCTACTACCGAACGATTCGGTATGCCGACGTGGACGGCGACGGGCTGCTGGACGTGTGCGGCCGGGGCTACGCCGGGATCCACTGCGCGATGGGGCTGGCGAGCTCCCACAACGAGCTCAAGCCGCTCGAACTCTGGGTGGCGAACTTCGGAGACAACTACGTGCTGTTGCCGCACATTGACCATCCAGATCTCGCGACCTATCGCCGGACACGGAGTTCGGGGATGACGGCCGCGAGCAGGAGGTCGATTCATGAGCAGTGGGAAGCGCCGTCAGTACTCGGCGCAGGAGCGTGCTGATGCTGTCGCGAAGGCCCGGGCTTTGGGCCAGTCAGCGGCGGCGAAGGCGCTGGGCATCAGCAAGACGAACATCTGCAGGTGGATGAAGAAGCACCCGCCGCTGTCCGGGGAGGTGGCGTCCGTCGACCGCGGCGGGGCCGGCGCGGCGGGGGTGGAGCCGGAGGGGGTCTCGACGGGGAATCGGGTGCGCCGGGTGTACACGCCGTCGGAGCGCTCGCGGATCCTCGAGTACGCGGCGAAGTACGGGCAGACGGCGGCGGCAACGAAGTTCGGGTGCAGCCGATGGTCGGTTCGGGACTGGCAGCGCAAGGTGAAGCAGCACGCCGCGGGTCATTCGAAGACCAGCCCTGTGGTGGGCTCGGACGACGATCCGGCGGTGGAGCGCGACCGACGGATTGTGCAGCTGTGGCGCAAACATCCGGGGCTGGGGCCGTCGCAGATCCGCAACCAGCTGCGCCGGGCGGGGCTGAAGATCAGCACGCACACGGTGCGCGTGACGATGGAGGAGCACGGGTACGTGCCTCCGAAGTCGCGACGAAAGGAGGTGCATGACGAGCGCTACGAGGCGGTGCGCCCCAACATGATGTGGCACGCCGATTTTCTGCATCGGCACATCAACAGGCAGAAGGTGTACGTGCTGTTGCTGATCGACGACTACTCCCGGTTCATCGTGGGCTGGGATCTGTGGGACGGCGAGCGCGTAGAGTCGGTCATCCAGACGTTCGAGCGCGCCGTCGTCCGGTACGGTCGCTGTGAGTCGATGATGAGCGACGGCGGAAGCGGCTTCTGGTCCTGGCGGGGCGTCAGCCGGTTCACGAAGCGGCTGGAGGAATACGACATCGACCAGCTGATCGCCAAAATCCCTCAGGTGAACGGGAAGTTGGAGGTTCTGAACGCCAACATCCAAAAAGAGCTTTTCAATGTGGATCGCTTCTTCGATCTGGCCGAGACCCGGCGCCGCCTGGAAGCGTGGGTGGAATTTTACAACTACAAGCGCACGCACCATGCGCTGGGCGGCCTGCTCGTTCCCGGCGACCGGTTTCACGGTCGGGCCGATCGGGTGCTGGCGGCCATCGAGTCCGGTCGCGGCGCCGACGGCGTGGGCGAGCCCGTCTCCGTGGCGGCCCGCCTGCTGGACCTGCTGCGCGTGACCAGCCGCGCCGGGCAGCTCGAGATCACGCTGCTGGGGCAGCGTCTGTGGCCCGCGCCCGGGTAGAGAAGTAGCGCGTCATCCGCGGCGGCGGTAGGGAGAGTTTGCAACAACAACCCCGACCTCCGACCCCGGAGACGCATGCCGACGCTACCCGATTCCTCCCCTCCGCTGAAGTCTTCTGTCGTCGCTGCGCTGCTGCTGGTCGCGCACGATCAGCTCCGCGACCTCGGCGCGACGCTGCCCGACACGGCCGGTGAAGCAATCACGCTCGCCGGCAGCTCGCGCAGCCAGGCGTACGAGATGAAGCGCCGCCTGCTCGACGCCTGCGCCGGCCTTCCGGAGCAGGTCGGGCGCCCGCGGCGCGCGGTGGGGCCCGGCGACGGCCGCGTGGCGGAGACGTTGCGCGCAGTGCGCGACTGGCTGTTCGACCACCCCGGCGCCGTGACCGTGCATGCCAACCGACGAGACTACACGGAGAGCTTTCGCCGGTTCGTGGTCTCGCTGACGGCCCCGGGCGCTCCGGCGTCGGGCCTGGCGATCAGGGCACTGGCCGATGCCGTCGGAGTGCCAGCGGGGACGCTGAAGGACTGGCTGAGGCGCCCGAACCCCGCCCCCGATCCACCCGCCGATGTCGAGGAGCCGGTCCGGGACGACCCGCTCGATACCGTTCCGGCCGTCGATCCGGACGTCACAGTCATCGTGCTGCTGTGGCCGGGCTGGACCGGGGGCTTCACCGCCTTCTGCGATCATCTGAAGACGGAGCACGGCGTAAAGCGGGGGAAGACGTTCGTTTCGACTGTGCTTCAGGCCGCGGGCCTGCGGACCCCGACGCGCCGCGGCGGACCGAAGTCCGCGCCGTGGAGCCGCGACACGTTCCGTCGCATCTTCCCCGGCGCTCAGTGGCTCGCCGACGGAACCGAGTTGGCGATCGAACTCGACGGCCAACGGTTCGTGTTCAACCTCGAGGCGGTCGTCGACGCGCACACCAACGCAGCGGTCGGGGTCGACGTACGGGACACCGAGAACGAGGACGCGCTGCTGGCCGCATTCCACAACGGGCTGGTCACCACCGGCGACCACCCGGTCGGCCTGACGGTCGACGGAAAACCGTCGAACCACACCGACCTGGTCCGCGACTCCATCGCGCCCACCGACGTGGTCCCCGCCACCCCGGGCCGGGGCCAGGCGAAGGCGCCCGTGGAGGGGAGCTTCGGCCTCTTCGAGCAGACCGCCCCGCCGCTGGTCGTCGGCGGGAACACCGCCCGGGAGCTCGCCCGCTCCATGCTGGCGCTGTGCTGCACGATCTGGCTGTGGGCGCGGAACGGGCGGCCCCGACGTCGTCTCGGAGGGCGCTCGCCGGCCGACGTCTACCGCGATCGCACCGTCGAGCCCGAACAGCTCGACGAGGCCCGCCGCTGGATCGCCGAGCTGAGCCGCCGGGCGGACAAAGCACGACGAACCGCCGAGGCGCGCGCCGACCCCGTTCGACGCGCGCTGCTGCGTGAAGGCCTCGAGCGACTCGGGATCGACGATCCGAACGGACGCCTCGAGGTGGACCTGGCCCGGTACGCCGAGGAGGCCATCGTCCGAGGACTGGCGACGTTCGCCGCGAAGCAGGAAGCGGGCACCGTCCCGAACGACGCCGAGCCGGGACGCTATCTCGGGGGGATCATCAGGAAGCTCAGCGAGCGACTCGAACTGCAGGTGACCGCTGACCGCCTGCTGGAGTTGAGGCTGCGACACCGCGATCTGACCCTGGACCGGGAGCGGGCTGTCGCTGACCGGCTCGTTGCATCCACGCCCCACGTCGACCTGCCCGCCGCCTTCGTCGAACGCGCAATCACACTCGACCACGACCTGCCCGTCGCCTTTCGCTTCTACGCACGCTGCGCCGTCAACGCGGTCCGATGGCTCCCGGCCGAACTCAAAGCGCCACTGGTCGCGCCGCTGATTCGCCGCGTCTCCGCCGCATTCGGCGTCGACCGCGACGATCGCGCCGACCTGATCGCCCGGCTCACTGCAGCCGCGGTCTGATCCGACCCCGGGGCGTCGCACCGGACTCGCCACGCCAATGTCAACACCAGGGTCACGCCGTACGCCTCAACCGGTGGATCCCGGCGCGCCCACCAGGACCGCGACCCGCGGAAACCGAGGAATGGTGGGAGACAACCCTACGGTTGCCTCCCACCTCCACCGGCCATGTCCCCGAAAACCGTCACACTGCGAGGTGTCCGGTCATTTCAAGCTGGTAGCTGGTTGACAAGCGCACCTACATGGCAGAGGGAGGTTGGCAGGATGTCCATATTGATGCGCCTGGTCGCAGTGGGGGTCGCCGCGAACTTCGCGATGACGGCATTGAGCGGCTGCTCCAAGAGCAAGGACGACGAGAAGGCCGATCGAAAGGAGCGGCGGAAGAAGAAGCGCGAAGAGAAGCGCAAGGCCCAGCGCGCCATCGTGGATCCGTTCGTCGCTGTCGCCGACAGAGCGTGCAAGTGCGATGACGTCCGCTGCGCTACGGATGCGTCGAAGGAGTTCAGTGACTTGACCAAGGAGCACGGCGACAAGAAGGTGACGAAGGAGTCCGCCGACGAGATCAGGTCGGCGACCGAGCGCTACGCCAAGTGCGTCGCGGAGGCGACCGCCAGGAGTGCCGCCGAGGCCACGAGAAAGGCGCGGGAGGCCACGAAGTAGGCGGCGTTCGACTGAGCGCTCAGTCGGCGTGGTTGCCGTGCGCCCTCGAGAACGTCGGCGTCGACCGCGATTGGCGGGTGAGCGGCAGCATCACGATCTCCTCCGGCGCCGCATCGGCGGCCACTGTCGGGAGGGACACCGGCCAGGACGAGCACTCGACGACCTACGACGCGAGCTTCAACTGATCCGTCCGTACTCGCGCTTCAGGAAGTCGAAGGGGTATTCGAGGCCGCTCCCCCGCGCGGTGATCGACGCCGCCAGCAACGCGGGCAGGTGCTTGCGAATCCGCCGGTCGTCGTACAGCTCGCTCCAGCAGTAGAGACGATCGTCGAGGTCGGAGGCGATGTCGATGTCAGCTGCCTCGTGAGCCCAGCGGAGAACGGGCCAGACGTAGTGCTGCGGTTCGTAGGCCAACACGAGGATGTATCGCATGCTGTCGAGGGCCTCTTTCACGCCGGCCGCAACGACCTCTGCTGTGGCGTCCGGCCCGAATGGCTCGAAGCACCGAGTGAGGGTCTGCACGTAGCGCCAGGTCCCCATCACGTCCTGCGCGTTCGCCGCTCTCCGCGACACGGGCCCCTCCGCCTCGCCCCGGTCCGACGACGTGTCGGGCCCATACCAGGGGTACCGAGCCTCGACGTCGGCCATGGTCCCGGCCGGCTCGGGCCAGTCGGTGGGCAACGGGCAGTCCCTGACCGCTCGCCGGAGCTCTGCCCATGGGCGGGGAGAGCTCATTCCTCGAGGGCGGCGACGCTCAC
>CAYFOA010000313.1:0-1747 GCA_964344575.1 uncultured Rickettsiales bacterium | reverse complement strand
GGAGGGCGCGACAGGACAGCACGGACATCCGCCACTGCGAAGGAATCGCGTCGCGGCCGTGGGCCGCCCCCAGCAACGCTCCGCAGATGGCCGCGTTCGTGTCGGTGTCCCCGCCGCCGCGTACCGTCGTCACCAGCGCCTCGGCCAGGTCGTCGGTGTTTCGCAGGTGGAAGTAGGCGTTGTGAAGCGCCTTCAGGACCCATCCGATGTGGCGATCGTGCAGGGCCGCCGGGGGCGCCTCGGCGGAGGCGTGGAGGCGCTCGAGCACCGGCTCCGCCAGGCCCTCCGCGGACGCCCACTCCACTCCGAAGCGCCAGACGGCCTGAGGGTCGCGGCCCGGGTGGTGTATGGCGTGGGCGATGGTCACGGCGAACGCCGCGCAGGCGTCGCGGCACACCTGGTGCGGATGGGTCAACCCCGAGTCCTGCCGCGCGGCCGCCGCCACCTCGTTCGGCGGTCGGCCGGCCCCCCAGATGCCGATCGGGCTCACCCGCATCAGTGAGCCGTTGGCCTGGCTGTCCCGGTTTGCGGCGCTCGCGGCCTGTCCCGCGGCGCTCGGCCCGCCGGTGATCGCCCCCAGCGCCTGGGCGGTCGTATTGCCGATGTCGAAGGGGCGGCTGCGGTACCACTCGCCATATCCCGCCGCCGCGGCGTCGGCGTCGTAGCCGCCCGCCCGGAGAATGCTGCGCGCGAGCATGAGCGCCAGCTCGGAGTCATCGGTCGGCTGCCCGGCTAGCGTATCCCAGGTGCCGCCGCGCTTCAGCGCGCGAGGGCCGCTCGGGTACTCGCGCGCGATGGACCCGGGGCTCCGGAACTCCACGAGGCTCCCGAGAGAGTCTCCCGCCAGCTGCCCCAGCCAGCATCCCTGCGCACGAGCGAGCCGCTCAGAGTCGGCCACGGCGCGGCCAGGACGCGGGCGGGCCAGCTCCGCCGGCCGGGCGCCCGGGCTTCGCCAGGGGAGGGCGTCCCAGTCGCGCTCGGCGAGGG
The DNA here is from genome assembly GCA_964344575.1 of uncultured Rickettsiales bacterium. Classification (GTDB taxonomy): domain Bacteria; phylum Myxococcota_A; class UBA796; order UBA9615; family UBA9615; genus JAAESI01. The sequence continues at coordinate 760 of CAYFOA010000313.1, read as the reverse complement.
CGCGCGCGGTCTGGGGCCCCCCACCGAAGCAGTGCCGCACGTTCGAACGCCCGTCGGGGGTATAGGTGATCTCGCGCCCCTGCTCGTCCAGCAGCACGCCGCCGGCGCCGCGCAAGAGCGCGTGCCCCCCGCCGAAGTCCCAACCGCACGGCCCGTGGAGCGACACGGCGGCGACCGCGTCCCCGGCGGCCACGCGGGCCAGTCGACAGGCGATCGAAGGGAAGGCCAGAAAGGACGCCGGCGCGACCAGTGCGGCGTTGGCCTCGGCCAACCGATCCGCAGCCTGCGAGATCGCCACCACATGCCCCTCCGCCAGCGCGCCGGGCCACTCTCTGGCCCCCACCGGCTTGCCATTGCGGCTGAGCGGCCCGCACCCCTCCGCCCAGGCGATCAGATCGCCGTCGTGATCCGGCGCTGCAAACGCGTAGACCACGCCCAACACGGGCTCTCCGGCGCGCAGGAGCGCGATCGAGACCGCCGACCCACGCTGCCCCCGCAGGTAGGCCGTGGTGCCGTCGTTCGGATCGACCAGCCAGAGGTGCGCCTCCCCGGCGGCGCGCGCCGCGGAGCCGGTCTCTTCGCCCAGGAAGCCGTACCCCGGGTAGGCGCCGAGCAGTTGAGCGCGAATCAGGGCCTCGGCCTCGTCGTCGGCGTCGGCATGTTGACCTCCCCCACGGGGGCCGTCGGGCCGATCGAGGTCCGCGCGCAGCAAGGCACCGGCCGCACGGGCTGCCACTACGGCGCACTCGAGCTGCGATCG
>CAYFOA010000312.1:0-7075 GCA_964344575.1 uncultured Rickettsiales bacterium | reverse complement strand
GGTCTTGGAGGCGACCTCCTTGACCATCTGGGCGCCCATGTTCTCGAACTTGTCGCCGAGCTCGACCTCCTTCGCGACGGTCACGCCGTCCTTGGTGATCGTGGGCGCGCCCCAGCTCTTCTCGATGATGACGTTCCGGCCCTTGGGACCGAGCGTCACCTTCACGGCGTCGGCGAGGGTGTTGACCCCGCGGAGGATGGCCCCGCGGGCGTTCGTGTCGAAACGGATTTCCTTGGCTGCCATGGTCCCTTAGTCCTCCACGATCCCGAGGATGTCGTCCTCGCGGATGATCAGGCGCTCCTCGCCGTCGATCTTGATCTCGGTGCCCGAGTACTTCCCGAAGAGGACGCGGTCGCCCTCCTTCACCGTCAGGGGAGCGACGTCGCCCCCGTCCAGCACCTTGCCGGTGCCGACGGCGATGACCCGGCCCTCCTGGGGCTTCTCCTTGGCGGAGTCGGGGATGAACAGCCCGCCCTTGGTCTGCGTCTCACCCTCGAGACGCTCGACCAGGACGCGATCAGCAAGAGGCCTGACCTTCATGTACGTACTTCCTCAGTCGTGATTGAACGTGCGCCGAACGCGCAGCGTCGGGGTTATTAGTCACCCCGCCTGCGGTGTCAAACGACTTTTGGAGGCGGTCAGTAGCCGACGTTCAGGAGGAACGTGCTCCCGCCCCCCAACGTCGGCCCGTCCTCGTCCACGGTGGGACGGTAGAGGATCATCCCCGGCACCCAGCGATCGCCGAGCGTCTCGAACAGCGGGGCCTCGGCGAGCATGCCCGCGAACGAATCGGGGTCCTCGCCGTCCCACAGCAGCAGCCCCGCGTACACGAGGCCGAACTCGGCATACTCCGCCGTCAGCTCGTCCGCCGTCCGGCCGCCGCTGGACAGGTAGTCCCAGCCCGACTCCTGGTGCGCCGACGCGCCGAGCAGCGCCGCCCGGTCGAACGCAGGACGCACCTCCTCGAACAGGTCCCGCCACTGCCCGTCCCAGTGCCAGTCGGCGCAGGCGTCGTAGTCGACGGCCGGGTCGCTGACGAGCGTCCAGCCGTCGGGATCGGCGCGCAGTTCGCCGCCGCAGTCGTCGCATCCCTTGACCTCGGCCGGCTCGAGCCGCACCGCCGTCGTACGCTCCGCAGCGCACAGGGGCTGACCGTTCCAGGCGTCGCGCCACAGGTTCGTCGTCAGCGTCAGGGTTCCGGAGCAGCCGGTGGGGTCGCACTCGAACTCGGCGACGATCGCCCAACTGACCGACGTCGGCTGCGAGTACATCGACGGGTCCTCGCACTCGTGGTGGTCGCAGTCGTCGTCGTCCACGTACCCGTCGTACTCGCTGTCCACGTACGTCTGCGGCGCCGCCTCGAACGTCTCCGAGGCCGGCGCGCAGGCCGTCAGCAGGGCCACTCCACAAAGGACGGGTCGCATGCTCGGTCCTCCCGCTGCGAGCCTCGCGCGAGCGCGGGTCGGTCCCCAAGGGCACGGAGCGACGCGGGAACCACGTGACCCGGTTCGTCGCTCCTGCCTCAGGAGCCGTTTCGGTTTCTCAGGCAAACCGAAAACAGCGTTGAGGTGCCTCAGCGGGTCTTTCGGTTCGTCTCAGAAACCGAAACCTCTGCTGAGACCCCAAGGGCACCCCGATCCAGGACCGGCGCGAGCGCGACGCGCACCCGGCGGCCGCCCGACTTCAGGCGGCGCGGGCGACGGCGGCGCGCGCGATGGCGGCGCGCTTGTCCTCCGCGGGGAGGCGGTACAGGGCGCGGAGCTCGGCGAGGAGGCGGTCGACGCCTTCGTCCAGGAGGGACGCGAGGTGGCGGCTGTAGCGGGCCGCGAGCCGGTGGGCTTCGCGGTAGCGGTCGCGCTCCCCGGGGTCCAGGTGATCCGCGAACGTCGCCCCGTCGAAGAGCCTCCGGAGGAGGTCGCGCGCGCCCGCGCCGCCCGTCGCGCCGCGGTCCAGGAGCAGCACCGTGCTCGCCTTGTCGATCTCCGCCTGCAGCTCCAGGTCCAACGCGCGCACGCGTCTCCCCTCCAGGGCCGACCACGACAGCATCACGAAGTGCGACACCCCCTCCGTCGCGTGGCAGTGCTCCTGCAGGTTCGCGCCCCCGCGCAGGGCCGCCCGCACGCGATCGCTGACGTAGACCGCGATGCTGAGCTCGTCCCCCTCGTGGTGCACCAGGACGTGCTCGTCGGTGTCCGCGACGGCCTCGCCGACGACGCCCGCGGCCACGAGATCGTCGAGCTGCTGATCGTCGATCACGAAGTCCTCGACCCGCAACGGCACGTCCAGCGCGTAGATCGCCTCGAGGTGGCGCTGGATGGCGGCGAGCGACATCAGTGCCGCTCCGGCCCGTCCCCGTCGAGCATCACGCCCATCGCGCGGAGCCGCTCCTCGGCCCGCTCGTCCCCCGTCGCCACCCACTGCTCGAACAGCTTCACCACGTCGTCGTGGTCCGGCGCGCCCTCCTTGACCGTGCTCAGCAGCTCGACGCAGTCGCCGAACTTGTGCGCCAGCTCGCCGAACACGGGGTCGCCCTTCCAGCCCGTCAGGTTGCTCAGGTCGTGGTACGCGCTCTCCCCGACGCCCGCGTAGTACTTGAGGTCGACCGACGATCGCCGCAGCGAGTCGGCGAAGAAGCCGAGGACGTACAGGGTGCTGTCGGCGAGGTGCTTGAGGTGGAGGAACCGATCCCCCCGGACCGTCGCGCTGCGGCACTCGAGGAGGCGGATGGCGAGGGGCTTGTCGTCGACCCGATCGCCGCCCACGGTGACGAGCCGGCGCGTGTTCATGAAGCCGGTGAGGAGGCTGACGAGGTAGAACTCCGTCCCCTCCTCGACGTCGGTCCCGTGGAGCTCGCGAGCACGCTGGACGCGGTCGTAGAAGAAGCTGAACAGGTTGTCCGAGGCCACCAGCTGCTGCATACCCACTCCGGCTCGTTCTCCCAATATACGTTTTCGGCTACCTCCGTTCCAACTTGACACCCCCGGGGACGGGCTTTAGCTTGCGCCGTCCTTCTCGCAGAAGAACTGGAGATTCGATGGCCCGCGTCACCGTGGAAGATTGCCTCGAGCAGGTCGAGAACCGCTTCGCGCTCGTCCTCCTCGCCGCCCAGCGCACCCGTCAGCTGATGAAGGGCGAGGAGCCCCTCATCGACAACGAGGGTGACAACAAGGAGGCCGTGACGGCCCTCCGCGAGATCGCCGCCGGCGCCATCACGCTGGACGACATGGCGCGCATCCGCGCCGAGAACGAGGAGGCGGACCGCGCCGAGCGCGCCGCCCTCGCGGAGAACGCGGCCCAGGCCCGCGCCGCCGCCCTCGCCCGCATGCAGGCCGCCCTCCCCGGCGGCGGTCGCTAGGAGCTGACGATGGCCAAGCCCGCCTACCAGATCACGAAGCTCGAGTGCGACGCGTTCGACACGCGCGTCGTCGACCGCCACATCGCGTCCGGCCGCGTCTCCAGCAAGGACCTCAACGGCCACCTCGGCAAGCTCGGCGACGAGGCCGACAACGCCGAAGAGGTGATCGTCGGCATCGGCGAGGAGCCGACGACCGCAGAGGACGACGCCTAGCCGCGATGACGGCGTCCCCCGTCCTCCTGGACGGCCCCTCCCTCACCCTCGAAGAGCTCGAAGACGTCGCCCTGCGCGGGCGCTCCGTCGCGCTGCGTCCGGAGGCCGCCGCCGGCGTCGACGCCTCGCGCGCCGCCATCGACGCGATCCTGGAGCGGGGCGAGACGGTCTACGGGGTCAACACCGGCTTCGGCGAGCTGGCCCACGTCCGGATCGACCCCGGCGACCTCGTCGAGCTCCAGCACAACCTCCTCCGGAGCCACGCCGTCGGCGTCGGGCCGGCGTTCGACATCCCCACCACCCGCGCGATCACCCTGCTCCGGGCGAACGTGCTCGCGGCCGGCCACTCGGGCGTCCGCCGGGTCGTCCTCGATCGCCTGCTCGACCTGCTGAACCACGGGATCCACGCCTTCATCCCCGAGCAGGGGAGCGTGGGCGCGTCCGGCGATCTCGCGCCGCTCGCCCACCTCGCGCTGGTGCTCATCGGCGAGGGGTACGTCCGCGACGGCGACGGCCGCCCCGTCCCCGCCGGCCCCGCCCTCGCCGCGGCCGGGCTCGAGCCGCTCGCGCTGGCCCCGAAGGAGGGGATCGCGCTGATCAACGGGACGCAGGCGATGACCGCGCTGGGGGCGCTGACCGTCCTCCGCGCCCGCCGCCTCGCCCGCGCCGCCGACGTCATCGGCGCCGCCACCGTCGAGGCGAAGCTGGGCTCCCACCGGCCGTTCGACCCGCGGCTGCACGACCTCCGCGCCCACCCCGGCCAGGTCGCGACCGCAGCCAACCTCCGGCGGCTGCTCGACGGCGGCGACCTCAACGCGTCCCACGCCGGCTGCGACAAGGTGCAGGACGCCTACTCGCTCCGGTGCATGCCCCAGGTCCACGGGGCGGCCCGGCAGGCGATCGAGCACGTCGCCCGGATCCTCCGGATCGAGGCGGCGTCGGTGACCGACAACCCGACCGTGTTCGCCGACGCGGGGGACGTCGTCAGCGGCGGCAACTTCCACGGCCAGCCGGTCAGCACGGCGCTGGACTACCTCGCGATCGGGGTCGCCGAGCTCGGCTCGATCAGCGAGCGGCGCATCGAGCAGCTGGTCAACCCGAAGCTGTCCCCGGACCTCCCCGCGTTCCTCGTCGAGGGGTCGGGGCTGAACTCCGGCTTCATGATGGCGCAGGTGACGGCGGCGGCGCTGGCGTCCGAGAACAAGGGGCTGTGCCACCCCGCCTCGACGGACTCGATCCCGACGTCCGCGGGGCAGGAGGACCACGTCTCGATGGGGCCGATCGCGGCGCGCAAGGCGGCCCGGGTCGTCCGCCACGTCGAGCGGATCCTCGGCATCGAGCTGATGGTCGCGGCCCAGGCCCTCGACTTCCGCGCCCCCCTCGTCCCCGCCGACGGACCCAGGGCGGCGGCCGCGGCGCTGCGCCGGGTGGTGGATCACCTCGACGCCGACCGGATCCTCGCCCCCGACCTGGAGCGGGCGTCCGAGATCATCGGCGACGGCAGCCTGCTCAGGGCTGTCGAGGCCGCCGTAGGCGAGCTGGCCTAGATCCGGGGATTGCAGGGACGACCTGCTGACTCTCACCACGGAGGGCCACCGAGGGCCACGGAGATCAGCACGGAGGGTCAGTCACTTCCGTCTCCGTGTCACCCTCCGTGGCTCACCGTGGTCCTCCGTGTTGAACCCACGGGTCCTGCGACCAACCAAGCCCCGCCCACGGCATCCCCTCCCGCTCCCGAGTCGCGAGCAGGACGCCGCCGATCTCGCGGCGATCGACCTATGGGAGCCGATCGACTCACCCGCGTCCACTCACCCCGTCGGCCGCCGGCGCCCGCGACGCACGAGCAGGGCGAAGAACAGCGCGAGCACGCCCGCGAGCGGCCGGGAGCCGGCGAGCGAGGCGTCGCAGCCGCACTCGGGGAGGGCGCCGCCGGTGACGAGGTCGTCGTCGTCGTCGTCGTCGTCCCCGACCTCGTCCTCCCGGTCGTCCGTCGGGTCGAGGACGTTGATGATCCCGTCCTCGTCGTCGTCGCCGAGCCCGTCGGGGCCGTCGAGGATGCCGTCGCCGTCCGTGTCCGGGTCGAGCGGGTCGGCGCCGACCTCGACCTCGGTCCCGTCGTCCATCCCGTCCTCGTCCGTGTCCGGCGAGAGCGGGTCCGTGCCGTGCACGTCCACCTCGTCGCCGTCGCTGAGGCCGTCGCCGTCGGTGTCGGGGTCGTTCGGGTCCGTCCCCGTGCCGCCGTCGCCGGCCTCGTCGCCGTCGCTCAGCCCGTCGTCGTCGGTGTCCTCGTCCAGCGGATCCGTGTCCGTCTCGTGGACCTCGACCCCGTCGCCGAGCCCGTCGTCGTCCGTGTCGTCGTCGTACGCGTCCGTGCCGAGGTCGGCCTCCTCGAGGTTGGTCAGCCCGTCCCCGTCCGCGTCCGCCTCGGGGCCGTCCGTGTCGTCCGGGTCGAGCCAGTTGGGCGTCCCGTCCGCGTCGACGTCGCCGTCCCCCTCGACCGCGTCGTCCACGCCGTCGCCGTCCACGTCGAGGTCCTCGAAGTTGAGGATCCCGTCGCCGTCGAGGTCGCCGTCGCCCTCCTCCTCGTCCGTGAACCCGTCGCCGTCGGAGTCGAGGTCGTACGCGTTGGGGAGGCCGTCGCCGTCGGGGTCCTCGTCGCCCTCGACCGCGTCGTCGATGCCGTCGCCGTCCGCGTCCGGGTCGACGTAGTCGGGGATGCCGTCCTCGTCGAAGTCCCCGTCCCCCTCGAACAGGTCGCTCAGGCCGTCGTCGTCGCTGTCCTCGTCGAGGTAGTTGTCCACCCCGTCGCCGTCCGCGTCGGGATCCGGCTCCCCGTCGCCGTCCGCGTCCACCGTCAGCTCGTTCAGGGTCGAGATGCCGTCGCCGTCGTCGTCGCCGTCCAACGCGTCGATGATCAGGTCGCCGTCGGTGTCCGTCGGGTTGTCGAGGTCGGTCCCCACCTCGGCGCCGTCGTCGATGGAGTCGCCGTCGCTGTCGGCGTTCTGGGGGTCGGTCCCCAGCTCCGCCTCCTCCGCGTTGGTGAGGCCGTCGCCGTCCGGGTCGGCGTCCGGGCCGTCGGTGTCATCGATGTCGAGGAAGTCCGGGATCCCGTCGTTGTCCGCGTCGCCGTCGCCGTCGACGTCGTCCGTGCTGTCCTCGCCGTCGGCGTCCGTGTCGAGGTAGTTCGGGGTGCCGTCGCTGTCCGCGTCACCGTCCCCCTCGTAGCCGTCCTCGAAGCCGTCGCCGTCGCTGTCCTCGTCGAGGTAGTTGGGGACGCCGTCGCCGTCCGGGTCGAAGCCGCCCTCGTCGGACGTGCTGATGCCGTCGCCGTCGTCGTCGTCGTCCTCGTAGTCGTAGAGCCCGTCGCCGTCCGTGTCGGTCGGATCGGACGGATCGTCGCCCACCTCCTCGGCGTCGCCCACCCCGTCGTCGTCCGTGTCGGCGTCCAGCGGGTCGGAGCCGGCGGTCGCCTCGTCCTCGTCGGACAGGCCGTCGGCGTCGTCGTCG
>CAYFOA010000311.1:0-7092 GCA_964344575.1 uncultured Rickettsiales bacterium | reverse complement strand
GCCACGGGCGCCCGAGCCCGAGTCACCGTCCGAGCTCGAGTCACCGTCCGAGCTCGAGTCACCGTCCGAGTCCGAGTCGCTGTCCGAGTCCGAGTCGCTGTCCGAGTCCGAGTCGCTGTCCGAGTCCGAGTCCGCGTCGTTGTCCGCGTCGCAGTCGTCGTCGTCGGGGAGGAAGTCGCCGTGGTTCAGGTGCGCGGTGAGGGCGCTCGTGCTGATGTTGATGAGGTTGTAGTTGCTGTTCCCGGTCTTGTGGCAGACGTCGACCTTGTTGCCGGCGGCGAGCACCAGCGAGGCGAGGCCGAGGACCAGGGCGAGGACCAGAAGGGTGACACGCTTCTTCATGCGACTACCTCAATACACATCAATGTGCATACATAACCAAAGTGACACATGAATCCAAGACCCGCGATCGGTATCGTCAGGGAATGATCGTTCGCACCGGTTGGATCACGGCGCTGTGCGTCGTCTTCGCTCTCGCCCCCGCCCCCTCCGAGGCGGGCCCGCGGCACATGGTGGAGGCCGCGCGCGAGACGCTCGCCACGTTCGTCGCCTTCGACACCACCAACCCACCCGGGAACGAGGCCGCCCTGCTGCGGTGGGCGCGCGACTCGCTGGCCGCGGACGGCGTCGAGGTCCAGCTGATCGGGCCGCCGGAGGAGCCCGCCCGGACCAACCTGATCGCGCGCCTCCCGGGCCGCGACCCCGACGCCGAGCCGCTGCTGATCGTGGCCCACGTCGACGTCGTGGGGACGGCCGGCCAGGAGTGGACGACGGACCCGCTGACCCTCACCGACGGCGGCGACGGCTACCTCTACGGGCGGGGCGTCATCGACAACAAGGGGATGGCGGCGGCGTGCGTCGAGATCCTCCGCCACTGGGCCCGCGCAGGCGTCCGCTGGAAGCGCGACGTCGTGCTGCTCCTGTCCGCCGACGAGGAGTCCGGCGGCAAGGTGGGGACGGGCTGGCTGCTGGAGTACGCCCGCGACGAGCTGGAGGCCGGGATCGTCCTCAACGAGGGGGGCGACGTCCGGATCGTGGGGGACGACGTCGCCTACGTCGGGCTGCAGACCACCGAGAAGATCGCGCGGACGTTCACGCTCGTCGCCACCGGCCCGGACGGCCACAGCTCGATGCCGCTGCCCGACAACGCCGTGGCCCGCCTGGGGGCCGCCGTGGCCGACGCCTGGGAGCTGAGGTGGCCGATGCGGACGATCCCCACGACGCGGGCCTTCGCCGCCGCCGTCGCGCCGACGTTGCCCGAGCCGCTCGCCGCCGCCGTCGCCGCCGTGGGCGCGGTCGAGCCCGGCGCCGAGGTCCCCTCCGAGCACGTCGCGACGCTGGAGGCCGACCCCTTCTGGAACGCGTTCCTCCGGACGACGTGCGTGCCGACGATGCTGTCGGGGGGCACCCGGGCCAACGCGCTCCCCTCCCGCGCCACCGCCAAGGTCAACTGCCGCCTCCTCCCCGACGACTCGATCGAGGCCGTCGCCGACCGCCTCCGCGCCGCGGTGGAGCCCTACGGCGTCACCGTCGAGTACCCGCGGACCCCCAAGGTGAGCCCGGTCTCCCCCGAGGAGGGCCGCATGTTCACCGCGGCGCGACGCGCGCTGAGGCAGGCGGGGTGGCCGTCGGACGTGGTGGTGACCCCGTTCATGAGCACCGGCGGGACCGACTGCCGCCGCTTCCGCGTCGCCGGCGCCGCCTGCTACGGCCTCCTCCCCTTCCCCCTGACCGCCGACGACGAGCGCCGCATGCACGGCACCGACGAGCGCGTCGGGATCTACGAGTTCGGGGCCGGCGTCACCTACCTCGCGGCCCTGATCGAGCAGCTCGCGAAGCGCTCAGGAAGCCGGTCGCTCAGCCCTCGCCGCGCTCCCGCATCTTCGCCACGAAGGCGTCCAGGGAGATGCCGTTGCCGGTGTCGAAGACGTCGAGGAGCTCGATGTCCGTCATCCGGTCGGGGCGGAAGTTGCGGTAGTCCTCGCGGAGCTCGCACCAGCCGACGAGGCTCCAGGTGGAGCCCCAGAAGTACAGCCCCAGGGGGCGGACGACGCGCTCCGACGGCTCGCCGTTGCGGTCGGTGTAGGCGAACCGGACGCGGCGCTGCTCGCTCGTCGCCTTCCGGAGCTCCGTCAGCCCGCTCGTCGCGGCGGTCGACCAGGGCCGGTCGGGGACGAACATCGCCGTCGAGAAGAGCACCTCCCGGAGCGCCGGGGGGAGCACCGCCTCGACCTTCGTCATCGCCTGCCGGGACGCCCGCGCCAGCTCCTCGTCGCCCCACGTCGCCACCATCCGGGCTCCGAGGACGAGCGCCTCGATCTCCTCGGCGTTGAACTGGAGCGGGGGCAGCTCGTAGCCGCGGTGGAGCTGGTAGCCGACCCCCGCCTCGCCCCGGATGGGGACCCCCGAGCGCTCGAGATCGCGGATGTCCCGGTAGACCGTGCGGCGGGAGACGCCGAGCTCGCCCGCGAGCTGCTCCGAGGTCGCGAACCGGCGGCTCCGGAGGAGTTGGACGAGTTGGAAGAGGCGGTCCGCGCGGCGCATCGGACGGGCAGCATGACATCGGACGAGACACTTGGGGCGACGGCGTCTACCTTGTCGGTAGGAGAGAGCCGCAATGCTTCGACGGGGCCTGATCGCCGCCTGCCTGAGCCTGACCTTCGCCGCCTGCGCGCCCGGCGCGGAGGACGACTTCCAGTGGGGCGACGCCCGCGAGGCGGACGACTCCCGCGCGTTCCACACCGTCGCCGGCCAATCCTCGGACGTGGTGGTCCCGGGCGACTTCGTGATCGTGGCGCTGGTCAGCGACCCGGGCGCGAACGTGGGCAGCTTCTCCACGCAGTCGTTCCTCGCCTGCGACCAGGCCGACTGGGCGATCGAGCACGAGGTCACCACCTACGTCGCCGCCGGCGACCCCGAGGCGTGGGACCTCGACCCCGACACCTCCGCCGTGAGCGAGATCGGGTTCGTCGTGAGCGACTTCGTCCGCGACGGGACCCAGATGGTCGTCGACCCGTTCGGCTACGACCACGAGTTCGAGTTCACGGTCGAGCTCGGCGCGCTCTAGCAGGCCGAAGCGACCCTACGCCGCGGCGCCGCTGAGCTGCCGCTCCACCAGCTGCCGGTAGAGCCCGTCCGCCTCGACGAGGTCGGCGTGCGTCCCCTCCTGCACGACCTCCCCGCCGTCCAGCACGAGCACGCGGTCGGCCTCCTTCACCGTGGACAGGCGGTGCGCGATGACCAGCGTCGTCCGCCCCTCCATCAGCCGGTTGAGCGCCTCCTGGACGAGGTGCTCGGACTCCGCGTCCAGCGCCGACGTCGCCTCGTCGAGCACGAGGACGGCGGGGTCCTTGAGCAGCGCCCGGGCGATGGCCACGCGCTGCTTCTGCCCACCCGACAGCTTGACGCCGCGCTCCCCCACCAGGGTCGCGTACCCCTCGGGGAAGGCGTCCACGAAGTCGTGCGCGTTCGCCGCGCGGGCCGCGTCCGCGACCTCCTCGTCGGTCGCTCCGGGGCGGCCGTAGCGGATGTTCTCGGCGACCGTGGTGGCGAACAGGATCGGCTCCTGGCTGACCACCCCGATCTGCTCCCGGAGCCAGTCCGGCTCGAGGTCGGGGTAGTCGGTCCCGTCGAGCCGGAGGACGCCCCCGTCGGGGTCGTAGAAGCGGGACAGGAGCGCCGCCACGGTCGACTTGCCGCCGCCCGACGGCCCCACCAGGGCGACCACCTCGCCGGGGGCGAGCGTGACGTCGACGCCGTCGAGGACGGGCGCGTCCGGCCGCGAGGGGTAGGCGAAGTGGACGCCGTCCAGCTCGACCCGGCCCGCGACGGTCTCCAGCTGCGTCTCCCCGGAGCTCACCTGGGGGGGCCGGTCGAGCAGCTCGAACACACGGGACGAGGCGCCCAGCGCCTTCATGAAGTCCCCCCACAGCGACGACAGCGCGCCCAGGGAGAAGGCGACCGTGAGCGTCCACATGAGGAACGCGACGAGCTCGCCCTCGGTCATCTTCCCCTGGCCGAGGAGGACGCCTCCGTACCAGAGGACGACGGCGATGGCGGCGTACCCCGCGAAGCTCGTCCAGCCGCCGAACACCGCGCCGAGGCGGGCGCGCTTGCGGGCGAGCGCGAAGGTGGTGTCGATGGCGCCGCCGTAGCGGGCCTGCTCCTGCTCCTCGCGGGCGAACGCGCGGACGGTCCGGATCCCCGCGAGGGTCTCCTCGGCGACCTCGGTGGAGCGGGCCAGCGCGTCCTGGACGTCCCGCGAGACCCGCCGCAGCGCGCGCCCGTAGAACGCCGCCCCGATGACGAGGGCGGGGACGACGGCGAGCATCACGAACGTCAGCTTGGGCGACGTCCACATCAGGATGATCAGCGCGCCGATGCCCATCGCGCCGTAGCGGAGGAGCATGGAGATGTTCACCGTGACGGCGTTCTGGAGGACGGTGGTGTCGCTGACGAGGCGGCCGGTCAGCTCGCCCGTCCGGTGCTCGTCGAAGAAGCCGACCTCCTGGCCGACCAGCGCGTTGTAGAGCGCCTTCCGGAGCTCGGCGACGATGTGCTCGCCGGCGACGGTAAAGAGGTACGCCCGGATCGCGGTGAACAGCCCGCCGATCGCGAAGAGGGCGAGGAGGAGGAGGGCGAGGCGGTCGATCGCCTCGCTGCCGCCCTGGAAGAAGCCGCCGTCGACGATGTCGCGGACGAAGAGGGGGTAGATGAGGGAGAGGCCGGAGGTGACGAGGAGCGCGGCGGTGCCCACCGTCAGCCGCGTCGCTTCGGGGCGGGCGAGGAGGAGCAGGCGCTTCAAGGAGACGGTGCGGTCCGACGACACTCCCCCCAGGGTCGGTCGTCGCGGGCCGGTGTCAAGGGATGCTAAGGAGGTCGCCATGCTGCGCGCCTCCCTGCTGCTGGCCGTGTCCGTCCTGCTGCTCTCGTGCGGCGGCGGCGGCGCCGACGACGACGACTTCAGCCCCACGCCGGAGCCGATCCCGGACTTCGTGCGGGCGACGCTCGAGCTCATCGACGTCTCCACCGGGGCCGACTACGAGGGGGCGACCGTCACCTACGAGGGGGCCGAGGAGCCGGAGGTGACGGACGCGAACGGGCGGGTGGAGTTCGACGTGGCGACGCTGGAGCCGTTCGAGCTGGTGGCGACGGCGGACGGCTTCGCGGAGTACTCGTTCCAGGGGCACGTCGGCGGGGACGACTTCCTCTTCCAGTCGCTGATCAGCCCGCGGACGGTGACCGACTCCATCTACGGGCTGCTCGGGCTGGTCGCCGACCCGGCGAGGGGGATCGTCGTCGTGAGCCTCGACACCCCCGCGCTGCAGGCCGCCACGGGCGGGTCGGCGACGCTGACGGGGGTCGAGTCCGACGCCCCCTTCATCTTCGTCAACGACACCCCGCAGGCCGGCAACGAGCTGATCTTCGAGGCGCAGTCCTTCATCACGTTCCCCAACGTGAGCCCCGGCACGGCGACGGTCGAGATCGAGAACCCCGAGGACGACGTCTGCCTCCTCTTCCCCAGCCTCGACGCCGGCGTGGACTGGGACTTCGAGGTCCGCGCGGACACCGTGACGGTGGTGACGTTCATCTGCCAGTAAGCTGTCGCGCAGTGCGACGTCTGCTGCTCCTCCTGATCCTGCCCCTGCTGCTCCCCACGCCGGCCTTCGGTCAGCGCGACGACGACGACGACGAGGAGAACGACGACCTCCCCACGGAGGAGGAGTTCGAGGGGGAGGAAGACGACTTCATCATCGAAGACTCCCCCTTCGAGCAGCTGGAGGTGGCGTGCATCGAGCGGCAGGACGGGGACGCGTGCTTCGAGGCGGGTCAGGGCTGGGCCGAGGGGAAGGGGCTGGAGCGGCCGAACCTGACCCAGGCGGGGAACCTGTGGGAGGCGGGCTGCACGTGGGGGCACCCGCAGTCGTGCCTCGGGGCGGGGATGCTCTTCCTCAAGGGCGAGGTCGGGATCACGTTCACGAAGCGCCGGGACGAGGCGGCGGTGGTCCACTTCGACCTGGCGCGGGCGTCGATCCTGCTCCGGGGGGCCTGCGAGGGCGGCATCCTCGCGGCGTGCGCCATCGGCGGCGACCTCCTGATGGCGCCGGAGAAGATGGTCCCGGCGGACGCGAAGTTCGGCGACTTCGAGATGGACATGCTCCAGGGGCGGCAGTCGTACGAGACCGGCTGCCCGGCGTTGAGCGACATCAACCCGGTGTGGAAGGAGCGGGACGCCGACTGCTGCGTGCGGCTCGCCCGGATCTGGGAGGAGGGCCACGGCGTGCGGCGCAACGCCGAGGTCGCGATGGGGTACTGGGACCTCGCCTGCGCCGCCCAGGGGGGCGAGGGGGAGGCCTGCGGGGAGGCGCAGCGGATCCGCGTCGAGGCCGTCGACCCGCCGCCGGAGGAGGCGCCCCGGGAGTCGGTCCAGCCGCAGCGCCCGAAGCCGAAGACGGACCGCTTCAACGACCCCAGCCTGGGGATCGTCGGGCCGACGTCCCGCGATCACACGCGCCGCTTCGAGCTGGAGCTCGGCCTCGGCGCGCGCGTCCGCTACCCGGACCCGGTGCTGGCGCTCTTCAAGCTCCGCGCGGGGCTGGCGCTCTGGTTCAACGTGATCGGGTTCGGGCTCGACACCGCGTTCTCCACCGACAAGTTCGCCGCCGTCCAGTACCGCCTGATCACCCGGTTCCAGCAGTCCTTCGCCCTGAAGACGGCCATCCCGATCAAGGTGAAGCTCCCCTGGGGCGCCGTGATGCGGGTCGGGTTCGGGGCCGGGCCGACGTTCGGGGCGGTCAAGTACCACCCCGCGCCGTACGTGTTCGGAGCCGGGATCCGGGAGTACATCCAGCTCGAGCTCGGCAGCGGCCAGCTCAGCGGCCCCCGGCAGTGGGGGGCGATCCGAATCGAGCAGCAGCAGACCTGGCACGTCGGCGGCGGCGTCGCCCCCGAGCACAGCACCCAGCTGGTGCTCGTGGCGGGCTTCACGTTCGCCGGACGCGGGCCCGACTGGACCCCGAACAACGTCTCGGACTAGTTGTGTAGGCCAGACACGTTGTTCCGCTGAGTCGAGTGGCCCATCCGGGCCTGGTG
>CAYFOA010000310.1:0-7204 GCA_964344575.1 uncultured Rickettsiales bacterium | reverse complement strand
ACCTCCGAGCTACACCCGACCAGCAATGTGAGGGCCAACCACCAGCGCATCACGACCCAGGCTACTAGTGCACCTGCCTCCGGACCGACACGCGACCCCGCCCCGGGGTCAAAGACCGACCGCTACGGCTCCGAGTGCCCCGCGTGCGTCTCCGCGATCCCGTCCAGCAACCGCCGCGCCGTCACCAGGTGCCCGTCGATCGACACCTTGTGCGCGCACCCCGGGGGCACCCGCCGCTGCCGAAAGTGCTCCGCCGCGGTCCTCGCGTGCGCCGCCGCCGCCTCGAGCTGACTCGCGACCGCCTCGAACGACGCCGCGATCCCGTCCCGCGGGTCAGTACCCGCCACGGAGCTTCATCACCACCGCGTCCTGCACCTGGCGCGGGCACGGCTCGTACTCGAAGAAGTGCATCGACTTGTCCCCCCGCCCCGACGTCAGCGAACGCAGGTCCCCCACGTACCCGAACAGCTCCGCCAGCGGCACGATGCAGTCCACCACCTGGCGGCCCGCCCGCGCCTCCATCTGGCCGATCCGGCCCCGCCGCGCGTTGATGTCGTTGATGACGGACCCGAGGTACTCCTCCGGCATCGTCACCTGCAGCGCCATCATCGGCTCCAGCAACACCATCCCCGCGTTCTTGCAGGCGTCCTGCCACGCCATCGAACCCGCGATCCGGAACGCCACGTCGCTGCTGTCGACCTCGTGACTGCTCCCCCCGAGCAGCGTCGCCTTCACGTCGATCGTGGGGAAGTCGGCCAGCTCGCCCCGCTCGATCGCCGCCTCGACCCCCGACCGGACCGCGCTCACGAACTCCCGGGGGATGTCCGCCCCGCTGCTGCTGTCCTCGAACTCGAACCCCGTCCCCCGCGGCAGCGGCTCCACCTTGAGCTTCACGTGGCCGTACTGCCCGCGCCCCCCGCTCTGCCGGATGAACTTCCCCTCGCCCGTCCCCACCCCGGCCAGCGTCTCCCGGTACGCCACCATCGGCTTGCCGACGTTCGCGTTGACCTTGTGCTCCTTGCTCAGCCGGTCGACGAGGATCTCCAGGTGCAGCTCCCCCATCCCCGAGATCAGCGTCTGCCCCGACTCCTCGTCCACCCGCGTCCGGAACGTCGGGTCCTCCATCCCCAGCTTCGCCAGCGCCTCCGCCAGCTTGTCCTGGTCCGCCTTCGTCTTCGGCTCGATCGCGATGTCGATGACCGGCTCGGGGAACTCCATCGACTCGAGCAGCAGCGGCTCCCGCTTCGCCGCGAGCGTGTCGCCCGTGGTCGTGAACTTCAGCCCCACCGCCGCGACGATGTCCCCCGCCTGGATGGACTTCACGTCCTCCCGCTTGTTGGCGTGCATCAGGAGCAGCCGGCCGAACCGCTCCTTCTTCCGCTTCGTGGTGTTGAAGACCTCGCCGCCCGCCGCGATCGACCCCGAGTAGACCCGCAGGTACGTCAGGTTCCCCACGAACGGGTCGAACATGATCTTGAACGCCAGGGCCGCGAACGGCGCGTCCGGCGTCGGCGCCCGCTCGAGGTGGACCGACTCGTCCTTGACGTCCATCCCCACCACCGGCGGCATGTCGGCCGGCGACGGGAGGTAGTCCACGACCGCGTCCAGCAGCGGCTGCACGCCCTTGTTCTTGAACGCGCTCCCGCAGAACACGGGCACGAAGCGGTTGTCGATCACCGCCCGCCGCGCCGCCGCCTTCAGCTCCTCGACCGGCAGCTCCTCCCCGTCGAGGTACAGCATCGCGAGGTCGTCGTCGTCCTCCACGATCGCCTCGACCATCGCCTCGCGCCGCTCCTCCACGACCTCCGCCAGCTCCGCCGGGATCGGGATCTCCTGGAACTCCGCCCCCTGCGACGCGTCGTCCCACTCGTACGCCTTGAGCGTGACGAGGTCGACGATGCCGCGGTGCTCGTCCTCCGCCCCGACCGGCAGCTGGAACGCGATCGGCCGCGCCCCGAGCCGCTCCACCATCTGGTCCAGCACCGCGAGGAAGTTCGCCCCCACCCGGTCCATCTTGTTGACGAAGGCGATCCGCGAGACGTGGTACCGCTCCGCCTGACGCCACACCGTCTCCGACTGCGCCTCGACCCCCTCGACCGCGCTGAAGAGCGCGATCGCTCCGTCCAGCACGCGCAGCGAGCGCTCGACCTCGACCGTGAAGTCGACGTGGCCCGGCGTGTCGATGATGTTGATCTGGTGGTCGTCCCAGAAGCACGTCGTCGCCGCCGACGTGATCGTGATGCCGCGCTCCTGCTCCTGGACCATCCAGTCCATCTGCGCGGTGCCGTGGTGCACCTCGCCCATCTTGTGCGACCTGCCCGTGTAGAACAGGATCCGCTCCGTCGTGGTCGTCTTGCCCGCATCGATGTGGGCCATGATCCCGATGTTGCGGACGCGGGGGAGGGGCGTAGGCACAGCCGCGCAACTCTGTGTCAGGCGCGCGCAGGAATCAAGGAAGGCGGCCGATCCCGCCCCGGTTTACAGCCAGCCCGCCCCCAGCGCCGCCGCCGACTCCCGGTCGACGATGACCTGGGCGTCTTCCGCCGAGAACCCCGCCGGCGGCTCGGCGTCCGACGTCACCACCGCGCGGAGCTGCTCCCACGTCGTGATGTCGAACCAGTACTCCCGCTTGACCGGGACCACCTCGCCGCACCGCACCGCCATCCGGTCGTAGGTCCGCGCCCCCGCGACGACCGTCTCCAGGCCGTCGATGTGCCACACCGCCGTCTTCTGCCCCGGGCACGGCAGCCGAGACAGGATGAACTGCGCCTCCGTCGGCGCCCACACCGGCAACGCCTGCTCCCGGGTCACGCCCAGCTCCTCCTCCTGGCTCGCCCGGGCCGCCATCGCGACGAGCAGCGCCCGCTGCAGCAGCAGCCTCACCTGGATCTCCTCGGGCTCCGGGAGCTCGAGCTGCATGCGCGTCCCCAGCAGGTCGATCGCGGCGGTGCGCTCCAGGTCGCGCGCCTCGACGATCCAGTCCTTCCTCCCCAGGGCCGCCGACGCCCCCCGCGAGCGGCCGACGAACCGGGCCAGCAGCACCGCCGCGAGCTCCCGCGGCCTCATCTCGGTCGTCGCCAGCAGCTTCTCGTAGCGGACCGCGGCGCCGTGCCACTTGGCGTTGTCCAGGCAGAGGCGGGCCTCCTCCCGCAGCTCCGCGGGGTCGTCCGGCAGATCGTCGAAGGACGTCGGGATCTTCGGCTTCGTCGTCACGCACCCCGTGAGCAGGGCCAGCCCCAGCAGCGCCCCCAAGCAACAACGCCCGCCGAAGCGGGCGTCGAAGTCGACTCTGGGTCGGAGCACGCCTACCAGCGGTAGTGCGCGAACGCCTTGTTGGCCTCGGCCATCTTGTGCGTGTCCTCGCGCTTCTTGCAGGCGGCGCCGCGACCCTCGGCCGCGTCCATCAGCTCGGCGGCGAGCTTTTCGCGCATCGAGCGACCGGCCCGCTTGCGGCTGAAGTCGCGGATCCAGCGCATCGCCAGCGCCATGCGGCGGTTCGGCGGGACCTCCATCGGGACCTGGTACGTCGCGCCACCGACGCGCCGGCTCTTGACCTCGATGATCGGCTGCACGTTCTCGAGCGCGCGCTTGAAGGTCCCGATCGGGTCCTCCTTCTTGCGCTCCTCGATCACGTCGAGCGCGCCGTACACGATCGACTCGGCGGTCGACTTCTTGCCGTCCTGCATGACCGTGTTGACGAACTTGGCGACCAGGACCTCGTTGTACTTCGGGTCCGGCAGGATGATCCGCTTCGGGACCTCGCGGCGACGGGGCATCGGTGGCTCCTACTTCTTCGGGCGCTTGGCGCCGTACTTGCTGCGGGACTGGCGACGGTCGCCGACCCCCACGGAGTCCAGGACGCCGCGGATGATGTGGTAGCGGACACCGGGGAGGTCCTTCACACGACCGCCGCGGATGAGGACCACGCTGTGCTCCTGCAGGTTGTGACCCTCACCGGGGATGTACGAGGTGACCTCGATCCCGTTGGTGAGGCGGACACGCGCCACCTTCCGAAGCGCCGAGTTCGGCTTCTTCGGCGTGGTCGTGTAGACGCGGACGCAGACCCCACGCTTCTGCGGGCAGGCCTTCAGGGCCGGCGACGCGGTGCGGTTCACGCGGCTCTTGCGTCCCTTCCGGACGAGCTGGTTGATGGTCGGCATCTGTGTCTTCCGTCTCCGTTTCACACGCCCGGGGGCGCGAGCCGCGCGAAGGTAAAGGGCTACCCCCGCACTGTCAAGAATCGATCGAGGGATCGCCTACACGGCGGCCACGGACTCCTCCGCCGCCGGCGCCTCGGCGGGGGCCACGGGCGCCCCCTCGTCGAGGGACTCGCCCGCCACGTCCTCGTCCTCGAGGCCGAGCTGCTGGTACGCGGTGAAGCCCGTCCCCGCGGGGATGAGGCGACCCATGATCACGTTCTCCTTCAGGCCGCGCAGCAGGTCGACCTTCCCCTGGATGGCCGCCTGCGTCAGGACGCGGGTGGTCTCCTGGAACGAGGCCGCGCTGATGAACGACTCCGTGCTCAGCGACGCCTTCGTGATGCCGAGGAGCATCGGCTCGGCGATCGCGCACTCGGCGCCCTCCTCGACCAGCTTCCGGTTGGCCGCCTCGAAGGTGCGCTTCTCCACGCCCTCGTCGACCAGGAAGTCGCTGTCCATGGGCTTCTTGACCCGAACGCGCCGCAGCATCTGGCGAATGATCACCTCGATGTGCTTGTCGTTGATCTTGACGCCCTGGAGTCGGTAGACCTCCTGGATCTCGTCGACCAGGTACCGGGCCAGCTCCTTCTCGCCCTTGACGCGGAGCAGGTCGTGCGGGTTGCTCGACCCGTCCATCAGGGGCTCGCCGGCGCGCACGTAGTCGCCCTCGCGGACGGCGATGTGCTTGCCCTTCGGGATCAGGTACTCCTGCGGCTCCGCGCCCTCACCCTCGGGGGTGACGACCACGCGGCGCTTGCCCTTGTAGTCCTTGCCGAAGCTGACGAAGCCGTCGATCTCCGTGATTACCGCGACGTCCTTGGGCTTGCGCGCCTCGAACAGCTCGGCCACCCGGGGCAGACCACCGGTGATGTCCTTCGTCTTGACCGTCTCGCGCGGGATCCGGCCGAGGATGTCGCCGGGCTGCACCTCGGCGCCGTCGTCGACCGACAGGTTCGCGCTCACGGGCATGTGGTACGTCGACTCCTTGCCCTCGGCGCCCTGGATCGTGATCCGGGGCTTCAGGGTGGCGTCGCGCGACTCGATGATCACCTTGCGGTTGATGCCGGTGAACTCGTCCACCTGCTCCTGCATCGTCGACCCCTCGCGGATGTCGACGAACGCGATCTTGCCCTCGAGCTCGGCGAGCACGGGCTGGGCGAAGGGCTCCCACTCGGCCAGCTGCGTGCCGGCGGTGATCTTCTGCCCGTCCTTGACGTGCAGCACGGCGCCGTAGGTCAGCGCGTACTTCTCCTTCTCGCGGCCGGTGTCGTCCACGATGACGAGCTCGCCGTTCCGGTTCATCACGACGATCTTCCCCTCGCGGTTCTTGATCGTGCGGACGTTGCCGTAGCGGACCGTGCCCATCCCCTTCGACTCCTGCGTCGACTGGACGGCCCGGGACGCGGCGGCGCCACCAATGTGGAACGTACGCATCGTCAGCTGCGTGCCCGGCTCGCCGATGGACTGCGCCGCGATGACGCCGACGGCCTCGCCGATGTTGACGATCTTGCCGCGCGACAGGTCGCGCCCGTAGCACTTCACGCAGACGCCGCGGTCGGCCTCGCACGTCAGGGTGCTCCGGATGAAGACGCGGTCGACGCCCGCCTCCTCCAGCTGCTTGACGATCTCCTCGTTGATCAGCGCGTCGCGGGAGACCAGCAGGTCGCCCGTGTGCGGGTCGTTGAGGTCCTCGGCGACCGTCCGGCCCAGCACGCGCTCGGCGAGCGGCTCGATGATCTCGCCCGCCTCGATGAGGCTCGTGACCCAGACGCCGTCGAGCGTGCCGCAGTCCTGCTCGGAGACGATGAAGTCCTGGACGACATCCACGAGACGACGCGTCAGGTACCCCGAGTTCGCCGTCTTGAGCGCGGTGTCGGCCAGACCCTTGCGGGCGCCGTGCGTCGAGATGAAGTACTGCAGGACGGTCAGACCCTCGCGGAAGTTCGCGGTGATCGGCGTCTCGATGATCTCGCCGGACGGCTTCGCCATCAGGCCGCGCATGCCCGCCAGCTGCCGGATCTGCGTGTTCGAGCCACGCGCGCCGGAGTTGACCATCATGTAGATCGAGTTGAACGCCTGGATCTTCTTCGAACGCTTGCCGTCCGCGCTGAAGACCTCCTCGGTGCCCAGCTCGTCGATCATCTGGTTGCTGATCTCCTCGGTGACCTTCGCCCAGATGTCGACGACCTTGTTGTACTTCTCGCCGACCGTGATCAGGCCCTCGGCGTACTGGTCCTCGGTCTCCCGCACCTCGGCGTGGGCCGCGTCCAGCAGCTCGTTCTTCCTGGTCGGGATGTGCATGTCGTTGATGCAGATCGACACGCCGGCCTTGGCCGCCTGGCCGAAGCCGAGGCGCATCATCGCGTCCGCCAGCAGCACCGTCGCCTTGGGGCCGGCGGTGCGGAAGCAGCGGTCGATGAGGTCGCCCAGGGCGCCCTTGTCCATGACCTTGTTGATCGAGTTGAACGACAGCTGCCGCGGCACGATCTCGTAGAAGAGGACGCGCCCGCAGGTCGTCTCGATCATCACCTGGTCCATCCCGTCGGGGCGGACCTTGCCCTCGCGCCCGGTCTCCGCGAGATCGCGGTCCATGCGGAGGCGGATCTTCGCGTGGAGGTCCAGCGCGCCGTTGTCGAACGCCTGGCGGACCTCCTCCACGGACCCGTAGATGCCCTGGAAGTAGGGCTCCTTCTTCTTCGCCGCCTGCTTGGCCCGCTGCGGGTCGTACTCGCCCTTCACGAAGACCTTCTCGCGGGTCATGTAGTAGCAGCCGAGGACGATGTCCTGCGACGGCTGGATGATCGGCTTGCCGTGCGCCGGGCTGAGGATGTTGTTCGTCGACATCATCAGCACGCGGGCTTCGATCTGCGCCTCGATCGACAGCGGCAGGTGGACCGCCATCTGGTCGCCGTCGAAGTCGGCGTTGAACGCCGTGCAGACCAGCGGATGCAGCTGGATCGCCTTGCCCTCGATGAGGACCGGCTCGAACGCCTGGATGCCGAGGC
>CAYFOA010000309.1:0-7243 GCA_964344575.1 uncultured Rickettsiales bacterium | reverse complement strand
GGGGGCGGCGGGGGCGGCGGGGGCGGCTCGGCCTCCTCGGCTGCGGGCGGGGCGTCCTTGGCGGCCGCCTCCTCGGCGACCTTCTGAAGGACCCCGTCGAGGACCTCCGGCCTCCCCCCGAGCGTCGCCTCGGCGAGCCGCTCCAGGGCCTCCTTGCTCATCACCGCGGTGGACTCGCCGACGTCGTTCGGCTCGCCGTCGGCGGCGTCGGGGGAGGCGGCCTCCTCGGGGGCGGCGGCGGCTCTGTCGTCGGCCTCGGGGGTGGGGGCGGCTCCGTCGCCGGCCGCGTCGCGGACGGTCTCGGCCCCCTCGTCGGCGAGGCCGGACGCCGGCCCGATCTCGTCGGCCCCCGAGGAGGCGCCGCCGTCCTCGGGGACCGCGCGGACGTCGGCCTCGGCCAGGGACTCCGCGGCGGCATCGGCGGACGGCGCGATCTCGGCCGGCACGGAGCCAGACGCCCGCCGCTTGCGGCGCATCCGCCCCGACCGCCCCGCCCCCTCGGGGATCTCGCCCGAGGCCCGCGCGCGCTTCCGCATGCGGCCCGACTTGCCGGCCCCGTCGGGGATCTCGCCCGAGGCCCGCGCGCGCTTCCGCACGCGTCCCGACTTGCCCGCTCCCTCGGGGATGTCGCCCGTCGCCCGGGCCCGCTTGCGGACGCGCCCGGACTTGCCCGCCTCGTCCGGGATCTCGCCGGTGCTCTTCGCCTTCTTGCGGACGCGGCCGGACTTCCCCGCCCCCTCGGGGATCTCGCCGCTCCTCGCGGCCCGCCGCATCCGCCCCGTGCGCGTCTCCCCGTCGACCTTCTTCATCCGCCCCGACTTCGGCCCGTCGGGCCCCGCGGGGCGGCGCCGCCGCTTGTTCTTCGCGGCGGCGGCTTCGGCCCGCCGCCGGACGGTCTCCAGGCCCTCGTCGGCGGCCTCCATGTTGGTGAGGTCGATCGCCTCCTCGTCGGCGATGTCGGGCTTCTCCTCCACCGGCTTCGGCGGCGGCACGGTGGGGACGAAGAGCCGGATGCGGAAGAGGTAGTCGGTGCCGTCGTGGCTGCCGGGCCCCGCGAAGCCGCCCTTCCCGCCGCCCTCCCGCAGTTCCCGCATCTGCTGAGCCACCGGCCCCAGCGACGTCTCGGCCTTCGCAGGGGTGAAGCCGCCCTTGCCGTTGGGGGCGAAGAGCCGCCACGCCTTCGCCGAACCGTCCTCCTCCACCAAGGTCCGCTCGACCGCCTCGGCGGCAGCCTGCGCGAGCTGGGCGACGGTCCCGCCGACGTCCAGTTCGATGACCGTTTTGGGCCCGCCGATCACCTCGACGAGCAGCGGTTCGGTCGACAAGGAGAGCTCCCCGGTTCGGGCCATGTCGCGCGTTCAGCGACGTTGGAGGCTACCGCAATCGCTTCCGATCTTGTAGCCGGGGTGACGGGGGCGCGGACCGACCCTAAGCTGCGCGCCGAATCTGCCGATGGGGGTCCGAACCTGCCCCATCCGCAGGGTGCGAGCGCGCACTGTGCATGTTGGGGGGGGCCCGTCCCGCAGCGTGGACGTTCCAGTAGAATGGGTCCCCTTGACCTCCGGAGGTTCCGTCGTGAAGTCGTCGTTCCCGACCCCCCTTTCGTTCGATTCGTTCCGTCTCCTCGCCCCCCTGGCCCTCTCGCTCGCCCTCGCCGGGTGTGCCTGCGGGCCTGCTGACGTGGACGGGGACGGCTACAACGAAGACGAGGACTGCGACGACACGCAGGCCCTGATCTATCCGGGCGCTCCCGAGACCTGCAACGGCCTCGACGACGACTGCGACGGCCTGGTGGACGACGGGTTCGACGCGGACCTCGACGGGTACACGTCGGACGCCGAGTGCGCCGACGGCGACGACTGCGACGACGACGACCCCGCGGTCAACCCGGGCGCCGAGGAGGCCTGCAACGGCGAGGACGACAACTGCGACGGCGGGATCGACGAGGACCTCGCCCTGGTCGAGTGGTGCGTCGACAACGACGGCGACGGCGTCGGCGGCGACGACAGCATCGAGGTGTGCGACGAGGAGGCCCCGGCGGGCTACGTCGAGTGCGCCGACCCGCGCGACTGCGACGACGAGGACGGCACGTCCTTCCCCGGCGCCGAGGAGCAGTGTGACAACGTCGACCACGACTGCGACGGCGACGCGACGAACGGGCTCGACGCGTTCGAGTACTGGGCGGACGACGACGGCGACGGCTACGGCGCGGGCGCGGTGCTCGTCGACTGCACGGACACCCCGCCGACGGGGTTCGTGGCGTACGACGAGGAGAACGAGGACTGCGACGACACCGATGAGGACGTCAACCCCGACGGGACCGAGACCTGCAACACGGTCGACGACGACTGCAACGGTGTGGTCGACGACACCGTCGACGCCGACGGCGACGGGTTCTTCGACTGCGACGACTGCGACGACGCCAACGCCGACGTCAACCCCGGCGCGACCGAGGTCTGCAACGGCATCGACGACGACTGCGACACGCTGATCGACCCCGCCAACGACGGTGACGGCGACGGGTACACGATCTGCGGCGCGGACGGCATCCCCGGCAACGAGGACGACGACTGCGACGACGCCGACGCGAACACGAACCCCTTCGCGGTCGAGATCTGCGACGGGAACGACAACAACTGCGACGGCGTCCTCCCCTCGAACGAGCAGGACGGGGACGGCGACACCTACCCCGAGTGCCTGGAGTGCGACGACACCAACCCGGCCATCAACCCCGGCGCGACCGAGATCTGCGACGGCCTGGACACCGACTGCGACACGGCCCTCGGGGCGGACGAGGTCGACGTCGACGGTGACCAGTACCTCGCCTGCACCGGCTACGTGGCCAACGGCGCCATCGGCGTCCTCGGCGGCGACGACTGCAACGACGCCGACGACACGATCAACCCGGCGGCCACCGAGACCTGCGACGGGACCGACGAGGACTGCGACGGCACGGCCGACGAGGACTTCGACGACGACGAGGACGGCGTCTCCACGTGCGGCCCGGACGGCATCGCGGGGAACGAGGACGACGACTGCAACGACTTCAACGACGCCATCAACCCCTCGGCGATCGAGCTCTGCGACAACATCGACAACGACTGCGACTCCCTCGTCGACGTCGCGGACACGGCGGACTTCGCGGGGAACGACTACGACGCCGACGGCGACAACGGCCTCGGTTGCGGCGGCGGCGACTGCGACGACAACGACGACACCGTCGAGGGCCTGGACCTCGACTACGACGAGTACAGCACCTGCCAGGGCGACTGCGACGACACCAACGGGTACGTCGCGCCCGGCCAGAGCGAGTCGTGCAACGGCGTGGACACCAACTGCGACGGCGAAGTCGACGACGCCGACGACGACTTCGACAACGACCACGACGGCGACGGGGTGGTGACCTCCGGCTGCGGTCAGGGCGGCACCGACTGCAACGACGACGACCACCACGTCTTCCCCGACGTGGTCTACACCTCCGGCGTCAACGCGGTCTGCGATCCGGCGGTCCGTCCCGGCTTCTTCAGCGATCCCGACTACGCCCGCGCGTCCCAGCCGGCCTACTTCTTCGACGCGGACACGTCGACCCACTACATCTACTACCGCGGCCACCACGACAACGAGACCTTCTCGGTCCTCGCCGCCTCGTCTGCGGACGGCGTGGACTGGACGAAGCTCGGGACGCCCCTGCTCCAGGGTCTCGAGGACGCCGACTGGGACGACCGCGGCATCTCCAACCCGTCCGTCGTCAAGCTCGACGACACGGTCTACAGCCGCCCCTACGTGATGGCGTACCACGGCCAGGCGTCGTCGGGCGGCCTCCGCCAGATCGGCATCGCGACGGCGCCGACCCCCGCAGGGCCCTTCGACCGCCTCGATCCGCTGGCGGGTGCGGCGATCGCCGACCCGGTGCTCCCCCCCTCGAGCGACTCCAGCTTCCTCGACGGCGATCGCGTTCTCCACCCGACCCTCTGGTACGACGACTCCATCGACCGCCTCCACATCTGGTACAGCGGTCGCCAGGCGAGCCCCAACACCATCCGCGTCTTCCACGCGTTCTCCGACGACGGGGGCATGACGTGGACCCGGACCGACGACGACGCCACCCCCGGCCCGGACGCGATCTTCGAGCCGACCGAGGCCTGGCACGGCAGCCGGATCACGATGATCACGGCGATCGAGAGCGCCGAGACCGCGGGTGAGTTCGACTTCCTCTTCACCGGGGGCGACAACGGCGTCGGCGCGGCCAACGGCCCCCCCTCGGACTGGTCGCAGGACATCACGTCCGAGGTCCTCGTGAACTCGTCGGACTGCAACCGGATGGACGGCGAGACCGTCCAGGCGCGCGGCGTCCGGCACGACACCGCCGACGACGTCTACCACTGGTACTACGCGTCGACGACCGACATCGAGGCGACCTACGACGTCGGCGACGGCTCGATCACCCCGGGGAGCGAGAACTGCACCGGCAACGGCGACGGGCTCTTCTTCCGCAACAACGGCGGGTACGCGCTCAGCTACGTCTCGGAGGGGTTCAACTGCGCGCCGCAGCTGAGCGGCGTGATCGCGACGCCGAGCTCGGGCTCGGTCGCCCTCAGCGGGACCGTCAACGACTCCGCGCCCGACACGGTCGTGATCGGGATTACGGACCTCACCAACGACGCGTTCCTCGGCAACGCCACCGTCGACGCGCCCGGTGCGCCGAACGCGGGCGAGTGCCAGGACACGACCTGGTCTGCGACCGTGTCCCTCGCGGCGGGGACCTACGACCTCGAGATCGCAGCCCTCGACGAGGCCGGCATCGTCCGCACCGAGACGGTCAACGTCACCGTTCCCTGACCTCGCGGAACCCCGGGGCGTCCCCCCTCAGGAGGAAGCCCGTCTCCCACACCGGGTCCGGCGGCGAGCCGGCCCGGGGGTCCCACGTCACGAAGACGGGACGGTCCGACGCGGGGAGGTCGACCTTGCCGCGGCGGTGGAAGAGCAGCGCGACGTCGTCCCGCCGCCGCTCCGTCCGCATCAGGTACTCGAACACCGTCCCCTCGGACCACTGGCTGACCAGGATCGCGTCCGGGGGGAGCTGCTCCAGCCGGGCCCGGCACCACCGCTCGGGGAGGTCCTGGCCGGACTTCGGCGGCCACAGCGTCGCCGCCCGCTCCAGGTCCGTGCTCGTCGGCAGCAGCGCCCGCCCCGCGTCCCCGAACGCCAGCATCCCGTAGGCCACCAGGGGGAGCGCCACGGTCGCCGCGGCGAGGCCCTGGCGGAGGCCCGACGACCCGGCCAGCCCGCTCAGCCCGACCCCGGCGACCACCGCCACGATCGGGTGCACCGAGAGCAGGTACACGTGCTGGTCTCCCGTCCAGTCCATCCGCAGGGCGGCGACGCACCCGAGGACCGCCGTCGCGGCGAGCAGCAGCAGGCCTCGCCCGCGGAGCCGCCACGCGCCCCACGCCGCCAGCGGCAGCGCCGGGCTGGGGAAGTTCAGGAGCCCGAACCGCGCGAAGTGGGCCGCGTTGCCGGCCAGCGTCCGGCCCGGGGCAGACTCCATCTGGGCGGCCGACCAGCGCCCCCCCAGCGCCGCCTTCTGCCACCACAGCCGCCACGCGCCGTCGTCGACGGGGAGGCTGGAGGGGGGGTGGAGGAGGCAGAGGACGAGCCACGGCAGCGCGCCCACCCCGAGGCCCGCCGCGACCGTCCCGAGGACCCCGCCGAGCTCGCGCCGGGGAGTCGCCGCGACCAGCCACAGGGCCACCGCGGGGAACACGAAGAGGATCATCCGGTGGTGGTTCAGCGCGAGCCCCGCGACGACCCCGAGGACGAGCGCCTCGCGCGGCCGGCGGGGGGCTCCGAGGGCGAGGTGGAGGATCGCCAGCTCCAGGGCGACGTGCAGCGTGTAGACCTCGGCCACGACCGCGTTGGACCAGAACGTGTGGCTCACCGCCAGCGCCCCGGCGGCGGCCGCCGCCCCCGTCCGCGACGCCCCCAGCCGCTGCGCCAGCGCGGACGCCAGGGCCACCCCGACGGCCCCGAACGCGGCGCTCACGAGGTTCGCGGCGAGGGCCGGGCTCACCCCGAACGCGGCCAGCGCCCGGGCCGGCATCTTGTAGAGCCAGTACGACCGCGCGAAGGGGGTCGGGGGCGCGTCCAGGTGCGACGCGAAGGACGCCGAGTCCCCCCACCAGGGGCCGGGCGCGAGCGTCAGGACGTAGAGCAGGAGCCCCCCCAGCAACGCCGCCACGACGTCGCCTCGACGGACGGGGTGGAGCACGGCCATCGGCGCAGGATAGGCCATCGGGTAGGCTCCCGCGGATGACGGACGCCGCGGCTCCCTCCCTGGTCTTCGTGGGCGGCGTGCACCGCAGCGGGACGTCGCTGGTGCACCGGCTCCTCCGCGGGCACCCCGAGATCAGCGGGTTCGCGGACACGGGCGTCTGGGAGGACGAGGGGCAGCACCTCCAGGACGTCCTCCCCACGGGCCGGCAGCTCGGCGGCCCGGGACGCTGGGGGTACGCGGACGGCGCCCACCTCACGGAGGCCTCGGCGCTGACGCGGCCGGAGACGCGGGACGGGCTGTGGGCGGCGTGGAGCCCCCGGTGGGACCTCGGCAAGCCCGTCCTCGTGGAGAAGTCGCCGCCGAACCTGCTCCGGTTTCGGTTGCTGCGGGCGCTGTGGCCGGACGCGCGGCTCGTCGCCGTGGTGCGGCACCCGATCGCGGTGGCCGAGTCGACGCGGCGGATGCGGCCCCGGCGGCGGCTCCGGTCGACGGCGTCGGTGGTCGCGCACTGGGCGGAGTGCATGGACCGGTTCGAGCAGGACCGGGCCCGGCTGCCGGACGTCCACGTTGTCCGCTTCGAGGAGCTGGCGGCGGACCCCGAGGCGGTGTGGGGCGCGCTGCAGGACTACGTGGGGGTCGCGCGCGCGCCCGCGAGCGAGGCGGTGCGGCCGGACGCGGACGCCCGCTGGGAGGCTCACTGGGCGCGGACGCGGGCGCTGCGCCCGCTCAAGGCGCGCTGCGTCGAGGGGCTGGAGCACCGGGTCCGGCGGCACGGGTACACGTTGAGGGGGTTCGCTCGGCATTGACCGGCCCTCTGCGGGGGAGTAGCTTGCGCCGCCTCCATCCGAGAGTGGACCGATGAACGCCGAAGAAACCCGCAACGACTCCCCGCTTCCGCCCACCCCCGCCCCGATCGAGGAGGCAACCCCCGCCGGGGAGGAGGTCTCCGCCGAGGAGGCCGCCCCCGCC
>CAYFOA010000308.1:0-7265 GCA_964344575.1 uncultured Rickettsiales bacterium | reverse complement strand
CGCCCTCCGCGGGGCCGACGCGGCCGGGGACGTCCACACCGCCACCGGCTGCCGCTGGCGCCTCGCCCGCCTGCGCCGCCACCTCGGCGCCCCCGCCGCCGCCCGCGCCCTCCTCGACCGCGCCGTCGCCGACGCCGACGCCGCCGGGGAGCCCGGCCTCGCGGGGCAGGCGTGGCGCGAGCTCGGCCACCTCGAGCTCGCCGCGGGCGCCATGGCCGCTGCGGAGGACGCCCTCCGCCGGTCCCTCGACTGCTCCGAGCGCGCCGGCGCCCGCTCCGAGACCGCCACGACGCGCCTCTCCCTCGGCGAGCTCGCCCGCCAGCGCGGGGACCTCACCGCCGCCCGCCGCGACTACTCCGCCGGCCTCGCCGTCGCCAACGCGTTCGGCGTCACCTACCTCGCCGTCACCGCCCTCCTGAACCTCGCCATCACCGAGCTGCAGATGGACAAGCAGCCGATGGCGGCGCGCCGCCTCCGGGCGATCGACCGGATGACGACCGAGCCCGCCCTCCGCCCCTGGATCGAGCTCGTCCGCGCCGCCGTTCACGCCGCCGCGGCCGACTGGGAGCGCGCCGAGGAGGCCCTCGCCCGGGTCGAGGGGAGCGAGGACCGCCTCCGCGGCCAGGCCGACTTCGCGCGTCTGCTCCTCGAGATCGGCGAGCAGTCCGCGGCGGCGGGACGAACGGAGGTGGCGGCGGCGGCGTGGGGCGTGGCGTTGGACGTCGCCGAGCTCGACGGGCACGATGACGCCCGCTCGGACCTGCGGAGGCGGCTCGCTGCCCTGGGTTCGGCCTGACCGGACCTCTACCCTCGATCCGATGACCCGCGCGCGCGACCTCCTGCAGCTGCTCCCGTTCGCCGTGCTGCTCGGCTGCAGCGGCGCTCCCCCGGACGACCCCATCCCCCCGCGCTGCGCCCAGGAGTGGGTCATCCCCCCCGACTCGGGGGTGGTCGTCGTCGACATCGACGCCGATCCCGGCGGCGACGGCACCCGGATCGCCCCCCTCCAGACCGTCGACGAGGGCCTCGCCCTGGCCCGCGCCTCGGGCAACCGGTACCTCCTCCTCGCCGAGGGGACGTACGTCGGCTCCCTCCTGATCGGCGCGGACGATGTCGACCTCGCCGTCGTCGGCTGCGGCGACGACACGATCCTCGACGCGGGGGGCGGGATCGGGATCGACGTCGACGGCGCCGACGGCGTCATCCTCCAGGACCTCGTCATCACCGGCGCCACCGTCGGCGTCCGCGTCGGCGGCGGGGCGGGCGCCGAGACCGCCGTCGAGATCTCCGGCGTCACCGTCCGCGAGGCCGTCCGCCTCGGCGTCGAGATCCGCGGCGAAGGCACCCGCGCGACCCTGTCCGACGTCGTCGTCGACGGCGTGATCGCCGACGCGGACGACGGCGACGCCCTCGGCTACGGCCTCCTCGCGTGGGGCGCCGCCGACGTCACCGGGACCGACCTCGTCATCCGGAACGCCACCCGCACCGGCGTCTGCTTCTCCGCCCTCGACGCCTTCGCCCTGGACCGCGTCACCGTCGAGGCGACGGCGGCGTTCGACGGCCTCCTCGGCCGCGGCGTGCAGCTCCAGGGCGGGGCCGCCGGCACCGTCGCCAACCTGACCGTCGACGGCGCCCGGGACGCCGGGATCTTCGTCCTCGCCGCGGACGTCGCCCTCAGCGACGTCGTCGTCTCCAACACCGCCGAGTCCGACGTCGAAGGCGTCCCCGACGTCCGCGCCGGCGCCGGTCTGGTCGTCACCAGCGGCGACCTCGTCGAGCCCGCCGACGCCCCCTTCACCGTCTCCGTCCGCGCCTCGCAGCTGGTCGACAACGCCCGCCTCGGCGTCCTCCTCGAGGGCTTCGGCCTCGACGTCACGCTGGAGCAGGTCGTCATCGAGGGCCAGATCATCCCCGACGAGCCCACCCTCCCGGCCACCGCCCCCGCCTTCCAGACCGGCGCCCAGGTGACCGTGATCGACGGCGAAGCGGCCGTGGAGCTGACCGGGGACGACGTCCAGACCTTCACGCGGGACCCGCTCCCCGTCGAGTAGACGCCGCCCTCCCGAGCGTGTATCTCCGCGCTCATGTCGTCCGAAACGTTGCTGAAGGAGCCGTTCGTCCACTTCGCCCTGGCGGGGCTGGCGCTGTTCGGCCTGTGGACCCTGACCGCCGGTCCCGAGGCCGCCGAGGGCGACGCCGCCACCGCCGACACGTCCCCCGCCTCGGCCCGCCCCGCCGTCTTCGTCTCCGCCGACGTCGTCGAGGGCGCCAAGCTGGACTTCGTCGAGCTCCACGAGCGCGATCCCGACGACGCCGAGCTGACCGCGTTGGTCGACGCCGCCGTCGCCGAGGAGCTCCTCTACCGCGAAGGGCGCGCCGCGGGCCTCGACAAGGGCGACCCCGTCGTCCGCCGCCGCGTCGTCCAGAAGATGCGCTACCTCCTCGAGGGACAGGTCGAGACGGCCGACGTCTCGGACGCCCAGGTCGACGCCTGGATCGCCGAGCGAGGGGACGCCCCCGAGCCGTCGCTGGCCCTCCGCCACGTCTTCTTCGACGCCGAGCGCCGCACCAACGCCCGCGACGACGCCCTCGCCGCCCTCGACGCGGTCCACGGCGGCGCCGAGGAGCCCCCCGGCGGCGACCCCTTCGCCCTCGGGACCACCCTCACCCTCCGCCCGCTGTCCCGCTACGGCCGCGAGCTCGGGCCCGCCTTCGCCGACGGCCTCACCGAGGTCCCGGTGGGGACGTGGACGCTGGTCCCGTCGACGTTCGGCTGGCACGTCGTCCACGTCGACGAGCGCGAAGCCGGCGGGGCGGCCTCG
The DNA here is from genome assembly GCA_964344575.1 of uncultured Rickettsiales bacterium. Taxonomy (GTDB): domain Bacteria; phylum Myxococcota_A; class UBA796; order UBA9615; family UBA9615; genus JAAESI01. Next base: position 4,443 of record CAYFOA010000308.1, on the reverse strand, counting down.
GACTTCCTCCGCGAGCAGGCCGCGTGGGCGCTCGCCCAGCAGGCGGTGGACGCCGGGGTGGACGCCCAGATCGCCGCCCTCCGCGACCGCTACGACGTCACCGTCGAAGGCCGCCCGTGAGGCCCGCCGCCCCCGTCGCAGCCCTCGTCGCGGCCGCGCTGCTCGCCCCCGCGATCGCGTCGGCCCACACCCTCAAGCCGGGCTTCCTCCTCGTCCGCGAGTCGGCCGTCGCGGGCACCTGGATCGTGGACTGGACGGCCCCCCAGGCCGAGCCCGGGCTCCTCCCGCGGACCGACGGCCCCTGCGCCATGGTCCGCGCCGGCCTCGACTGGACGCTCACCTGCGCCCCGGACGCCGGCGGCCCGACGACGCTGACCCTCGACGGCATCCGCGACGACCGCACCGAGATCGTCGTCCGCGTCGCCCCCGCCGAGGGACCGCCCCAGTTCGCCATGCTCAGCCGCGACCTCCCCACGATGGAGCTGACGCTGAGCGGCGCCCCCGCCGGCGATGCCGCCGCCCACGACGCCCCCACCGGCTTCACGACGTGGCTGATCATCGGCATCGAGCACATCATCTTCGGCCCCGACCACCTCCTCTTCGTCCTCGGCCTCGTCCTCCTCATCACCGGCGGCCGCCAGCTCGTCTGGACGATCACGTCCTTCACCCTCGCCCACTCGATCACCCTCGCGGGCGCGAGCCTCGGCCACCTGTCCCTGCCCGGCCCCCCCGTCGAGGCGGTGATCGCGCTGTCGATCGCGCTCCTCGCGGTCGAGCTGACCCGCGATCGGGAGACGCTGACCCACCGCAAGCCGTGGCTCGTCGCGTTCGCCTTCGGCCTCCTCCACGGCTTCGGGTTCGCCGGCGCCCTGGGCGACATCGGCCTTCCGGAGGACGATCTCTGGATGCCGCTGCTCACCTTCAACCTCGGCGTCGAGGCCGGCCAGCTGATGTTCGTCGCCGCCGTGATCGCCCCGGTGATCTGGCTCCGGAAGGCGCCGCGGTGGGCGCAGCTCGTCCCCGTCTACTTCATCGGCACCCTGGCGATGGCGTGGACGTTCGAGCGGGTCCTGGGGTACGCGCTGTGACGCGTCGGGGCGGCCCCGCGCTCGGCGCCGCGGCCCTCGCGGCCCTCGCGGTCCTCGCCCTCACCCTCGCCCTGCCCGCCTGCCCCTCCCCCGACGACGACGTCCCCCCCGCCGACACCACCGTCGACCGCGAGCCGTGCGCCGACCGGAACGACCTCCGCAACCTCTACTGGGGCGACCTCCACGTCCACACCTCGCTCAGCTGGGACGCGGTCTTCGAGGGCGTCGGCACCTCGCTGGACGAGGCCTGGGCGTTCGCCCGCGGCGAGGCCCTGACCGTCGCCGGGCAGACCGTCCAGCTCGACCGCCCCCTCGACTTCGCCGCGCTCACCGACCACGCGGAGTTCCTCGGCGAGGTCTCCGCCTGCGTCGAGGAGGGGGGCGCGCTGTACGACGATCCCTGGTGCGTCGAGCTCCGCGCCGGGGGCACGTCCAGCCTCCAGACGCTCGGCATCGAGCTGTCCACGGAGGACCCGACGCGCAACCCCAACATCTGCGACCGGATCGACTGCGCCGCGGCCCTCCGGGACACCTGGACGCGCGTCGTCGAGGCGGCGGAGCGGGCCTACGACCGGACCTCGGCGTGCACCTTCACGAGCCTCGTCGGCTACGAGTGGACGGGCACGCCGGCGCTGGCGAACCTCCACCGCAACGTCATCTTCCGGAACCAGCACGTCCCCGCCGCGCCCGCGACGTACTTCGAGGCACCGTCGCCGCCGCTGCTCTGGTCGGCCCTCCGGACCGACTGCACCGACGCCGGCACCGGCTGCGACGTCCTCGCCATCCCCCACAACAGCAACCTGTCCAACGGAAACCTCTTCGTCCCCGACGCCCTCACCGACGAGCTCCGGGCGGCCACCGAGCCGCTGATGGAGGTCTTCCAGCACAAGGGCAGCAGCGAGTGCTCGCCGGGCCTCGGCGGCGCGGTCGACGAGGAGTGCGCGTTCGAGTCCGTCTACGGCGCGACCCCCGACGACTGCGGCGGTGACCCGGGCACCGGCGGGATGATCGGGAACGGCTGCACGGACCGCACCGACTACCTCCGCGGCGCGCTCCTCGCGGGCCTCCGCCAGGGCGAGGTCCAGGGGCTCAACCCCTTCAAGCTGGGCGTCATCGGGAGCACGGACACCCACCTCGGCACCCCGGGCCTGGTCGCCGAGGCCGGCTGGCCGGGCCACGCGGGCGCCCCCGAGGACACCCCCGCCGAGCGCCTCGACGAGCCCCCGCTCCGCCTCGTGGGCGTCCGCACGAACCCCGGCGGCCTGACCGGGGTGTGGGCGACGTCCAACGATCGCGACGCGATCTTCGACGCCCTGGAGCGGCGCGAGGCGTTCGGCACGAGCGGGCCCCGGATCGCGGTCCGGCTGTTCGGCGGGTGGGACTACCCCGAGGCGATCTGCGGCTCGGACCAGCTCCTCGACCAGGGCTACGCCGACGGCGTCCCCATGGGCGGCACGCTCCCCCCCTACGAGGGCGCCGACCAGGACGACGCGGCCCCGCGGTTCATCGTCCAGGCGCTCCAGGACCCCCTCGGCGTCGGGCTGGAGCGGGTCGAGATCGTGAAGGGCTGGATCGACGACGCCGGGGAGTCGCACGAGGAGGTCGTCGTCGTCGACGTCGCCGGCACGGACCTCTCCCTCGACGAGGCCACCTGCGAGATCTCCGGCGAAGGCGCTTCGTCCTTCTGCGCGGTGTGGGAGGACGAGTCGTTCGACGCCACGCGGCCCGCCTTCTACTACGCGCGGGTCCTCGAACGGCCGACGTGTCGCTGGTCGGCGCTGGAGTGCCTCGACCTCGCCGGAGACGACCGCCCCGCGGCGTGCGACGACCCCACCGTCCCCCGGACGATCCGCGAGCGAGCGTGGAGCAGCCCGATCTGGTTTGCTCCGGACGGAGGCTCATGAGGCGAGGGTTCGCGACGATCGGGTGGCTCGGGCCGGCGGCGACGCTGGCGGCGGCGCTGGCGCTGACCGGCTGCCCGTCCGACGACGACGACACGACCCCGGCCGACGACGACGACGCCACGCCGGCCGACGACGACGACGACGAGGGCACTCCGGACCCCGCCCGCTGCGACGAGGACGACGTGGTCGCCTTGCGGGGGGAGCACGTCCACGCGTCCATCCAGGAGGCGCTGGACGCCGGCCCGACGACGTCCCGCGTGGAGATCTGCCCCGGCGTCCACGACCTCGACGCCCCCCTCACCATCACCGGCGGGCGCCACGTGACACTCGCGGCGGCGGCGGGGGAGGGGGACCCGGCGGCGACGGTGCTCGACGGCGGCGGCGCCACGCGGCTCCTCCACGCCGACGAGGCCGGCCGCCTCACCCTGCACGACCTCACCTTCCGGAACGCGGCGGTGACGTCGGACGACGGCGGCGCGGTCCGGGCCCGGGTGGACGAGCTCGCGGTGGCCCGCTGCGCGTTCACCGACAACGAGGCCGACGGGGGCGGCAACGGCGGCGCGATCGCGGTGACCGCGACGACGTCCGTGTCCGTCTCGGAGACCACGTTCGCGGGGAACACCGGCTTCGACGGGGGCGCGTTCCACGCCGGCACCCGCGGCGGCCCCCTCGCCGTCACCTTCGCCGGCACGACCTGGACCGGCAACGGCTCGACCTCCTTCGGCGGCGCCTTCGCGGTGGTCGGCCAGCACCGCGCCACCCTCGACGTCACCGGCTCCCTCTTCACCGCCAACACGACCGGCTACGGCGGCGCCGTGATCCACGTCTACGGGCCGGAGCTGAGCCTGGAGGCGTCGTTCGCCGACACGACCTTCGAGGGCAACGCCAGCGACTACGGCGCGGGGGTGGCCAACTTCGACTGGGAGGGACCCGAGCCGAGCTCCATCACGTTCACCGACTGCGAGCTCCTGGACAACAACGGCGGCGACTTCATCGGCACCGTCTCGCTGGAGGGGCCGCTGGTGGACACCGAGGTGGCGTTCGTCCGGACCACGATCGACGGCAACGTCTCCAACGAGAACGCGAGCGCGCTCGACGCCCTCCCCACCGTCGGCCCGATGGTGCTCCGGTTCGAGGACTGCACCGTCACCAACAACGTCAGCACCGACGGCGCGGCGGTCTACACCAGCGGCCCCGTGACCGTGATCTCGGAGTCGACCGACTGGGGCGTGGGGTTCACCAACAACCACCCCGCCGACCTCCAGGGGGACGAGTGCCTGGTGCTCGACCTCGGCGAGGACGAGACCTTCACGTACGAGGCGACGAGCGAGGACTGCCCCTGACCTCGGTTGGTACCCTGATCCGGCCCCCATGCGCCTCCCGCTCGTCCTCGCCGCCCTGCTGCCTCTGCTCCTGACCGGCTGCCCCGGCGACGGCGTCCTCCCCGGGCC
>CAYFOA010000307.1:0-7282 GCA_964344575.1 uncultured Rickettsiales bacterium | reverse complement strand
CGCTAGCTGACGCCTACCCGGCGCGGCCAGAACGGGGCGCGCCGAGCGGATACTGATCTGCGACTCGCCGTCGTCGAGCTCGATGGAGTCTCCGGCGTGCATGCCGTGGAACGACCACCGTTCGGCGGTGGGAGCCGCCCCGCCGATGTCCGGATAGAGGGTGCGTCCCTTGCGGGTGTAGGCGAGCTGGTCGTAACCGTCGCTGGCGTCGAGGCTGAGGATGTCCTGCCACGCGGCCCCGTCCCAGCCCTGGAGCTTGCAGCGCCGCAGGTTGCTGTCCACGAGGAAGCAGCCGAGGGACGAGGACTCGAAGAAGCTGTCGCTGTACCCCGCCTCGGACTCCAGGTCCCAGACCAGCTCGTAGTCCTTGTCGTCCTCGATGGACTGCCAGCCCGTGCCCGGTGACGGCACGTGCGCCGGGAGGACGGCACGGAGCGGGTACTCGTACGCGGTCTTGAGCCGCTGCGTTTCCGCGTACCAAGTCGGCCCCGAGACGGCGGCGATCTTGATGCCGTCGTACAGGTGCGCGGGCGACGTGGGGTAGTTGCGCGGCTTGAGGTGGTTCGGGTTCGTCCACGACGAGGCGAGGGTGCCGGTCTGCGTGCCCGACCACCGCCCCGGCCAGAAGCAGTAGCCGACCAGCGTCCATCTGCTGACGTTCGCGGCGACGCCCGTGTGTCCCCATCGGACGAGGTTCGTCGCCCCCGCGCCGCCGTCGGTCAGACCGGACGCGGAGGCGCCCTCGGTGTAGGCGCGGACGTGGCCTCCCCGCCCGTGCCAGGATCGCACCTCCCCGGCGTCGTCGAGAGCGAGCCGGATGTGCCCCTTGCTCGTCAGGTCGAAGGTCTGCGACGACCCGACGTTCCCGGCCGCGTTGACGTCGTAGAGCTGGTAGCCGCTGCTGCTGCAACGGACCTGGACCTCGTACTGGTAGCTGTTGTCACTGAGGCGGACGGTCAGCGTCACTTCCTCGGCGGACGTCGAGCCGTCGCCGTCGTCCAGCTCCACCTCGAAGTCGAGGAACACCGCCTTGACCGAGTCGTCGGTGATGGTGCGCCCGAACTCGCGCTCCTGGCCGGCGGTGGTCGTGACCTCCAGCGCGCCGCCCGTCAGGGCCTCGGAGCCTGCGCCGTTCCCGGACCAATCGACCGACGTTGGCACCTCAGCCGGGAACCAGACCCCTCCCCGATGAGCGCCCGACCGCTGAGCTCCGAAGCCGATGTAGTCGGTGTCGCGGTAGTCCTGCTGCGCCAGCCCTTCTGCGGCGGGGGCGGTGTGCGTGCTGAAGCCGCCGTACCAGACGACGCCGACGCTCATCGGGTCGTGCGAGGAGCCCGCCGCCGTCCACCGCGTGACCAACGCGGTGCGCCCCGCCACGGACATCGCCGAGTAGCGGGTCAGGCGGTTCGTGGTCGTCGTGCCGGTGTGCAAGGCGTGCGTGCCCTGGCAGTCGGCGGCGTCCTCCCAGGTGTCGCCCTGGTCGATGGAGCGGTACATGACGCCGACGCGGTTCTTGGACGCCGCGTAGGCGTCGCCGCAGATGAGCCACATGACGTCGTCCTCGTCGCGCCACGTGGTGACGTCGTCGAGGGCGGGGTCGATGGAGCCGTCGGGCTCTGCGGCGGTCGCCGTGTCGATGGGGTCGAACGCGGAGCCGATGCGACGGCGCTTGAGGTCGTCGTTGACCGGCTGCTCGTCGATGTAGACGACGCAGAAGCCGCCCCCGACCATCGGCACGACGTCGAGCGTCTCGATGCTCTCGGAGGTCGTGACCTCCCAGTCCTCCAGCACCTTGACGAAGTTCGATCCGAGGTCGGCTGATGCGTACTGCGTCGCGGTCGCTTCGGCGGTGCCCGAGTTGTCCCAGAGCGCGAACAACAGCACCTCGGAGGACTCGGGCGAGTAGGCCACCCGCACGTCCGTGACCGCCGCCTCGCTGACCCCCTCCTCGAGAACGCGGTAGCCGCCCGGCGACCAGTTGTCCCCATCGTCGTCGGAGACGTAGACGTCGATCTGCTGCTGGTCGTTGGCGAGGCAGTAGGCCAGGACCCGACCCGAGCCGAGCTGGCAGAGCGTGACCGCGCCGGTGATGTAGCCGGTCCCCGCTCCCGTCGGAGCGAGGTTCACGGACGTCCATGACGAGTCGGCGGGGTCGTACCGCCTGATCCTGACGACGCCTAGGGTCGTCACTCCGAAGGCGGCGAGCAGCTTCCCCGACAGCAACCGAATGACGTGCGGCCGGATGTGCTTGCCGTCCGCGATGGTCGTGTAGTGCAGCGCCTCCCAATCGGTGATGAGCGCCGGGGCGTCGAGGCCCTTGTACTGGCTGGTCGTCTCCCCGGCCGCGACGTCGCGCCAGACGTACCCCGCTGCTTCGAGCCCGACGCCGCCAGACCGCTGCGTCCTGACCTCGATGTCGCCGTCCGCCGACTGGTCGCCCGAGGTGCGGAGGACGAGGTTCGTGTCCTGATCGGCCTCGGCGGGCCCCGCATGCGGCCCCGCCTCGGTGTAGTCCGACGGCACGGTCGCATCCGTCTTCGACACGAGCGTGTCGATGGTGATGCGCGGGTCGGGCACGAGGAGCCCGCGAAGGTCGCCGCTGCTGCGATCGACGCCCACCGGTCAAGTCCTCGCCTGATACGGGTTGCGACGGCCCGTGCCACGGGGGTTTGTGGCCCGGAGGGCGGCATCGAGCGGAGAGCCGGTGCGCTTGACCGCTCGATGCACCTGGGCGTCGAGCACGCGGTGGTCGAGCTTCTGGACGACCGTGAGTTCCTGCGGGCCGGTTGAGCCGGTGCGGATGAGCCGGTTGATGCCCTGCTCGCCACCGATGCGCCGCACGGTCTGAGGAGGGAGGACGGCCTCCCCGGCGCGGGCGCGGATGTCGATCTCATCGACGAGCCCGCCGTCGTGGAACTGAGGCGGGGGCTGCGCGATGATCCCGGCCATCGCGGCGGCACCCGCGATGCCTGCGGCGACGGCGAGGACCGCGCCCACGATGGGGTTCGGGGCGTTGCCGATGGCGTTGCTGATGGCGAGGGCGGTGTTCACCGCCGCCTGCGCGACGGCGACGATCTTGTTCGCCACGAAGGCGTCCATGAGCGCCTGCTTGCGGGCCTCCGACTCCTCCTCCGTGCCCTCCACGACCGCGTCGGTGATCACGCCCGTCAGCGCGACCAACGAGTCCGTCAGCGCGCCGGCCGACATCAACACGTCCGATGCCGCCTGCTTCTTCGCGGCGGTTTCGGCGTCGATGCGGTCGAGTTCGGCCCGGTGCTCCTCGTCGCGGAGTTCGGCGAGTCCGGCCTGGAGCTCGGCTTCGAGGGCCAGCTTCGCGGCATGGCCCTGCGTGATGACCTCGAGCTTCTGCTCCCAGCCCACCTCCTCGCTGGCGACGGCCTCGTGGACGAGGTCGGTGATGCGGGCGACCTCGCGCTCGTGCTGCGCGATGAGCCGTTCGCTGTCACCGAGCATCGAGTCGGTGGCTGCGGTCGTGATGGAGGTCAGTTCGTCGAGGATGGAGCGGCGGCGGGTCTGCGCTTCCTCGACGCGGAGCAGAGCCTCGGCCTCCTCGTCGATGGCGTCGGCGGACTTCCGCGTGCGCTTCGTCTGCTCCTCGATGCCCCCGATCGACTCGGCGCGCGCAGCCGCCGACTCGGCCAGCCGTCGCGCCTCGTCGGTCAGCAGGCCCGCTTCCGCGCCGAGTTCGCCCTTGAGGCGCCTCAGCACCTCGATCTGTCGCTCCACCTCGGCGGTCAGGTTCCGAGTTTCCTCGGAGACGGTGACCTCCCCGGTTGAGAGGTCCATGAGGGACTCATCCAGCAGTCGGCTCGATTCGAGCTGCCGTTTGAGCCCCTCGATGCGGTCGGCCTGTGCGTTGATCGCGTCCTGCGCTGCCTCGCGGGCGGCGGCATCGGCATCGACCTGGGCGTTGCCGAGGGTCGTGAACGCGCGGGCTGCGAGGACGGCCCCAGCCGCGATGTCGGCCAGGGTCGGGAGGTAGAACTGAGCCGCCTGACCGAAGAAGCCGTCCGCGACCCGCCCCAGGTTCGCGATGGAGTCGTTGAAGTCCTCAGCCGCCTGAGAAGCCTCGTCCGACCAGACGAGCCCGAGTTCCTCGGACAGCCGCTTGTTCGCTTCGAGCCCGTCCGCGCCCTGGTTGAGCATCGGGATGAGCTCGCGACCGGCCCCGCCGAACAGCTTCGCGGCGAGCGCAGCCTTCTCGGTGCCGTTCGCCATCCCCGCGAACGCGTCGGACACCTCGTTCAGCACAACCTCGGAGTCGCGGAGGTTTCCGCTGGCGTCGGTGGCGCTGATGCCGAGGGCCGCGAACGCTTCGGCCGCCGGGCCGGTGCCCTTGGTGGCGGCGTCGAACATCCCCTTGCTGAGCGTGGAGAGCCCGCGTGCGAGCGTGTCGAGGCTGGTGTCGCTGTTCTCGGCGGCGAGCTTGAGCGCCGACAGGGACTCGACCGACAGGCCGGTCCGCTCGGACATCTTCCCGAGGGCGTCCCCGTAGGCGATGGCCTCGCTGATCCCCTTGACCACGATGGCGGTCGTCGCGGCGAGGGCGGCACCGAGGGCGACGGTCGTGCCCCGCAGCTTCTTGGACTGCTTCTCGGCGTCCGACGTGGTGTCGGCGTGCTCCTCGAACGCGCCGGTGACGTCCTCCATCGTGCGGAGGAGCTGGTCGGCGTTCGCGGTGAGGACGTGGCGGATCTCAGCCATCGCCGCCCCCCAGGACCTCGGCGGTGACGGCCTCGAACGCGGCGGTCAGCTCGTCGCCCAGGTGGGCCTCGAACAGCCGCGCCGTCTCGCGGGCGTAGTCGCCCGTCTCGCCGCCTTCGTCGTGCGCGTAGGAGGCGTACGGGGCCGCGTTGCCGAACGCGGCGGACAAGCCCGTCTGGGCCGTTGACTCGCTACGCGCCAGCCGTCCGCTGTCGGTGGGTGCGGCTCCTCGGAGGTCGGCTTCGAACCGACGCAGAGCCTCGGCAGTGGCGTTCTCGAGGTCTGGGATGAGGTCGCTGGCTGCTTCCTGCAGGTCGCTCAGGAAGCGGTCGACGTCCGAGGTGATGCGGACCTCGACCATCACCCTCCCAGCCAGAAGGCGACGGCTTGCTCCGAGGCGTGGCAGCGGCGGGCATTGTTCAGATGGAGCTGGCGGTTCGCGCGGGCGGCGACGCGGGCCTCGCGACTGGACCTGAACCGGACGCCGTTGGACGACAGCCAGGCGCGGAGTCCCGACAGGCTCTCGGTCACGCCGCTGCGGAGGGCATGGACGGCGAGGTCACCGAGGCGGGCGGGCGCGAAACTGACCCACCGCCAGGACGACTCCCGGTCCTGCATCACCTGCCAGTAGGCGAGCAAGTCGGTGCGGACCTCTCGGGGCTGCTTGTAGAAGCCCAGGGGATCCCCGCCGAGGAGGTGCAGTCCGATGTCGAGCGCCATCAGGTGTCCGCTCCCGTCGGGGGTGCGGAAAAACCCACTCGCTCGGCCACCTCCGAGGCCGAGATGAGCGAGGCGCTGATGCGCTTGAACAGCGCCGGGTAGAGAGCCGACAGCGACGCCATCGACCACCCGGCGTCGTAGAGCTCCTCCAGGACTGCCTCGCCGTAGCTCAGGAGGTCCCGCCCGAAGGCGCGGCGGTCGGTGTCGAGGTCGAGGTCGCGGTGGGACCAGCACAAGCCGATTGCCGCGCCTCCGACCATCCAGACATCGAGGGCGGTGTCGAGCTTCGACAGGTCGTCCGCGCCCTCGGTGTCGCCGAGTCCGGCGTCCCTCAGCAGCGTGGTCAGCTTCGCGAGCCGCACCGGGAACGGCAGACGGAAGTCCACCGCACCCTGGTCGGGCACCTCGACCACGAAGTAGTTACTGCCCGGAGGGATCTGCCTCGGGTGGGTCCTGCGGCGCATCCTTGGCCTTCCCCGCAGCCTTCTTGGCTGCGGCCTGCTTGCGTTCCTGCGCGAGGTGCCAGCAGAGGGGACGGACCCGGCTCAGCAGGTCCGCCTCCCTCTCCTGGCGGCGAACCGTGCTGCCGTCCGGCAAGCGGAGGAGTTGCGCCCCGGACTCCCACAGGGAGCACAGTTCGCGGATCAGCTCGTCGCGCTGCTTGGTGGGGGACGGCATCAGACGGCCTCCCCGACGATCACGATTTCGTAGGTCTGATTGCTGGTGTTCCCGTGGACGTTGAGGATGTCCGTCGCGCCGTTCGTGACCTGGACACCGTCTACGTCGAACCAGACCCATCCGCCGCCGGCCGAGACGTCGGCGGTGTCGTTGTCGGCGACGAACGGGTATCCGGTCCCGGCGAAGGCGTCCGCCGCACCCGCGCCCGTCGAGCCGCCTCCGATGGTGATGGAGTCGGTGGCCGAGGTGTTGCGAATGAAGACGAGCTTCACCTTGTCGAACTGCACGGTGCGGAGCGTGTTCCCGCCCGAGTCGAGCTGGGACAGGTTGTCGAGTTCGAGGTTGTCGTCCGCGCCCGAGTTGACGGTGCGGCTGTCGGACCAGACCTCGTCGGCCAGACCCGAGCCCGTGCCGGACGGCCAGGACAGCGCCTCCTCGGTGAGGTGCAGCGCCTTCGTCGTCCCCTGGTCCAGCGTGAACGACTGCGCGGCCTCGACCTTGAGGGCGATCTTCGTGCTGACGGCCATCGGTCAGCCCAGCCAGTAGGCATCGACGGGGTCGTAGATGCTGCCGCTGAAGGAGAACGTGTCGGGGTCGCCCTCGGCCAGCGTCCCCGTCCCGACGATGTAGTTGAAGGCGATCCCGTGGGTGTCGGAGCCGTCCCCGGCGTTCGTGATGGTCAGCTTGAAGCCGATGCTGAACACCTCGGCGTCACCGGCACCGGCAGACGAGGCCATCGTGGACTCCCAGTTGGAGCCGACGTAGCCGCTGGCGTTGCCCGACAGCGTCGCGAGGATGTCGCTCAGCGCAGCGGCGGCTCCGTCCGTCAGATCGCGCAGGTACGCGCTGAAGCTGATGGACCCCTCGGTGTCGTCGCCGTAGCGCAGCGACGGAGGGGTGGTCGTGCGCCCCCGGTCCTTGAAGTTGCTTACGGCGCGAGACGGGAGCGTGATGGACACGTCCCCGGCCTCGAAGGAGACGGTGTACGACTCGGCACCACCGATGAGCGCGCCGGTCGAGGTGTTGTAGGCACCGCCCCCGAGAGCGGCGAGCTGAAGTTCTCCGTCCAGCTTGCTGTGGACGATGGTGGATTCGGCCATCCTGGGCCTCTTGTATGACCTCCGAGAGGATGGAGTTGCCCTCCATCTGTCTCTTGTGA
>CAYFOA010000306.1:7055-7329 GCA_964344575.1 uncultured Rickettsiales bacterium | reverse complement strand
GACGACATCGGCCCGGACGACGACGACGTCAGCGACGACGACGACGACGTCCCCGTCCCCTGCCTCGACCCGATCCCGCTCGGCTGCGGCGAGACCGTGACGTCCAGCAACGACGCGGTCACGTCCGTCGACGTCGACTCGTGGTGGAGCTGCGTCGGCGGGGGCGAGACGGGGCCCGAGGTCTACTTCGACCTCAACCCCGGCGACCACCTCGTCTTCAGCCTGACCGTCGAGGGGCACGACGAGGACATCGACCTGTTCGTGTACCACCAGG
>CAYFOA010000306.1:0-6989 GCA_964344575.1 uncultured Rickettsiales bacterium | reverse complement strand
CGAGCGGGACGCCCTGTCCGACTACCAGGCGGTGGTCGACGGGTGGGACGGCGCCGTCAGCGGGTTCACGATCACGATGGAGTGCGGCGTCATCGGCGACGACGACGACGTGGCGGACGACGACGACATCGCGGACGACGACGACATCGCGGACGACGACGACATCTTCCCCGACGACGACGACACCGCGGACGACGACGACGTGTTCCCGGACGACGACGACTCCACCGGCCCGGTCCCCATCGACAACGACGGCGACGGCTGGAACGCGCTCGAGGACTGCGACGACGACAACGCCAACGTCCACCCCGACGCCGCCGAGACGTGCAACGCGACCGACGACGACTGCGACGACAGCATCGACGAGGACGGCGCCTGCACGGGCTGCACGCAGGCGGAGTTCGACGGCCACACCTACCAGCTCTGCACGGTCGCCTTCGACTGGAACGCTGCCGAGGGGCTGTGCTGGCTCGCGGGCTACTACTTCGTCACCGTCAACGACCTCGCCGAGCACGACTTCCTCGTCTCGCAGTCGACCTCCACGGTCGCGGCCTGGTGGATCGGCTACACCGACCAGGGCTTCGGCAACGAGGGGAACTTCTACTGGAGCGCCGGCAACGGCTCCGGCTACGAGAACTGGGCGACGGGCGAGCCGAACAACGCCGGCGGCTTCGGCGGCGAAGACTGCGTCGAGATGCGCGCCGACTTCGGCTGGGAGTGGAACGACAACACCTGCGGAACGTCGAACCCGTACATCTGCGAGCTCGACGAGTAGCGGCGACGTGGGCGGCTACGCCGTCGCGGTCCCCTGCATCACCAACAGCACGCTCCCGTCGGGGAGCGTCGCCGACGTCGTGCGGACGCCGACGACCGCGGCGGCGCCCTGCTGGGCGGCGTCGCGCTTGAGGCCGTCCTCGGCCGACGCGATGGCCGCTTCCAGCTTCACCGCGCGGGCGCGCCCCTTCAGGTCGCTCGCGGGGACGACGACCGAGGCCGAGACCAGCCCGATGATGTCGTCGAGCCCCGGGAAGGCGTCGACCGTCGCGAGGAGGACGCCGTTCGTCGACGTGTCCGAGCCCTTGTCGCCGGAGCGGACCGTGTCCGCCTCCGCCGGCGCCTCGGACATGAGGTCGCCCATCTCGATCGGCTCGTCGTCGTCCGGCGGGGTCGTGTAGCCGACCTCCCCGAACCCCTCCGACAGCGAGAGGTCCACGCCCGACAGGTCGTCCGCCGAGAGGGTCTGCCCCTCCGGCTCCGGCTCGGCGTCCACGGCGGGGAGGACGTCCGCGGTCGCGGCCTCCTCCACGTCGTCCTCGCCGAGCGCCTCGACGTCGTCGTCGTCCTCGTCGTCGTCCTCCTCGGCGCCGGCCACCTCGAGGGCCGCCGTCGCCGCCGCGTCCTCGTCCTCGCCGTCCGCGTCGCCGCCGTCGTCGCCGCCGTCGTCGTCGTCGTGGTCGTCGTCGTCCTCGTCCCCCGCCACGACCAGCCCCTCGTCCGCCTCGTCCCCGTCCGCCGCCGCCGACACCTCCATCGAGTCCGCGGCCCCCATGACGACCAGCCCCCCCTCCGGCTGCGGCTCGTCGTCGTCGGCGCCCGCCACCACCAGCTCCCCGGACTCGTCGTCTTCTTCGCCCGCCACCACGAGCCCCTCCTCGGGCTCGGTCACGGGCCGGCCGGACGCGTCGAGCAGCTTCGACTCCGGCCCCACGCGGCACGTCGTCCCCAGCGCGGCCAGGGTGCCCTCGAGCTGCTTCGCGTCCGCCTCCCCGATGCCGCCGAGCACGAACGGGAGCTCGTCGGTGAGGTCGTGCAGCTTGTTGGGGTTGCGGCTGAAGCGAGGGACCCGCATCAGCGTCGTCCGGATCGCGGTGATCCGGGCGTCGCCGAGCGCCTCCACCACGACCACCCACGACGCGTCGCTGGCGTCGGCCTCATCGCTCGTGTCGTCGACGCCGGTCGACACCTCCAGCGCGCCGAGGTCCAGCGACCCCCCCGTGCGCGACGGCCGGGCGGGCGTGTCCGCGTCCGCCGCGCCCTCCTCGGGGATGTTGTCGTCGAGCTTGAGCTTCTGCGCCTTGACCTTGATCAGGAGCTTCGCCCCGCAGTCCGCGCAGGCGAGCCGTACGCGGCCGCTGTCGTCCCGCTCCGAGGGGTCGATCTCGACCTTGGTGCTGCACTTGGGACAGGTGACCCGCATGGACAGCTGGGAATGCTAGCAGTCGCCGCGATCAAACGGCGGCCGCTTGCCCTTCGGCCTGGTCCCTCCCCATGTGGCACTTCTTGTACTTCTTGCCGCTTCCGCAGGGGCAGGGGTCGTTCCGGCCGACCTTCTTCCCCTCGCGCCGGACCGTGACCGGCTTCGCGGGCCGCCCGCCCGCGGTCCGCCCCGCGCGGCGCCCGTCGCCGAGCTTGTTGGCCTTCGCCATCGCCGCTCGCGCGCGCTCCTCCTCCTCGCGCCGCTGCTGCTCCAGGAGCGCCCGCTTCTCCTCCTCGGTGAGGCGCCGCTCGTGGGACAGGTTCTCGAAGAGCCGCTCCAGCACCTGCTGCTCCCGCAGCTCGCGCATGTACTCGAACATCTCGAACCCCTCCTTCTTGTACTCGAGGAGGGGGTTGCGCTGGCCGTAGCCGCGCAGGCCGATGCCGCCGCGGAGGTGGTCCATGGCCTGGAGGTGCCGCTTCCACAGCTGGTCGAGCACCGACAGCAGGAAGTAGCGCTCGCGGTAGCGGGCGTTCTCCGCGCCGATGAGGTCTTCCTTGTCGTCGTACCAGGCGATGATCTTCTCGACGAGCCCGGCGGCCACGTCGTCCGGCTCGACGCCGTAGACGTCGTCCAGGGCGAGCGCGAACTCCTGGTGGAAGAGGTCGTTGAGGTCCTTGTTGACGGCCTCGGGGTCGAGGTCGTCGGGCCCCGCCTTGGGCGGGCAGTGGCCGTGCACGACGTCGAACACGTAGTGCTCGATGAGCTCCTCGATCATCGGCCGCGTGTCCTCGCCGCCGATGACGTCGTTCCGCATGCCGTAGACCGCGTCCCGCTGCTGCGACATGACGTCGTCGTACTCGAGCAGGTTCTTGCGGATGCCGAAGTTGCGCCCCTCGACCTTCTGCTGCGCGTTGCCGACCGCCTTGGACAGCCACGGGTGCTCCAGGGGGACGCCGTCCTCCATGCCGAGCCGCTCCATCAGCCCCTTCATCCGGTCGCTGCCGAAGATGCGGAGGAGGTCGTCCTCGAGGGACAGGAAGAAGCGCGAGCTGCCGGGATCGCCCTGCCGGCCGGCGCGGCCGCGGAGCTGGTTGTCGATGCGGCGCGCCTCGTGGCGCTCGGTCCCGATGACGTGCAGGCCGCCGGCGTCGAGCACCGCCTGCTTGGCCGCCTCGCACTCGGCGATGTGCCGCTTCGTGGCCTCCTCGAGCCGCGCGTCGTAGTCCTCGCGGGCCTCCTCGTCGGCGTTCCAGGGGCCGATCTCGAGCTTCGCCATGGCCTCGGGGTTGCCGCCGAGGAGGATGTCGGTGCCGCGCCCGGCCATGTTCGTCGAGATGGTGACGGACCCGGGCTGCCCCGCCTGCGCGATGATCGTCGCCTCCGACGCGTGGTGCTTCGCGTTGAGGACGTTGTGCGGGATCTTCGCCCGCGTCAGCAGCTTGTGGACGAGCTCGGACTTCTCGACGGACGCGGTGCCGACGAGCACCGGCCGCCCCGCCTCGACGCTCTCCGCGATCTCCTCGATGACCGCCTCGAACTTCGACGCCTCCGTCTTGTAGACGACGTCGTCGTGGTCGGCCCGGATGACGGGCTTGTTCGTGGGGATGACCGTGACCTCGGTCTCGTAGATCTTCTCGAACTCGGCCGCCTCGGTGTCGGCCGTCCCCGTCATGCCGCTCAGCTTCTCGTACTTCTTGAAGTACTTCTGGTAGGTGATCGTCGCGAGGGTCTCGTTCTCCTTCTCGATCGGGATCTTCTCCTTCGCCTCGATCGCCTGGTGGAGCCCGTCGGACCAGCGCCGGCCCGGCATGGTGCGGCCGGTGTGGGGGTCGATGATGACGACCTTGCCGTCCATGATCGCGTAGTCGCGATCCCGCTTGAACAGCGTGTACGCCTTGAGCGCCTGGTTCACGAGGTGGAGCGTCTCGATGTTCTTCGGCTCGAACAGGTTCCCCACCTGGAGCCGCTCCTCGACCTTGTCGATGCCCTCGTCGGTCAGCGCGACCGAGCGCCCCTCCTCGTCGAGGATGTAGTCGATCTCCTGCTTCAGCCCGGGGACGATCTTGTCGACCTTGTAGTACCGCTCCGGGTTGGACTCGGCGGGGCCGGAGATGATGAGCGGCGTCCGCGCCTCGTCGATGAGGATGGAGTCGACCTCGTCGACGATGCAGTAGTGGTGGTCGCGCTGGACCATGTGCTCGACGCTGAGCTTCATGTTGTCGCGCAGGTAGTCGAAGCCGAACTCGTTGTTCGTGCCGTACGTGATGTCGGAGTGGTAGCTGCGGCGACGCTGGTCGTTCTTGAGGCCGTGGACGATGGTCCCCACCGACATCCCCAGCCACGTGTAGACGCGCCCCATCCACTCGGCGTCGCGCGAGGCGAGGTAGTCGTTGACCGTGACGACGTGGACGCCCTTGCCTTCGAGGGCGTTGAGGTAGGACGGGAGGGTGGCGGCGAGCGTCTTCCCCTCGCCCGTCCGCATCTCGCAGATGTGCCCCTGGTGGAGCATGATCCCGCCGACGAGCTGGACGTCGTAGTGCCGCATGCCGAGCACGCGCTTGCCCGCCTCGCGGACGACCGCGTAGACGTCGGGGAGGAGGTCGTCGAGCTCGGCGCCGTTCTCGACCTTCTGCTTGAAGACGCCCGTCATCGCCTGGATCTCGGCGTCCGTCGCGCCCGCGTAGCTCTCCTCGAGCGCGTTCACGCGCGCGACGAGCGGCCGCAGCTTCTTGATCGTGCGGTCGTGCTTCGTCCCGAAGACCTTCTTGAAACTGTCCTTGATGCCCATCGTGGCGGCTCCTCTACCACATCCCGGCAACCCTCTCTCGACGGAACTTTTGCCGCCGTTTGACAGGGTCGCAGCAGGCCCGCTGCTAGGTTCCGCGGGTCGAAAACCCGGGACAGGGCGTGGCGCATGCTCTATCTAGGGTGCGACTCCGGGAGCACAAGAATGATTCGCACTCTTTGTATCGTGGCGGGACTGTTCGTCCTGCTCGCGGCGCCCGCCGCGCAGGCGACGTCGGCGCTGTACGTGACGGACGTCGAGCAGGCCAAGCTCAGCACCGCGGTGGTGGTCGCGACGGTCGGCCAGTCCCGGTTCGAGATGAGCAAGCAGTACGAGACGCCCATCACGCTGACCGAGGTCAGCGTCGACGAGGTGCTCCACGGGACCGCCCCCAAGGCCGTCACCATCGAGCAGATGGGCGGCACGGTCGGCAAGATCTCGACCTACATTCCGGGCGACGCGCGGCTCGAGCAGGGGACGAAGGTCGTGCTCTTCCTGAGGAACGTCGAGGGCGGCTGGTACCTGACGGCGCTGGAGCAGAGCCAGTACGTCGTGGTCAACGGCGAGCTGCGGCGGACGCTGACCAGCGGCATCTTCATCCGCAACCCCGAGGGGCACCTGGTCGAGTTCAAGGAGCCGTCGGATGCGCCCGCGAAGACGATCGACACGCTGAAGCGCGACCTCGCGACGCTGAAGGGAGCCGAGTGATGAAGCGCCTCGGCCTGCTCCTCGCGGCGGCCCTGCTGCTGCCCGCCACCGCGTCCGCGTACACGTCGATGTACACCAACGGCAACCCCCTGGCGTGGGACTCGGGCAACCCCGAGACGAGCTGGTACTACTCGTCGAACTACGAGTGCAACGACCTCGGGGACTCGACGGTCATCAACGCCCTGGAGGCGGCGATCGACGAGTGGGGCGTCCCCGGCTGCACGAACTTCAACGCCAGCTACGCGGGCCGGCGCTCGGGCGACCCCAGCAACGGCTCCCAGAACGAGGACCTCGTCGGCTTCCTCAACAACGGCTGGCCGGCGTCCTGGGGGAGCACCACGCTGGCGGTGACGTCGCCCGTCTTCTACAGCGACGGCGAGATCATCCGGGCCTCGATGGCGTTCAACGGCACCAGCTACGACTGGGTCACGGGCAACCCCGGGACCTGGGACGAGGCGGACCTCCAGGCGGTCGCGGCGCACGAGTTCGGCCACTGGATCGGCTTCGACCACAACAGCTTCACCGGCTCGACGCTGACGGCCTACTACAGCGGCGGGACGTCGGAGCGGACGCTGACCTGCGACGACACCGAGGGCGTCTGCTGGAAGTACCCGAGCAGCGGCAACAGCTGCACGGCGGACCGGTACTGCGAGTGCGGCGTGGGCTGCGACGACGGGCTCTGCGACGGCATCCCCGGCGACGACGACGACGCGGCGGACGACGACGACGCGGCGGACGACGACGACGTGGTCGAGTTCGGCGAGTGCGACGGCAGCTCGTCCGACAGCTTCGGCGAGTCGGAGCCCAACGACTGGGAGGCCGAGGAGGAGATCGACTACGCCACCCCGGACGACACCGACCTGACGATCTCCGGCGGCATCACCTGCGGCAACGACGGCAGCACCTGGACGGCCGACTGGGACTGGTACGTGGTCGACTTCCCGTGCGCGGGCGAGGGGCAGTACATCCTCGACTGGAGCGGCACCAACAGCGACCTCGACTTCTACGTGTGGGCGAGCGGCTACGACGCGGACGGCGACGGCGAGCTCGACCCCTACGTGTGGTCGGTGTTCGCGGAGCAGGAGGGGCCGATCCTCGGCGAGACCGTGGCCGAGCCCCCCGTGACCACCGCGCCGGGCGGCGGCCGCATGTGGCTGCTGGTGCTGTGCTGGGAGGGGAACAGCACGAACTACGAGTTCACGTTCGACTGGGAGCCCCACGAGAACGTGGGTGACGACGACGACGACGCGGCCGACGACGACGACGCGAGCGACGACGACGACGCCAGCGACGACG
>CAYFOA010000305.1:0-7566 GCA_964344575.1 uncultured Rickettsiales bacterium | reverse complement strand
CGTCGTCGCCGGAGTCGTCGTCGTCGTCGGTGGCGTCGTCGTCGTCGCCGGTCACCGTGTCGTCGTCGTCGTCGGTCGCGTCGTCGTCGTCGGGGAGCAGCGCGTCGTTGGGGCCGCCGGGGCAGCCGAGCAGGGTCAGGAGCAGCGCGAGGAGCAGGAAGCGGACGTGTGACACGCGCGGGACTCTACCCGAGACGAGAGAATCCCCGGTCGGGGCCGTTTTTCCCCGATCCGGCTATTTTGAGCGCCCGATGAAGGTCCTGCTCACCAACCCTCCGTGGCTCCGCCCGGGCTGGTACGGCGTCCGCGCCGGCAGCCGGTGGCCGCACATGGAGCGGGCCGAGTCGCCGTACATGCCGTTCCCGTTCCTGCTCGCCTACACCGCCGCCGTGCTGGAGGCCGACGGGGTCGACGTGGCGGCCATCGACGCGTGCGCCGAGCGGATGGACCGGGAGACGTTCCTGGAGCGCGTCCGGCAGGCCGCCCCCGACGTCGTCGTCGCGGAGACGTCCACGCCCTCGTTCCACGGCGACATGCGGACGTTCGCGGCCATGCGGGAGGACGGGTTCGACGGCCCGCTCCTCCTCGGCGGGCTCCACAAGGCGCTGTACGACCCCTCGTTCCTGGACGACGCGCCGCTCGTCGACGGCACGCTCGTGGGCGAGTACGAGTACACCGTGCGCGAGCTCGTCCGGCAGGGGGGCGCGCCGAAGGAGGCCGTCCCCGGCCTCATCCTTCGGACCGCCGATGGCCTGCTCGACGGGGGACGCAAGCCCAGCCAGGAGGGGCTCGACGCCATCCCCTGGCCCGCCCGCCACCTCTTCCCCATGGACCGCTACCACGACCTCCCCGGCGGCATCCCCGGCCCGTCGGTGCAGATGTGGGGGAGCCGCGGGTGCAGCTTCACGTGCAACTTCTGCGCGTGGCCGCAGATCCTGTACGCCGACAACGCCTACCGGACGCGTTCGGCCGAGGCGGTCGCGGACGAGGTCGTGGCGATGCTCCAGCAGGGGTACGCCTCGGTCTACTTCGACGACGACACCTTCAACCTCGGGAAGCGGCGGACGGCGGAGCTGGCGGCGGCCTTCCTGGACCGCGGGATCGACGCCCCGTGGGCGTTCATGGGGCGCGCCGACACCTGCGACCCGGCCCAGTACGAGGACCTCGCGAAGACCGGCCTGCGGGCGGTCAAGTACGGGGTCGAGTCGGCGGACAGCGCCCGCCTCAAGCAGATCGGCAAGAACCTCGACATCCAGCGGGTCAAGGACAGCGTCCGCGCCGTGAAGGCGCTCGGCATCAAGACGCACCTGACGTTCATGTTCGGGCTGCAGGGGGAGACGCTGGACACGATGCAGCGGACGCTGGACCTCGCCTACGAGCTCGACCCCGACTCCGCGCAGTTCACCATCGCCGTGCCCTTCCCCGGCAGCCGCCTCCACGACGAGCTCAAGGCCGGCGGCCGGCTCGACGGGCTGGAGCTCGAGGACCTCGACGGCTACCGCACCGGCGTCGTGTCGACCGACGCGCTGGAGGCCGAGCAGATCATCTCGTTCGTCCACGGCGTCCACCGCCGCTGGGAGAAGCGGTCGCGGCCGGCCGGCGCCGCCCCGAAGATCCCCGTCGCCGAGATCGGCGGCAGCAGCGTGTCCGTCGGCCTCCTCGCGCGGGCGGGCGAGTCCGGCTGGCTCCGGGCCGCGCTGCGGGCGGTGGCCGCGCAGGAGGGGCCGTCGCGCGAGGTGGTGGTCGTCGCGGACCGGTCGGACCCCACCCTGGAGACGGCGGCGGCCGAGGTCTGCGACTGGGCGACCTTCCTCGACGCCGACCCGGGCGAGCCCCCCGGCGCGATGGCCAACCGCGTCCCCGACGCGTGCACGGGCCGCTGGATCGCGCTCCTCGCGGGCGGCGCCGTCCCCCGCCCGGGCTGGCTGAAGGCGCTGCTCGACGCGACGAAGGCCCACCCCGACGCCGGCGCCATCGCCACGGCGCTGCCCGACGGCCGGACGTCCGCCCTCGAGGTCACCCGCTGGGGCCGCATCCTCCCCCACGCGGGCAACGGCGCCGGCGAGGTGTTCGCCGTCTCGTCTCGCGCCGGGGTCTTCAGCCGGGCCCTCCTCGAGGACGCCGGAGGGTTCGACGAGGAGCTCCCCGCCGAGCTCGCCGACGCCGACCTCGCCCTGCGCGGGCTGCTGCTCGGCTTCCGCAGCGTCGACGTCCCCGGCCCGGGGTGTGACGCGCCGGCCGCGTTCGCGCTGATCGCGGAGGACGCCGCGGCGACGTCCCCCGAGGAGGTCCGCGCCTGGGCCCGCGGTCGCCTCCGCCTCGTCCTGAAGTCCGTCCCCCGCGAGGCCTGGGAGGGGGCCGCGCCCGCCTTCGCCCTGGAGCTCCTCGCCGACGTCTACCGCGCCGCCCGCGACCGCCGGCACCCCGTCGCCCTGGTCCGCGGCATCGCCGACGGGCTCGCCGACGGGCGCCGCTCCGTGGCCGACCGCCGGGCCGCCCTGGGGCGCCGTCGGGTGGGCGAGCGCTGGGTCCTCGACGCCTTCGCCCGCGCCGAGGACGACATCACCGACCACTGCACGTGGCAGCGGAACCTGCGGCGGGCCATGGGATGAAGACGTACCTGCTGACCGGCGGCGCCGGCTTCGTCGGCGCGAACCTGGCCCGCGCCCTGCTCGCCCGGGGCGACCGCGTCGTCGTGCTCGACGACCTGTCCCGCGTCGGCTCCCCCGACCGCCTCCAAGCGCTTCAGGCGGAGGCCGGCGACCGGCTCGCGGCCGTGGTCGCGGACATCGTGGACGCCGCCGCGGTCGACGCCTGCTTCGAGCGGCACGGCCCCTTCGACGGCGTCGTCCACCTCGCCGCCCAGGTGGCGGTCACGTGGTCCATGCAGGACCCCCGCCGCGACTTCGCCGTCAACGCGCTCGGCTCCTTCAACGTCATCGACGCCGTCCGCCGCCTCAGCCCCGGCGCGCGGGCGATCTACATGTCGTCCAACAAGGTCTACGGCGCGCTCGACGACCTCCGCTGGGTCGCCGACGGCGACCGCTGCGTGTTCGCCGACCTCCCCGGCGGCGTGACGGTCGAGCGCCCCCTCGATCCCGAGACCCCCTACGGCGTCAGCAAGGCCAGCGGCGAGTGCAGCTTCCGCGACGCGTGGCGGACGTACGGCCTCCAGACGGCGGTCCTCCGCTGCTCCTGCATCTACGGCCCGCGCCAGTCGCAGCAGGAGGACCAGGGCTGGGTGGCGTGGTTCGCGGCGGCGATCACGTCCGGCCGGACGCTCCGCATCTTCGGGGACGGCCGCACCACGCGGGACATGCTCTTCGTGGACGACCTCGTCGACCTCCAGCTCCGCGTCCTCGACGGCCCCGAGCCCCGCGGCTGCACGCTGAACGTGGGCGGCGGCGCCGACGCGGCGCGCTCCCTCCTCGAGGTCGTCGCCGCCATCGAGGAGCTCAGCGGGACGCACCCCAAGCTCGAGTTCCAGGATGAGCGCCCCGGGGACCAGAAGGTGTTCATCACCGCGAGCGACGCCGCCCACGCGCTGTACGGGTGGCGCCCCACGACGCCTCCCGAGGAGGGCCTCCGCCGGCTCCTCGGCCTCTGATCGCGGTCTTTTTCGGGGGGCCTGCAAAACGGCGCCGCCCCCGCTCCTTCGAAGGGTCCGAACCCATCCGGAGGAGACCCCATGCCCCGCATCGCCACCCTCGTCGCCGCGCTCGCGGTCCTGTTCGTCCAGACCGGCTGCGACCTGACGCTGATCTTCGACGGCTTCGGCAACGACGGCGACGACGACGACGCCACCGTCGAGCCCGACGACGAGCCCGCCGCGCCGGCGCCGTTCGTCCCCGAGCCGCTGCAGAACGCGGGCGCGGGCGTCGATCCGAGCGACGTCCCCGGTGGGGTGCTCCTCCACAGCGGCGAGCTGGTCCTGGAGCGGACGGACCTCAAGCTCGCGGGCCGCCACATCGGCTTCCAGTTCGGGCGCACGTGGCGCAGCGGCCGCTCCGACGTCGACGGCCCCCTCGGGTTCGGCTGGGACTCCCCGGTGTTCGCCCGGATCGAGGCCGACGGCGACGACGTCGTGCTCCACGCGGGCACGGGCCGCGCGGTCCGGTTCGCCGCCTACGGCGACGGGTACGCCTCCCCCGCGGGCCTCTTCGACGTCCTCAGGCGCGACGGCGACGGCCACGCGCTCCGCCACCCCGACGGCACCGTCCTCCGCTTCGACGACGGCGGCCGCGTGGTCGAGGTCGAGGACCGGCGGGGCAGCGCCCTGGCGGTTCACCACGGCGCGGACGGCCTCGTCTCCCACGTGATCGACGAGCTCGGCCGCCGGATCGACCTCACCTGGAACGACGACGACTGCGTCGCCGCCGTCACCGACTTCGACGGCCGCAGCGTCGCCTTCACGTACGAGGACGGCTTCCTCGTCGAGGCCCGCTCCCCGGTCACCGCGGCGCTCCCCGATGGCGCCCGCGAGCGGTACGTCTACGAGCGGACGAGCGACGACTTCGCCCTCGCCTCGAACCTGGTCGCGATCGTCGGCCCCAACGAGGTCGCCGACAGCAGCGAGACGCCGTGGCACCAGAGCGTCTTCGGGGACGCCGGCGAGGCGTACGACCGCGTCGTCGAGCAGACGGTGGGCGGCACCAACGGTTCCGGCGTGGCGGTCGGCGGGACGCTCGCCTACGCCTTCGACTTCGACCCCGAGTACGGCTTCTCGCAGACCCTCGTGATCGACCGCAACGGCAACGAGACCCGCTACACGTTCGACGACGAGGGGCACACCACCGAGCGCATCGAGGAGCCCGCCGGCGCCGCCTGGACGAGCACCCTGGACTACGACGAGGAGGGCCGCCTCCTCAGCCTGACGGCGCCCCTCGGCAACGCGATGGAGTGGACCTACGACGCGGAGCACCCGAGCCGCTCCCGCCAGGGCGACGTCCTCGCGGTGGTCCAGCTCCCCGACCCCGACCGGACCGCCGGCCAGGCCGAGCTCCGGCAGACGTTCACGTGGGACCCGATCTTCGGGCAGCCGCTGAGCGAGACCGCCCCCGAGGGGCACGACCCCGCCCACGTCGCCCACGACGGGACGCCCGGCTCGCCGGAGCGCTACACGCGGACGTGGCAGTACGACTGGATGGAGGCCGGCGAGGCGCCCGCGGTCGCCGCCGAGTGGGACCTCGACGTCGACCCGTCGCTGCTCGGCCGGGGCGACCTCAACGGCGACGGGCGAACCGACCAGGCCGCCGGCAACGCCGTCCGGATCGACGACCCCACCGTGACGCTGCTCCCCGACGCCGTGCTCGCGGCGGGCGGCGACGCGACGCAGGAGATCGTCACCACGATGCGGTGGGACGACCTCGGCAACCTCACTGAGATCACCGACCCGATGGGGTACGTCGACGCCTTCTCGTACCTCCCCGTGGCCGACGGCGGCTGGCTCGCGTCCCGCACCACGGACGTCGACGGCGTCGCCATCACGACCTCCTTCGCCTACGACGCGCGCGGCAACATCGTCGCCACCACCGACCCCCGCGGCCACGTCCGCACGGCGACCTGGGACGAGCGCGACCAGCCCATCGCGGTCGAGCTCCCCAAGGTCCACCCCGACCAGGACCACGGCTACCGCACCGAGGCCGTGTTCGACGCGGCCGGCTACGTCGTCACCCAGCGGACCGAGAACTGGACCCCGGACCCCGTCACCGGCGCGCCCGTCCTCGTCGCCGAGCACCCCTGGTTCGAGCACCACACCGCCCGCAGCATCCTCGGCCACGTCGTCGAGGTGGACCTGGACGCGCACCGCCCGTCGACCCTGCCGCCCCTCCCCGAGCCGGAGCGCCTGGTGACGCAGTGGCGGTTCGACCCCAACGGCAACACCACCGAGGTCCGGAGCCCGCTGGCGGTGCTCGGCCTCGAGCCGGACGCGGTCGACCTCTTCGAGATCGACGCCCGCGACCAGGTCGTCTCGCTCACCCGCGGCGGGACCAGCGCGTTCGCGACCACCGAGCGGTACGTCTTCGACGACAACGGCAACCTCGTCGGCACGTTCGACGGCCGCGGCAACCTCGACTCGGTCGTGCTCGACGGCTTCGACCGGGCGGTCGCCCGCGTCGGCCGCGACGGCACCGAGGTCCTCTCGATCCTCGACGCCGCCGGGCGCGTGCTCCGCGAGGAGGTCGTCGGCGCGCTCGACGGCAGCGGCGCCGGCGCCGGCCTGCTCGCCGCGGGGAGCTTCACGTTCGACGAGCTGGGGCGGAACGTCCTCTCCTCGAAGGACGTCTTCGTGCCGCAGGCGGGCGCGCTCCTGAGCGACGCCTGGGTCGCCGACATCGAGCCCAGCGACGGGATGCTGACGACCCACGTCGAGCACGACGCGAACGGCCGGAAGGTCTTCATCACGGACGACTTCGGGGCGACGTGGGCCTTCGAGCACGACGGCGCCGACCGCAAGGTCAAGACCACGAACCCGCTCGGCGCGATCTCCGAGATCACGCTGGACGCCTCCTCCAACCCCGTCGAGGTCCGCGAGATCCGGGTCGAGACGGCCGGCATGGCCGAGGCGGCGGACGTCTCCCAGGTGTTCGTCTACAACCCCCTCAGCCAGGCCGAGCGGATGAGCGACGCCAAGGGCAACACCTTCTTCCGCGCCTACGACAGCCGCGGCTACAGGGTCGCCACCTGGGACGCCCGCGGCGCCGTCGTCCCCGACGACCTCGGCCTCGTGGACCTCCCCGTCAACGAGCGCGGCAACCCCACGTTCGTCGACCTCGACGGCATCGGCCGCCCCTGGCAGGTCCGCCGCCCGCTGACGATGAACGGCGAGTCCACGACCCCCGTGGACGCCGGCCACCCCTTCACCCCCGAGGGCGTCGTCGCGACGCTGACGATCTACGACCCCAACGACAACGTCGTCGCCCGCGTCGACGGCATGGGCGCCGAGACGCACGCCGCCCACGACCCCATCGGCCGGCTCGTCGCGGTGGTCAACCCCGACGGCGGCACCCGCACGTTCGAGCACGACGCCAACGGCAACGTCGTCCGCGAGGTGGACGAGAACGGCTCCGTCCACACCTACGGGTGGGACCTCGCCGACCGGATGGTGAGCCACGACGTCGCGACCGACGGCCGCGAGATCGTCCCCGGCGTGCCGATGCTCGTCGGCAGCACGGCGAAGCGCTGGGGCTTCGACGGCCTCGGCCGCATGACCCTGGCGACGGACGACAACGACCCCGCCGACCCCGCGGACGACTCGGTGGTCGAGCAGCGCTGGAGCTCGCTCGGGCAGCGCATCGAGGAGGTCCAGGACGGGGCCGTGGTCGCGTCCTCGTTCCTCGGGCCCCGCCTGACCGAGATCCACTACCCCGGCACCGACCGCGTCGTGCACCTGGACCGGAACGAGCTGGGCGTCGTCGAGGCGATGGCGAACCCCACCCACATCCAGATCGGCTTCACCTGGGAGAACTCGTCGTACGAGTGCTGCGACTGCTGCGGGGACTGCGGCGGCGGCGGGGACGACGACGACGGCGGGGGCGACGACGACGGCAGCGGCGGCGACGGCGG
>CAYFOA010000304.1:2148-7779 GCA_964344575.1 uncultured Rickettsiales bacterium | reverse complement strand
GGTCAACGTGACCGATGGTCCCGATGTTGACGTGAGGCTTGTCTCGAACGAACTTTTCCTTGGCCATCTCGACGTTCTCTCCGCAAAGACAAGTGCCGAGCTCAGGGGGCAGGACGGGGGTCCGGCCGCCCGGGATCGGCAGCTGACGAGCTATGTCCGAGTGCTGCGCGACCTATGGCTCGCGGTTCACCCGATGGCTCCACCGGAACCCCCTTACGAGGGCTGCTCCAGCGCAGCGGCGCGCACTATACGGATCCGGCCTTGCCGGTCAACCCCCCGTTTGGATCAATTTCCTCAGTCGCTCGGACCACTTGCGACGCGAGGACCCGCAGCAGCTCGGGGGCGCGGGCGAGCGCGTCCTCGAGGGGCTTGCGGCCGAGGCCGCGTTCGCCGGACGCGAGCCCATCGGGGCCCACCTTGCGGAGCCCCCCGGTGGGGGACAGGCCGAACTCGGGAGCGCGCGTCTGCTTCAGCGCGACCGTCAGGGCGCGGAGGCCCTCCATGTCGAGGTGCGCCCGCGTGACGAGCTCGTCCATGACGTTCCGGGCGGTCGTGTAGGGGGACAGCTCGCGGTCGATGTCGTCCCGGACCTGGACGAGCAGCAGCAGCTTCCCGAAGGGGCTCCGGCGGAACGACTCGACCCCCGCCTCCCTTACTAGAGAGACGCGCGCGAGGACCTGTTCGAGGAGGGCGACGCCGAGCTCGGGGTGGAGGGCGACGACGTCGCGGAGGGTGGCCCAGTCCAGCGACGCGACCTGCAGGCCGGGCCCCGCGACGACCTCGACGGTGGCCTTCAGGCCGGTCAGGAGCGGGATCTCGCCGAGGACGTCGCCGGGGGCGAGGGCGTCGACGAACTCGTCGCCGCGGCGGATCTCCGCGGTCCCCCGCAGGACGATGGACAGGCCGTCCTCGGGGACGCGCTTGCCGGCGGGGATCGTCCGCTCGACGAGGGTGTCGCGGAGGTGCCACAGCGCGCTCGGGGGGACGTCGGCGAAGAGGCCGACCGAGGCGAGGCGGGCGGTCAGCGGGTCGAGCTGGTCGACCTTGCGGCGCGTGTCGTCGCCCGCCTCGGCGAGGAGCTCCTCGACCGAGGGCAGCACGGTCGCGGTGCGGAAGCCGGCCTCGTCGAGGAGCGCGGGGGCGAGGACAGCGGACCGGGTCAGGGCCTCGAGGACGACAGAGCGGGGGATGGCGAGGACGAGGGCGTCGACATCGGCGGTGACGGTGCCGCCCCGGACCTGGTCGCTGAACAGGGCGCCCTCGCCGAAGACGTCGCCGTCGGCGAGCCACTCGGCGAGCTCCCCGTCCCGGTCGACGCGGAGGGTGCCGCGGAGGACGACGAAGAGCGACTCGCCGCCTTCTCCCTCGCGGACGACGACGTCGCCGGGGCGGAGGGCGTGGCGGCGGGCGCGGCGCTGAAGCAGCCGGATCGTGGCGAAGTCGACGTCCTTCAGGAGCGCGGCGGAGCGGAGCTGGTCGAGGTCGCTGACGACGTCCCGCCGGTGGGCGCCGACGAGGAGCGCGACGACGACCGCGGCCTCGGCGGTGAGGAGGGCGGGGAGGCCGAAGCGGACCACGGACTCCTGGATGAGGAGGAGGTCGTAGAGCCCGTGGAGGAGGACGGCGGCGAGGAACGCGACGGCGATGCCGGCGGTCGCGCCGGCGGCGTCGTGGACGCGGTGGGCCCGTCCCACGGCGACACCGATCAGGGCGCTGGGGAAGACGTGGGCGGGGAGGGCGGTGACGCCCCGGGCGAGGGCGGGGCCGAGGCCGTAGGAGGCCCCGTAGACGACGGTCTCGACGGCCGCGAAGCCGACCGCGGCGACGACGAGGTAGGTGATCCCGGCGCTGAACCGCTCCATCCGGCGGGGCGCCGGGGCGACGAGCAGCGCGGCCGCGAGCTTGAGCGCCTCCTCGACGACGCCGGCCTGGGCGAAGGCGCGGACCCAGTCGTTGTCGGTGGGGGGGAGGAGGCGGCCCACGGCGACGGCGATCGCGAAGGCGCCGCCGCCGGCGATCAAGGCCCCGAAGACGCGGCGGCGGGGTTCGGCGTCGTCGCCGAAGCGCCAGAAGTAGGCCCCGAGGAGCACCGCGCAGGGCAGGACCGCGGCGGCGACGAGCAGGGCGAGGCTCACTCGGGGGCCGACTCCTCGGGAGGTGGCTCCTCGGCGTCGCGGTCACGCTGCTTCCGGAGCTCCTTCGCCTTCTTCGGGGACGGCCCCCGAACGGCGAGGGCGATGGCGCCGCCGACGCGGGCCTGGGGGTCGATCTCCCGGTAGAGGAGGACGGTGACGAGGAACTCCGGCCGGAGGTGCAGCGGCGACTCGCCGAGGGGGATGTCGACGCCGACGGGGAAGAAGAGGAGGGCGGGGAAGCCGGGGTCGGGGGGGACCACCCAGACCATCTGGAAGTGGGGGGCGAAGTAGGGGGCGATGCCGTTGTCGCCGCCGATGCGTCCCCCGATCGTGAAGCCGGCGTCGAAGCCGCCGCCGATCGCGAGGTAGCGGGTGTTGTTGCCCGCGCCGCAGCAGATGCCGAACACGGGGGCGAGGTCGATGGAGAAGGCGACGGGGCGGCGGACGGGGGCGATGCGGACCTCGAGCGCGCCGCCGAAGGTGGAGAAGCTGTGGGTGTAGAAGCGCCCGCCGACCTCCACGTAGTCGCTGGGCGAGGAGCGGACCCACGCGGCGACCTCGGCGCCTCCGAAGCTGCGCGAGGCGGAGTCGCCCGCGGCGCCGATGCTGCCGCCGACCTCCACGTCGCCCTTGGCGAGGATGTCGGGGGACCAGGAGCGATGGGCGGGGCCGCAGCCGGTCAGCGCGAGGGCGACGGCCAGGGCGGGGAGCCAGCGGAGAGGCACTACAGCTGCAGGATATCGGGGATGCAGATCTCGGGCTTGGGGACGCCGTCGATGGTGACGTCGGCGCAGCCGTCGCAGGTTCCGTCGAAGGTGGCGACGACGAGGACCTCGTCGACGAGCTCGTTGCCGTAGCGGGCGGTCATCTGGCCGCCGGCGAGGCCGCGGCAGTCCTCGGCGACGGCGAGGTTGGAGCCCTGGACGTCCCAGTCGAGCCCGCCGACCGACGACAGCGTGCCGGCCAGGGTGACGGTCTGGGTCTGCGCGGCGTCGTCGCGCTCGACGGTCCCGTCGACGGCGAGGGCGCCGGCGTAGTCGAGGAAGTCGAAGGACAGGTCGGTGGTCATCGTCTCGGACGAGGACGTGTTGTCGATGCCGAGGTTGCCCTCGAGGAGGACGCCGTACGGCTTGGTGTCGTACATCGCGAGGTCGTAGTGGACGGCGTTGGGGTCGGGGGGCGAGGTGGAGCCGGCGGGAGGGACGGGGACCTCGACGCCGAGCTCGATGGAGCCGGACTCGCCGGGGCACGAGGTGAAGTCGACGCGCACGGCGGCGGAGGTCTGGGTGGCGCCGGGGAGCTGCTCGGCGGAGTAGCAGGCCTCGCCCGTGGTGGCGCCGGGCGTGGCGAGGGGGGCGGCGATCTCGATGTACTTGTCGGCCTGCTCGAGGGTGAGACCGAGGACGACCATCATCTCCATGACGAGGTAGCGGCCTTCGGACTTGGCGAGCTCGGCGGCGGCGAGGTCGTCGCCGGGGGCGCATCCGGCGGCGGCTTCGCCGGTGAGGGCGCCGGGGGTGACGAGGACGAGGGCGACTCCGACGAGCAGGGCGAACCCCACCGCTGCGATCCACGGCTTCCTTCTCATGCGGCCTCTCTCTCCCCTGCGGTACGGGTCAAGGTAAGTCGCGGCTCACGGTCCGTCCAAGCGGAAGCGCCCCCCGACACCATTGCCGGGGGGCGCGCTTCCGAGAGGGATCGGGGTCTGGAGTGGCGATCACTCCGTGCAGCGCAGGTTCTGACCCGTCCTGATCCGCTCCCGCATCGCATCCGTGAAGGCGGCGTGCTCCTCGTCGGACCACTCGCCGTCGCCGTCGGCGTCGAAGGCGTCGAGGCAGGCCTGGCGGCGCTCCTCGTGCTCGGCGCGCCGGGCCTCGTGCATGGCGTGGAGCTCGTCGCGGCTGAGCTCGCCGTCGCCGTCGGTGTCGTACTCGTCGAGCATGGCGTCGCGGCGGTCGGCGCGGCGGGCCTGGGCGGCGTCGCGGGCGGCCTGGCGCTCGTCGTCGCTCAGCTCGCCGTCGCCGTCGGCGTCGAACTCGTCGAGGGCGCGCTGGTGGAGGGCGTCGCAGCGCTCGGTGAAGTCGGCGAGGAGGGCGTCGCGCTCGTCCTCGGAGAGTTCGCCGTCGCGGTCGAAGTCGTAGATGCGGACGAGCTTCATCCAGCGGTGGACGCGGCGCATGCGGCGGTGGTCGTCACGGCCGGGGCGCTCGGCGCCGGCGCCGGGGCCGGCCTGGTCACCACCGAGGCCGCTGGAGTCACCGCCGGGTCCGCCGGCGTTGCTGCCGCCGGCGCCGGGGCCGGCCTGGGCGTCACCGTCGGGGTAGCGGGCGTCGAGGACGTCCTGGCGCTCGGCGGGGCCGAGGTCGCCGTCGCCGTTGGCGTCGTAGAAGGCGACGATCTCGTCGAGGGTGCGCTCGGCGTCGCAGGGGCGGAAGAGCGGGGGCCGGTCGACGTCGGCCTCGTCGCCGCGGTCGCCGTTCATGCAGCCGGAGCTGAAGTCGCCCTCGGCGCCGGGGTCCAGGTCCTCCTCCTCGCCCTGGACGGCGGTGAGGGTGAGCTCGTCTTCGACGGAGAGGCCGGTCTCGGAGGTGCATCCGGAGAGGGCGAAGAGGGCGGCGGCGGTGGTGAGGGCGAGACGTCGGTGCATGGAACCTCCAGGGTGGTGAGAACTGTGGGTATGTGCGGGAGGCGTTCAGACCGGATCACCTCGGGGCCGAGAAATGTGCGCGATCGAGGCACACGGGCCCTGCGGAGCTACGGAAGGCGCTCGAGGAGGGCTCGGACGTCGGGGGCGCGGGGGCGGTCGGGATCGCGGAGGTAGAGGCCGGCGGCGGCGCGGGCCTCGTGGGGGCGATCGAGGGCGACGAGGAGCTCGACGCGGAGGTAGAGGAGCTCGTCGTGGACGGGCCCGGGGCGGGCGGTGGCGAGGCCGCGGTCGACGAGGGCGAGGGCGGCGGCGCGGTCGGAGACGACGCGCGCGTGAGCGAGGAGGCCGGCGGGGGTGGCGGGGGCGCAGGTGGTGGTGTGGCCGGCGGTCAGGAGGGTGGTGTCTCCGACGACGCAGGAGACGCGGACCTTGCCGCGGCGGACGGAGACGGTGGTCCCGGTGGGGTCGGCGGAGATGTCGAAGACGGTCCCGACGACGGCGACGAGGGCGTCAGGGGTCTCGATCTGGAGATCCACCCCGCGGTCGGGCACGACGTCGACCTCCAACGTGCCGGACGACCAGGTCACGCGGGGCGCCGAAGGTGCGGTCGAGCGGAGCACCCCCTCGCCGCGGTAGCGGAGGGAGACCTCGGTCGAGGGACGCACCTCGCTCCAGGAGGTCGCGCTCGCGAGGACGACGGCGTCGCCGTCAGCGGACGGAACGGGATCGAGCGCAGACGGCGAGTCTGGACCCGAAGCGAGCGCCTCGCTGCCTGCCTCGTGCCCAGACGGCGTGTCTGGACCCGAAGCGAGCGCCTCGCTGCCTGCCTCGTGCCCAGACGGCGTGTCT
>CAYFOA010000304.1:0-2048 GCA_964344575.1 uncultured Rickettsiales bacterium | reverse complement strand
GGACCCTGCCGATCCGCCGTCTCGTCGTCCCCCTCGTGGCCGGACGGCGTATCTGGACCCGAAGCGAGCGCCTCACTGCCCACCTCGTGCCCAAACGGCGTGTCTGGACCCGAAACGGGCACCTCACTGCCCACCTCGTGCACAGACGGCGTGTCCGGACCCGAAACGGGCACCTCACTGCCCACCTCGTGCACAGACGGCGTGTCTGGCCCCGAAACGGGCACCTCGCCGTGCACCTCGTGCCTGGACGGCGTGTCTGCACCCGAGGCGACCACCTCGCCGCCCACTTCGTGTCCAGACGGCGCGTCTGCACCCCGTCCATGCGGCTGCTCGTCCCCCGACGCCACCATCCCCGGCGCCGGCCCCGCCGCGGGCGGACCGGACACCGACCGGACCGCGAGGCCACCGATCAGGAGAACCGCCGCCGCCGCCGCCAGCGCCGGCGCGCGCCAGGCCAGGCGTGGGTCGGCCGCGTCGATCCGGAGCCGGGCCGCCCAGCCGGGCCGCCGCGCTCGCGCCCGATCGAGACGAACAGCGACCCGCTCCGTCGCGCCCGCGTCGGCCTGGGGCAGGTCCAGCAGCGACTGCCGCAGCGACCCCGCCTTCCCGAGCTCGGCGTCCAGCCGATCCGCGATCCGGCGCAGCTCCGCGTCGCCCGTCGCCGACTCGTCCACGTACCGGCGGAGCGCCTCGTCCCAGCGCCTCATCGGGCCAGCTCCACCAGGTCCGGCGTCAGCGACAGCTCCTCCGCGATCCGAACGAACGACGCCCGCGCCAGCCGGATCCGGCTCTTGACCGTCCCCGCCGGCACCCCCAGCAGCGCCGCCGCCTCCGTCGCGCTCCGCTCCTCCAGATCGCACAGGACCAGCGCCTCGCGCTGCTTCGCGGGCAGCCGCTGCAGGATCCGGTCGACGTGGCGCGACGTCTGGCTCATCTCCGCCCGCCGCCGCGCCCCCGGGCTGCTGTCCGCCACGTCGGGGACGTCCCCCGGGATCCAACGCTTCAGGAACCCCTTCCGGCGGTGGCTCCGGAGCACGTTCCGGGTGATGCCGAACAGCCAGTAGGGGAACGTCTCCGGCGTCCGCAGCGTCCCGATACGCGTGATCACCACGACCATCGCGTCGTGCGCCGCGTCCTCGGGATCGACCCCACGCCCGCCCAGCCGCGCGCACCAGTTCACGACGTGCGGCAAGCACTCCGCCACCAGCCGATCCAAGGCCGCGTCGTCGCCCTCGCAGGCCGCCGCCACCAGCTCCGCGTCGCGTCCGGGGTAGGTCATCTCGCCTGTACGTGCGCGCGTGGCGCCGATCGGATCACCCCGACCCGCACATCTTCCCGACGCCCCCTCATCGGGGCCCCGAGAACGTCACCCCGACCCCCGCCGCCAGCCCGAACCCCGGCAGCGGCGGCGCCCCTTCCTGAGGACGCCCGAACGGGTGCGACGGCAGCAGGTCGAACCGCAGCTGCACCGACGGCTCGATCCGAACCCACGGCGCCGCCCGGATCGCCAGCCCCGCGTCGATCGCGATCCGCGGGTGCCACCGCCCCACCAGCTCGGCCCCGTCGACGATGTGCGCGCGCCGGAACGCGCCGCCCCCTGCCCCCAACACCGGCGCCACGACCAGGTCCGGCGTCCACCGAAAGAGCGCCCCGACCCCGAGCTCCCAGGTCCCCGCCGTCGGGACGCCCTGCGTCCGCGGCGGCACCACCCGCGAACGCGTCTTCCCGAACAGGGCGACCCCCACGTGCAGCCCCGGCCCGAACGCGACCCCGCCGGCGAGCTCCAACGCCGCCCCCGGGCGCACCCGCTGACGTAGGTCGACGCCGCCTCGCGCCCCGAACCAGACGACCACCCGCCGCGGCGGGACCGTCCCCGCCGACGGAGCGGCGCCCGGGATCCCCGCCACGGAGTCGGGCTCGGGCTCGGGCTCGGCCTCGGCTTCGGGCTCCGTCTCGGCCTCGGGCTCGTCCTCGTTCTCGGGCTCGAGCGCGACCTCGTTCTCGTCCTCGTTCTCGTCCTCGTTCTCGTTCTCGTCCTCGTTCTCGTT
>CAYFOA010000303.1:0-7858 GCA_964344575.1 uncultured Rickettsiales bacterium | reverse complement strand
AGCTCCGAGCGGAGCGCACCCCTCGACGGCTCGAGGTGGACACAGGTTTCTCATGCGTCCCCCTCGGGCGACGGGCGGGTCGCCTGCACGACCTCGCGCGCCTCGCTGATCCACGTCTTCAGGACGGGCACGGGGACCGGCTGGCCGGCGAACTTCACGAAGTCGCTCGCCTCCAGCACCTGCCGGACCGACGCTTCGATGCGCCGCGACGACGCCAGCTCGGGGGGCATCCCGCGGAGCACCTCGGGGGTGGTCATGCGCCACGCCCGGAAGCCGTACCGGGCCTCCAGGTAGCGCCGCAGGATGGCGGACAGCTCGTAGGCGAAGGGGCCCTGGTCGTGCTCCCGGAGCAGCTCCGAGGTCGCGAGCACGCCCAGCGCCTCGAGGGCCAGCTCGTGGGCGGGGCGGGGCGGCGGTCCGGGTGTCGGGCGGCGGCGGAGGAGCACCCAGATCACGAGGACGACGGCGGAGAGGGCGGCGGCCGCGGCGAGCCCCAGCACCAGCGGGACGATCGACGGCGGCGGCGCGATCGCGGGCTTCAGGTCCCGCAGCTCCTCCTCCTGCGTCCCCAGCCGCGTCGCCTCGACGAGGATCGGGCCGGTGCCCGTCGTCCCCACCTGAAGGTCCTCGGTCTTCCACGGCCCCTCGACCCCGGGGATGAGGTACGTCCCCTCGATGGGCGCCCGGAGCTTGTAGCGGCTGCGGCTGACGATCCGGTCGCCGACGCGCTCCGGCGGGTCCTCGAACAGGTCGATCAGGACGAGCCCCTCGATGTCCTTGCCGACGTCGGGGAGGACGAGGGTGACGTCCTCGCGGACGTCCGTCGTGACCGTCAGGAAGAAGGGCTTGCCGGGGACCACCGTGGCGCTCTCCACCGTCGCCCGGATGACCGCCGGTTCGGTCGGCGCGGCCTCCTCGAAGAGCTCGTCGTCGGTCGCGCACGCGGCGAGGAGCAGCGCCCCCGCGAGGAGCCCCGTCAGCGCCCGCGTCACCGGTTCGCCCTCCGCTCGCGGGCCCGGAAGTAGCGCACGATCGGCGCCGCCACGCCCTCGTCGGTGGACAGGCTGACGAGGTCGACGTCCAGCTTCCTCAGCCGCGTCTTGAGCGCCTGCTCGCGGGACGCCGCGGCCCCCGCGTACCGCTTCCGGACCTTGCTGCTGGCGGTGTCCAGCCACGCCTGGCGGCCGGTCTCGGCGTCCTCGATGGCGATGAAGCCGACGTCCGGCAGCGTCGCCTCCCGCGGGTCCCCGATGCGGAACAGCACGAGGTCGTGGCGGCGGTTGGCGATCCGCAGCGGCTGCTCGAAGTCCTCGGCGTCGTCGAGGAAGTCGGAGATGAGGAAGACGACGGCCTTGCGGCGGACCACCCGGTTGAGGAAGCCGAGCGCCTCGCCGAGGTCGGTCCCCACGCCCTCGCGCTCGCAGTCGAGGATCTCCCGGATCAGTCGCCACACGTGCCCCCGCCCCTTCTTCGGGGGGACGAACCGCTCGATCCGGTCGGTGAAGAGCAGCAGCCCGACCTTGTCGTTGTTCCGCGTCGCCGCGAACGCCAGCGTCGCCGCCAGCTCCGCCGCGAGCTCGTTCTTGAGCCGCCCCGTCGTCCCGAAGTCCCCCGACCCCGAGATGTCGACGAGGATCATGACGACCAGCTCCCGCTCCTCCCGGAACTCCTTGACGAAGGGCTTCTGCATGCGCGCCGTGACGTTCCAGTCGATCGCGCGGACGTCGTCGCCGGGGACGTACTCGCGGACCTCCTCGAACTCCATCCCCCGACCCTTGAACACGGAGCTGTACTCCCCCGCCATGAGGTCGTTGACCTGGTGCCGGGTGGAGATGTGGAGGCGGCGGACCTGGGCCAGGAGCTCCTTGCTGACGCCCCCCTTGGCGCCGCCCAGCGCGCTGTCGGGGAGCCACCGGCCAGCCTTGGTGTGGCCGCCGCCCGCCGCCTCGGCCCGGGCCGCGTCGCGCCGGTCGACCCACGCCGCCCACTGCCACCCCGCGATGACCGCGAGCACGGCGCCGCCGAGGGCCATGACGAGGGGTCCGAGGAGGGCCGTCGGCACGAGCGCGCGCTCCTAGGGGACGGGGACCGAGGCCAGGATCCGGGCGATGATCTCGTCCGCGTCGACCTCCTCGGCCTCGGCCTCGTAGCTGAGGACGATGCGGTGGCGGAGGACGTCGGGCGCGATCGCCTTGATGTCGGCCGACGAGACGTACGGCCGGCCGGCGAGGAAGGCGTGGGCGCGGGCCGCCTGCTCCAGCGCGAGCGTGGCCCGGGGCGAGCCGCCGAAGTCGACCAGGCCGTCGAGGTCGGCGATGCTCGCGGCCTTCGGGTCGCGCGTCGCGGTGACGATGTCGAGGATGTAGTCGACGAGCTTGTCGTCGAACCGGATGGTCTGCGCGACCCGGCGCGCGTGCCGGAGGTGGTCGGGGGTGAGGACGGGGTCGAGCTTCGGGAACCCCGCGATGGACCGCCGCAGGATCTCCTTCTCCTCGTCCCGCGACGGGTAGCCGACCCGCAGCTTCAGCATGAACCGGTCGACCTGCGCCTCCGGCAGCGGGTACGTCCCCTCCTGCTCGATGGGGTTCTGGGTGGCGAGGACGAGGAACGGGTCGGGCAGCGGGAAGGTGGTGTCGCCGATGGTGACGCACCGCTCCTGCATCGCCTCCAGCAGCGCCGACTGCACCTTCGCGGGCGCCCGGTTGATCTCGTCGGCGAGGAGGATGTTCGTGAAGACGGGCCCCTGCTTGACGCTGAAGTCGCCGGTCTTGGGGCTGTAGATCTGCGTCCCGAGGACGTCCGCGGGGAGCAGGTCGGGGGTGAACGAGATGCGCCGGAAGGACGTCTGGATGGCGTCCGCCACGGCCTTCACGGTGGTAGTCTTGGCGAGCCCGGGGACGCCTTCGAGGAGGATGTGGCCGCCGGACAGGAGCCCGATGAGGAGCCGCTCGACCATGTACGTCTGGCCGACGACGACGCGGCCGACCTGCTGGCGGAGGAGCCCGAAGTAGCCGGAGACCTGCTCCAGCTGGGCGCGGACCTGTTCGAGATCGTAGACGGGGGCGGTCATGCGGTTTCCTCCACGGGGGCGAGGCTGCGCCAGCGCCAGACCACGTACGCGAGCACGGCGACGACGACGACGCCGTTGCCGATGCCCTGGGCGACGAGCGCGCGCCGCCGGTTCGAGGCGCCGCCGAGCGACAGCTTCGGCGCCTTCAGCTCCTTGCCGGCGAGGGGGCCGGCCTTCAGGGGGACGGTGGCGGGGCCGACGGTCCAGCGGCTCCCCTTCTCGGGCAGCTCCAGGACGACGTCGGCGAGCCACGTGGTGTGGGTGCCGTCGAAGGACGACGTCGTGCGGCCCAGGCGGACGGCCCCGCCCTTCGGCGGATCGACGGACGGCGTCCCCACGAGGTGCGTCTCCGGGCGCCCCTCCCACGTCACCTCGACCTGGACGAGGACCTTCGCCCCGGCGCCGAGCTTGCCCGCCTTGTGGACGAGCTTGGCGCTCGGGGCCCCCCCGGCCAGCAGCCCGACCGCCGACAGGATGGCGGCGAGGTGGAGCATCAGTCGTCGCTGCCCGTGAGGCGCGACAGGAACCGGCGGAAGCTGGTCGTCCCCGAGTCGCCCGCCTGGACCTTCTGCCCGTCGATGGCGGCGAATTCCTCGAGGATCTCCTTCTGCCGGTCCGTCAGCTTCTTCGGCGTCCGGACGTGGCACTGCATGACCTGGTCGCCGCGGGTGCCGGTGCGGACATTCGGGATGCCCTGGTTCTTGAGGCGGACGAGGTCGCCCCCCTGGGTCCCCGGCTTGACCTTCACGGTGGCCTCGCCGTCCAGCGTCGGGACCTCGATCTCGGCGCCGAGCGCGGCCTGCGGGAAGGACAGGTCGAGGCGGCACACGACGTCGTCGCCGTGGCGCTCGAACACCTCGTGGGGGCGGATGTGGAGGAAGACGTAGAGGTCCCCCGGGGGCCCCCCGAGCGAGCCGGGCTCGCCTTCGCCGGACAGCCGCAGCTGCATGCCGTCGTCGACGCCCTTGGGGACGTTGACGGCCAGCTTCCGCTCGACGGGGACGCGGCCGCGGCCGGAGCAGTCCTCGCAGGGCTCCGCGTAGCCGCTGCCGGCGCCGCGGCAGGCGGGGCACGTCGTCCGGATCTGGAGGAACGCCTGCTGTTGGATGACCTCGCCGCGGCCGCCGCAGGTCGCGCACGTCTCGGGATCGGTGCCGGGCTTGCCGCCGCTGCCGGTGCAGGGTTCGCAGATCTCGGCCCGCTGGATCGTGATCTCCTCGGAGGCGCCGAACGCGGCCTGCTCGAAGTCGAGCGACAGGTCGAAGCGGAGGTCGTTCCCCCGCCGCGGCGCGCGCCGCCGCCCGCCGCCCCGCCGGCCCCCGCCGCCGCTGAAGCTGCCGAAGCCGAAGAGGTCGCTGAACATGTCGCCGAACGCAGAGAAGATGTCGTCGACGCCGCCGGAGAAGCCGCCGTAGCCGCTGTTGCGGAGCCCGTCGTGGCCGAACCGGTCGTAGAGGTCGCGCTTCTTCTCGTCCGAGAGCACCTCGTACGCCTCGGCCGCCTCCTTGAACCGCGCCTCCGCCTCCTTGTCGTCGGGGTTGCGGTCGGGGTGGTTCTCCATCGCCAGCGCGCGGTACGCCTTCTTCATCTCCTTGGCGGACGCCGTCCTGGCGACGCCGAGCACCTCGTAGTAGTCGCGCTTGTCCGCCATCGAAGCGCGCAACCTAATGGCGTGGCCCCCCCTGTCAAGGTCGCGCGGGCGCGCGTGAGCCGCCCGCTTCCGCTAGGTTCCGCGGCGATGCGGGACGGCCTCGTCATCGGAATGCTGTCGGTGATCCCCCGGAAGGGGACGTCGCGGCTCATGGGTTGGCTGATGCGGCGGCGGCTGCCGCGGGCGCTGCTGCGGGCGTTCCTCCGCTGGTACGTGCGGCACTACGGCGTGGACATGAGCGAGGTCGACGGGGACGTCGGGGACTTCGCGTCGGTGGTCGACTTCTTCACCCGCCCGCTCAAGGACGGGGTCCGGCCGCTGTGCGCCGACGGGGACGCGGTGGTGGCGCCGTGCGACGCGCAGGTCTACGCCGCGGGGACGTCCGAAGGCGGCCGGCTCCCCCAGTCCCCCGAGCTGGACTACGCCGTCTCCGACCTCGTCGGCGGCGATCCGCGGTACGACGGCGGGGGGTACGCCGTCCTGTACCTCTCCCCGAAGGACTACCACCGCGTCCACAGCCCCGTGGACGGCCGGATCGTCGGCTACCGGTACCGCCCGGGGCGGCTCTGGCCCGTGTTCCCGGCGGCCACCCGGAAGATCCGCGACCTGTTCGCGCGCAACGAGCGACTCGTCATCCGGATCGCCACGGAGGATCGCGGAGAGGTGGCCGTCGTGATGGTCGGGGCGTTCGGCGTGGGGCGGATGCGGACGACGTTCTCCGACCTCGTCACGAACACCGGGGGACGGCCCCACGAGGTCGAGCTCGACCGCCCGATCGCACGCGGCGCCGAGCTCGGGCGGTTCGAGATGGGGAGCACGGTGGTGCTGCTGTTCGAGGCGGGGGTGGACGTGGCGTGGGACGCGGCGCCGGGGGACGACGTCCGCGTCAACGCGCGGCTCGCTACGGTCCGGACCGGCTGAGCGCCAGCGCGGCCCACCGCCCCGAGGTCTGCTTCATCCCCGGGAGCATGTGGGCGGCCGACTCGAACCGCTGCCCGGGGTCCCAGTCGGTGGCCCGCGAAATCAGCCGCCCGAGCTTGCGGGGGAGCTGCCCGACGTCGGCCCCGGCGAGGGCACCGCTGAGGCGCGGCCCGGGGGGGAGGCCGGCGGCGACCATGTGCGCGATGCGACCCAGGGCGTAGACGTCGGCGCGGACGTCGGGCCGGGTCAGGGAGCGGCCGATCTCGGGGGCGATGAACGGGAAGAGGCCGTGCGCGGCGGCGCTCCCCTCGAGCTCGGCGAGGGGCCGCCCGGGGGACCCGCACTCGCTCAGGCGGGGGCTCCCCTTGTCGTCGATGAGGACGTTGGACGGCTTGATGTTGCCGTGGACGTAGCCCGACTGGTGCAGGGCCGCGGCCCCCTCGATGAGCTCCCGGAGGAACACGAGGCGCTGGCGGGCGGACCAGTGGTGGTAGGCGAAGTCGGCGAGGGAGCGGCCGTGCATGGCGGGCATGCCGTAGGCGAGGAGGGTGCCGTCGATCCGCCACAGCGGCGCGAGGTGCCGGCTCCCCGGGGCGCCGCCCTGGGTCAGCTCGCGCATGGCCTTCATGCCGACGACGAAGTTGGCGAGGGTGCGCGGCTCGGCGAGGCGGTGCAGGGGGAAGGCGATGGTGACCAGCGGCGCGCCGGTGTCCGCCCGCTGGGCCTGCCACGCGCCCCACGGCTCGGCGCCGAGCTGGCAGACGAGGATGGTCCCCGCGATCTCCACGCCGGGGGCCCACGACAGCCCGCGGCGGATCGCCTCGGCGTGCATCTCGATCTGCGCGTTGAGGGTGATGTACTCGCGATCCGCGGGGCTCAACCCGCGACGCTGACGGTCGAGGCGAAGGATCGCGTCGATGCGATCACGCACCTCGGTTCGGCCGAGACTTCCTGCTCCCCGAGACACCGGCGGTTCCTCCAGAACCACCACCCACACCGACCCTACACGCGGCGATCCAAGCCTTCAATCCAAGCGTGATCACTCGGGCTGACGGGCCTGGGATTCCGCGTAGAGGCGGTCGAGGAGGGCGTCGGCGTCGAGCTCGAGCTCGGTCCCGCTCAGGATCGGCTCGGCCCAGCGACCGCGGAGGCGTCCCTGTCCGTCGAAGACGAAGGTGCGGGGGGTGGCGCGGAGGTCGAGGTCCAGCTTCAGGGAGCCGTCCAGCGCGAGGCCGAGGGTGCGGCGGCGGCCGTGGGGGAAGCCGCAGAGGAGGTCGCCCTCCGGGTCCCGGTACTCGGGCTGGGGAGACAGGAGGATCGAGACGACGGCCCCGCCGCGGGCGATCTCCCGGTCCTCGATGCGGTCGAGCCAGGTGCGGGCGGCGGAGATCTGGGGGTCGAGGCAGTCGAAGACCTGGAGGACGACCGTGCGGCCGGCGAGGGAGGCGGGGACGTCGTCGGGGCCGCGGAGCCAGCGGAAGGGGGCCTCGGCCAGGGTCCGGCGGAGGCCGGTGACGTGGTCGGCGGGGTCGACGGGGGGGGCGTCGTCGGACGCGTCGGGGCAGGCGAGGGGATCGGGGGGGACGAGGGTGCGCGTGCCGACGGCGTGATCCATCCGCTGGAGCCAGGTTCGATAGGACGACGTCCAGCGTTCGTGGGCGGGGCCGGCCCGGTCGCAGAGGGCATCGCGGAGGCCGTGGCGGGCGCCCGGCGAGGAGGCGGCGAGGACGGTCTCGGCGACCCCCGGCGGACCGGTGAGGCGGCGGACGCCGGGGGCGGCGGCGAGGCGCTCGGCGGCATCGCCGTCGCCGGAGACGATCCAGTACCAGGTGGCGGGCTGGTTCGCGGCGCAGCAGGCCAGCCGCTCGGGCTCGACGTCGTCGCCCCACAGGCCGAGGGCCACGGCGACGGCGTGGTCGGGCGAGGACGTGCCGAGGTGGAGGTCGCTGACGACGACGCCCTCGGAGGAGGGCCGGGCGGCGGCGTCGGCGGCCACGGCGGCCTGGATGTGGGCGTTCCCCGCGGCGGTGGCGGCGGACGGCGGGGCGGCGGGGCAGTCGGCCCCGGGGAGGAGGCCGCGGCCTCCGGACGCGACGAGGACGACGAGAGCGGGCGCGACGACGGCGGCGGTGGCGAGCGCGGCCGCGGCGCGCGCCGTCCTTGCGAGGCCGGCGTCGGGGGGTGGGGGCGGCTCGGCGGCGGCGATCGTGGGGTCG
>CAYFOA010000302.1:0-7881 GCA_964344575.1 uncultured Rickettsiales bacterium | reverse complement strand
CACTCGACGGCGGTCCATCGCAGGCACTTGAACGAGGGGCTCGCCGTCGCCCGCAGGAAGCGCCCGATCCCCGCGCTCGGCTCCAGGGCGGGCACGACGCCGGACTCGTCCTTGAGCCCGGCGACCAGCGGCTTGATGACTCGGGCGACCTCGAGCGCGACGCGCGTGGGCGTGTAGTACTCGTGGATCAGCCCGCGCGCCTCTGGGACGGGGAAGCCGGCGGGGAACTTGCCGCGGACCTTGTCGATGGAGAGCCCGCCCCAGCCCGAGTAGCCGCCGAGCACCAGCCGGTCGGCCGCAGTCATTGCGGCGGGCTTCTTGCTCGCGGCGAGCTCTATCGCGGCGAGGTTGGCGCGGGTGCGGCGGCCGGCGGTCCACTCCTCGGCGGGCAGCTCCTGCTCGTCGTGGAAGGGCGGCGGGGGCGCGCTCACGGTCCTCCCGGCCAGGTGGCGGGAGAGGATGGAGACGAGCACGGGCCGCTGCCGCGCCATGAAGGCGTCGAAGTAGCTCGGGGTCACCCCCGTCGGGAGGTGCCCTCGCACCACGCCGGCGACCTGGTCCAGCATCCGCTCGGCAGCGTGGGCCATCAGGCAGCCTCGTCGCCGAGCACGGCAGCAAACGCCTTCGAGAAGGCGTCGATGAGGGCCTGGTCCTTGTCGGCGTCGACCTCGCCGGTCGGGGTCTTCGGCGTTCGCTTCTTCGGGGCGGGCGTCTTCGTCGCCTTCTTCGCCGGCGGGGCCATCGTCGTCTGCCCGCTCGCGCACGACTTCGCCGCCTTGGCCGCGGCCAGCGCGACCTTCTCGCCGACGCGCCGCAGGGTCCGGTCGGCATCCCACTTGTGGCCCTTGCGGATCTTCGCGCGCGTCTGCTCGTAGACAGCGCGAGCCTCGTCGATCGCCTTGAGCGCGGCGGTCTGCTCCTTGCCCTGGCACAGCGGCGAGCGCGCCATCGAGCGGGCGTAGCGGATCAGCTGACGCGCGCGCTCCAGCAGCACCGGCGCCGACTCCAGCGCCACCGCGAGCGCGGCGAGCTTGTCCCGGGCCTCGGCGTACAGCTTCGGGTCCGGGTCGTCGTCGTGGACGGTCTCGGCGGCGCGCAGGTCCTTCTTCACGTCGCCCAGGAACTCGTCCACCGGGTAGGTCGGGTCGTCGGCGTACTCGAGGATGGACTCGCCGATCCCCTGGAAGCCGTGCTCGTCGAACCACGCCGCGATCTGGGCGGGCGACTCCATCAGCTCCCAGTCGGAGGCGACCTCGGCGACAGCCACCAGGTCGTGCCCGGCGCGGGCCGCGGTGTCGGCCATCGTCTG
This sequence comes from uncultured Rickettsiales bacterium, assembly GCA_964344575.1. GTDB lineage: Bacteria > Myxococcota_A > UBA796 > UBA9615 > UBA9615 > JAAESI01. The sequence goes on along the minus strand of CAYFOA010000302.1, from coordinate 6,572 downwards.
GAGCGTGCCCCGGTCCTGGGGGATCGCCGGGGCCTCGTCGCGGGTGTTGACGGCCTTCGGTGCCGGTGCCCGCTTCGGCTTTGCGGCCTTCCGTGAGCGCGGCTTCCGGGGCGGCTTCTCCTTGAGCCGGTCGGTGGGGTTCCGCTTCGGCTCCCGCTTCTTGATCGGGTGCTTGCCGGCGTACTCCTCGTCGTGGGCGGCGCGGCGGCGGGTGTCCCGGAAGGAGCAGGCGTCCTGCACGAGCTTCATGGCGCCGAGCACCGCGATGTGGATCGCGTCCTGGAGGGTCCCCAGCTTCTTGCCCGAGGTCTCGCCAGCGTTGCCGAACCACTTGGCGGAGCGCTCGAACGTCCACGCCCAGCCGTCGACGCCGTTGCTGAACACCCATAGCGTCCCGTAGGTGGCGAGCTTGCGGCGCAGCTCGACCCGAGGCTGCCCGCCCTCGCAGTACAGGTAGCCGGTCCACCGACCGCGCAGCGTCACGGGTCCGACCTTCGGCGGGCTCTTCTGCGCGGCCTTGACCTGGGAGACCGCGTCCTTCGCGTTCGTCTTGAGGATCGGCTTGAGCGGCGAGTCGTCCTTGTCCTTGTGGTCGCCCTTCCAGAAGAACGCGGAGCCGTCCTTCATCACCATCACCAGCACGGCGGCCAGCTCCGGAGGGCGCAGGACCAGGCCGAACTCTCCGTCGCAGGCCCGCCCGTAGGCGCGCACCAGGCGGGGCACGTCCTCGTCGGCGCCGACGATGGACAGCCGGAAGCGCTTGTGGCGCTGCCCCTGCTCGGGAGGGACCAGGCCCGGTCGGACGGGTCGCTTCATGGGCGGGCCGCTCCGTTGCTGCCGGGGGTGACCTCGTCGTCGTCGGTCTCGTGCAGCACCTCGCGCACCAGGTCCAGGCGCAGCCCGCGCACCTCCAGCTGCACGGCGCCGCCGCGCTCGCTCAGCCGGTCGAGCGAAGCCAACAGCTCCTTGCGAGCCTGGATCCCGATCCACAGCAGGACCGCGACCATCGGCATCTGGCTGAAGAGCTCGGGTGGGACGGTGGAGAAGTCCATCGCCTCACGCCCGCTTCCACTTGCGCTGGAACGCGGCCACGGCGATCTCCACCAGCACGCCGACCACCATCCGGGCCAGCGCCTTCAGGAACGGCGCGCACGGACCCTTGATCGGCAACGAGTTGACGATCTCGCGGATCACCTGGCTCCGCTTGACCGCGCCGAGGCCCTTGCCGGGGTTGCGGAGCTCGGCCGTCTCGACCGCGCGAGCGATGGCTTCCCCGATCACCCGCTGGTCGAGCACCTTCTCGCGGTGCTCCGCCTGGACCCCCTCCGCCCGTGCCAGGGCGCTCTGCAGCGCCGAGAGGGGCTTCTTGCGGGTTCGCGGGGTCTTCGGCTTCTTGTTGCTCTTGCTCTTCGACATCGCTCAGCTCCTTGCTCTCTTGATCAGCACCGGCGCGGCGGCGGCTCCGGCTGCCAGGACGAGTCCCCCGACCAGCAGCCACCCGAAGCCCCCGCCGTCCTTCTTCGGCGGCTCGGGCAGGGTGCTGGGTGGCAGCTCCCGGCCCTCACGGCTGGCCTCGACGCGGGCGCTCAGCTCCCGGTCGGCCAGCGCGGTCTGCTCGCGGAGGTTCTTGGCGTACTGGTACGCCGCGACCGCCCAGGCGATGGCCGCTACGCCGAGCGCGACGCCGGCGACCACCAGGAGCGGCGCCGCGCCGACCTGCGCCTGTTCGGCGGGCTTGGCGTCGGCGTAGATCCCCGCGGCCAGCTCGTAGTAGCGAGCCGACATCCGGCTGAAGCTGCTGAAGGCCCGCTGATCCTCGGCGGTCTTGATCTGCTTGGGCAGCAGCGGCTTGATGTGGTCGAGGTGCGCGCGCGCCGCGGCGAGCTCGTCGATGGTCGCCTGGACCTGGGGCGCGAAGGCCCGCGGATCCCGGCGGATCGCCGCATCCCACTTCTCCACGGCGGACCGCTGCAGCTCCTTCCAGCCCGCAGACCAGTTCGCCTTCGCGTCGGCCCAGCTCATCGCCGCTTTTCCTCGCAGCGGCAGCCGGCGAGCTCGTCGTCGGTGTCGTCGTCGAGCCAGCGGGCGGCGCTGGCGGGCAGCAGCTGCTGGCGGGGCGCCGGGAGCTGACGGCTCTCGGGCGCAGGCTACTGAGGGGCCGGCAGGGCTTGGGCGGCCTGCTGTCGCTCGGCGCGCTGCTGGGCCTCACGCTCCTGCTGAGCACGGCGCTGCGTCGCCTCACGCTCACGCCGAGCGAGCTCACGCTCCTGGCGCACCAGCTGGGCTCGCCGGGTCAGCGCGTCCTTCTCGGCCCGCTTCCTGCCTCGTCGGGCTGGGAAGATCGCGTCCAGCGCCCTGTCGGTGACGCGCACGATCTCGTTGGTCACGTCCTGGACCTTGACCTTGCGCCCGAACTCGTCGCCGGCCATGCCGGTCTGCGACAGCTCGGCGACCAGGTACAGCCCGGGGCGCAGCTCCAGGAACGCGCCGCGGTAGCCCTCGGCGGCCTGGATCCGGATGTTCTCGCCCAGGGCCACCGGCTCGCTCCACAGCCGCCGCTCGATCCGCCGCTGGCGCTGCTCCTGCCGGCGCTGCCGCTTCTGGGGTCGCCGGGCCGGACGCGGTCGCCCGCGGTGCCGCTGCGGACGCCCTCGCCCCCCCCGCGGACGCGCGCCAAACTCGTCACCCATGCCGGAGCTACCCCGACGCCGACGCCGGTAGGTCTTGAGGCTCATGGCTCGCTTGAGGCGCATCAAGCCAGCCCTCCTGCCACCAACGGCAGCGGGCCGGAGACCATCTCGGGGAAGTCCCCGCGGTCGCGCACCGGCGGCTTGCGGTCGTACATGCCGAGGCGGGCCGATGGGTCGTCCCGGAACCACCGGCGCCCCACGCGGTAGCGCACGATGCAGTGGTACAGCCCGATCCCGTCCTTCGGCGCGCGGGTCCGCAGCATCACCTCGGCCGGGATCGAGCGGAGCCGACGACGCTGCGCCTGGCGGTAGCCGGGGTCGTCGGGACCGAGGGCCTCGTGGCCGCGGGCGATCAGCTCGCCGGCGCGGGCCGCGGCCAGGCCGTCGCAGTCCTCCCAGCCCTGGGCCAGCAGGTTGATGTAGTCGCACCAGGTCTCGTCCACCTCGCGGCGGTAGACCACCCCCGAGGCGTAGAGCCCCGGCAGGTCCGGGCGGGCGCGCAGGATCCGCGCGTTCTCCTGGGCCAGCCAGTTGAGCAGCCGCAGGGCTCCGCGCTCGTCGAAGGCCAGCTTGACGGCGATCTTCATCAGGGGTTCTCCGGCCGCAGAGCGATGGGGCCGTTGCTGATCAGAACCAGCCGGCCGCTCGCGGAGTTGGCCTGGCCGCCGTCGGTGACCTCGACCTGGACGCGGATCAGCGGAGGAACGAGGCTGAACGTCAGCCCGATAGGGCCGTCCGGACCGCCGCCGCCGCCGCCGCCACCACCACCGCCGCCGTCGTCATCGCCGAAGGGCAGCAGGGGGATCCCGCCCTGGAACGGGCCGAGCCCGGTGAAGGGCAGCGGGTCGCCGTTCATGTCCTCGCCCGGCGAGGCGCGCTCGGTCGGGATGAAGATTCCCTCGGCGCCGAGCTCTAGCCAGCACGTCACCGAGCCGTCCGCCTCGCTGTTCGACAGCTCGAACAGGCAGACGATCTCCTGGCGCTGGTCGTCGAAGTTGGGGTTGACGTGGCGCAGCAGCGGCGAGGCGGTCTGCCCCGCGCCGAGGTTCTCGAACTTCCAGAGGACGGCCGTGTGTCGGAAGAACATCAGAGCCCCCTACAGCGCCAGCTCGAAGGCGACGCGGAACCGCAGCGCGCCCTGGCCGACGACCTGCAGTTCGACGGTGCGGGCCAGGCCGACCGGCAGGCCGCTGGGCGGGAGCTGGTCGAGCGTGAGCGTGGCGCTCACGTTCCCGAAGGCGTCGACCAGGCGCAGGGTGGAGGTCGCCCGCTTTGCGGCGTCTTCGACGTCGGCGCGGACGTGCAGGGCGAAGGGCGGCACCTCGAACGCTTGGAACTGCTGGTTCCCCTGCCCGAGGTGCTCCTTGAAGTTGCGCGTCGCGCAGTAGCCGTCCCCGACGCTGACGTTGACGTCGTTGGCGTCGCTGCCCTGGTTGATGACGGTCACGCGCAGCGTGCGCGCGAAGACGCAGACCCGACCGGCCCGAGCCAGGCTCAGCCGGGCGGTGTTGCCGATCCCGCTGCCAGCGCTCCACGCGAGCTCGGCGTCGAACGGTGCCCCGCCCTGTAGGTCCACGATCCGGTGGCGCGCCTCGAAGGCCTCACCGGTGAGCACCTCCTTGCGCCCGGCCGGAGTCCCGCCGGCGCCGAGGCGCGCGCGGTCGGCGCGGACGGAGAGGTCGCCGGGGTCGTTGCAGGGGCGCAGGTTCACAGCGGAGCTCCGGTGGACCGGGTGTCATGAGAGGAAGGAGGAGGGGTGGCCCGGCGAGGGCCGACGCCCCGGAAGGGGACGCCGACCGCTCGCCGGACCGGGGCGGCTCAGCAGGCCTTGACCGGCTTCTCGCCGACCAGGGCGGCGGTCAGGGTGTCGCCCGCGGCGCCGACGTTGCCGGCGATCACGATGTCGAGCCCCTTGCTGATCATCTGGCCCTCGAGCAGCCCCCGGAGGAAGCCGGTGCTCGCGAAGACCGCGATCCCGACGCCGGCGGTGTTGCTCCAGACGAGGCGGTCGCCGAAGAAGATCGAGCTGACCGTCGCCCCCGAGCCGGGGGTCGTCTCGGTGAAGGTGATGTCCTTCGCCTTGAAGTCGTGCTGCAGGCGGACCTGGATGCTGACGGCGCCCCCCGCGACGGGGTTGGTGGCGCTGCCGGAGATCAGGGTCTTCCCCCACTTCACGGCCGGCTTCCTCGGCCGACGCGGGCGGCTGGGCCGGCGGCGACCTCCGCGGCGACCTCCGCGACGTCCGCCGCGCCGTCGACGTCCGCGGGGACCGCGCCGTCGGCGACCGCGACGCCGGCGTCGGCGCCTGCGGCGTCGGCGACCGAACTCGTCGTCGTCGTCGCCCTCGAAGTCGTCGTCATCGCCGAAGTCGTCATCGTCGCCCTCGAAGTCGTCGTCCATGCCGAGCTCGTCGTCGTCGCCGAAGTCGCCGTCGCCGGCGAACCCGCGGCGGCGGAGGGTGTCGGTGTCCACGACGATCTCGCCGGTGCGGTGGTGCCGGAAGACCCGGCCGTAGCCCAGGGGAACCAGTGCGGTCGTGCTCATCTGCTTGCTCTCTCTCGTGTCGGCGTTCTCGGCCGGGTTGGGTCAGTCGGTCCGGGCGCGGACGAAGCGTCCGTCGCGTCGGGGAGTGCGGGTGGATCGGGGCGCGGGCTCGGGCGTCAGCACGACCTCGCGGACGGGGCCGGCCAGGTCGGCGGCGACCTCGGGCGGCGGCTGGGGCAGCGCCGGAGCGGGCGCGGGGGTCGGGGTGACGCCGGCGAGCTGCTCGCCCTGCATCCCGGTGGGCTGCGGCGCAGAAGGAGACGTGTCCTTCTTCTCGCGCAGCTTCTTGCCCGCCTTGACCGCCACGGACGCGAGCCAGGAGCCCATCATCCCGTTGCCGATCGCGAGGCTGTGCCCGCCGCCCTTGCCCGCCATCGTCTCGTACAGGCCGTGCCCCTGAGCCCCGATGGCGATGGGGGCGCGCACGTCAACGCCGCCGATCTTGAGCTTGTCGCTGCCGAAGAAGCCCTCGGCCATCGACGCCAGGAACAGCGTCCCCTGCGTCTCGGTGGTGTGGACGACGGCCGCGCCGGTCGCCATCACGGCGAGCTTCGACTTGTCGGCCTTCTTGGTGAGGCTGGCGATCTTGTTGACCGCCTGCCCGAGGGCGCCCTTCGCCTGGCGGTCGGGGACCTTGTCGGCGCCCTTGGTCAAGGCGGTCTGTAGTGCGCTGTTGGCCATCGCGTGGATCTCCTGGTGGTTCTTCGCCGCGGGGCGCCGTCGCCCTCGCTGTCCCAAGGACCGTAGGCGCCGAGATCCGCTCTCCTCCAGCGTTTGCGGTGTCCGCGGGGCGCGGACAGCGAGGACAGCGGGAGGTCGACGAGCGCGGACAGCGAGAGCCGTCCTGCGTTCGCGACGCGGACACCGGAAGTCGGCTCGGAAGGGAACTCGAGGAGGGGCGAGCGCGACTCGGTGCTGAAGTGGGTCCGAGTCGGCGGCGGCCGGGGGTGGTGCCGGCTGCTCGATGCGCTACGGGAGCCCGATCAGCGGGAGCCCTCGGCGCTCTCCGCGCTCCCAGGTTGCGTCCGCGGACAACGCGGACAGCAGATGCGGACAGCGGCAGGCCCCCGTGAGGACAGCTCCACTGTCCGCGCGGCAGACCGTGAGGACACCGATTCTGCGCGGCAGATCGCGTGGCAGAAAAGCGCTGTAGCCACGCGCGGATAGCGGAATATCGGCGGCATCTGCCACGTTCGGGGCTCGAACTGAACGGTTGTTCCCGGATCCCGGCGTTGTCATCCTGATGGGGCGACAGCGGAAGGAGGTCCGTGGCCTACGAAGATGCGTTCACCTTCGATGGGATCGAGCCCATCGAGCAGCGATTCCTGAGCAAAGCAG
>CAYFOA010000301.1:0-7892 GCA_964344575.1 uncultured Rickettsiales bacterium | reverse complement strand
CGAAGACGAACGGTCGACGCTGGCCGCGCTCCGGACGGCCGTCGAAGGGAAGCGGACCGACGCGCGGGCGCGGCACGAGGCGCTGGCCGCGGCGGTGGCCGCGCTGGACGCGGACCGGCCCGACGGCGTGGCGGCGGGCGCGGAGCAGGCGCGGGCGGCCGACGTGGCCCTGGTCCTCCCCGCTCACGAGGAGACGCTGGCGTCGCTGCGGGACGAGCTCGCCGCGGCGCGGGCGACGCTCGCGGCAGACGACAAGACGCGGTCGCGCGCCGCCGAGCTGGCCGGTGGGCTGAAGGCGGCGCGCTGCACCTGTTCGACGCCCACGCCCCCTACCGGCCGCCGGGCGAGCTCGCGCGTAGCCCGCTCCGCGGCGCCTCGCAGGGCCCGGCCCTCGGGGTCGGCGACGGCGAGGCGTTCAAGCGGTTCGCCCAGGTGCTGAACCTGCGCGATCTCGTCGACGAGGCGAACGTCCACCTCGAGCGGTTGAGCGATCGCTACCGCCTCCGCGCGGCGCGGGACGACGAGGGGCGGGCGACGCTGTCGTTCGTCGTCGAGGACCGGTGGCAGGCCGGGCAGGAGCGGCCGACGACGACGCTTTCGGGGGGAGAGCGGTTCCTCGTCTCCCTGGCGCTGGCGCTGGGGCTCGGTCAGCTCCGCGCGGTCCGGACGCCGCTGGAGACGCTGCTGCTCGACGAGGGGTTCGGGACGCTCGACCAGGAGAGCCAGGCCGTCGCGATGTCCGCGCTGGATCGGCTCCAGGCGACCGGGACCCAGGTCGGGATCATCAGCCACGTGGACGCGCTCAAGGAGAAGATCCCCGCCCAGGTCCTCGTCGAGAAGCTGGGCGACGGCCGGAGCCGCATCCGGCTCAGCGCGTAGGCGCTCCGTCCACCGCCCGCAGCGCCGCGGCGACCGCCTCGGCGGGGGACGACGCCTCGACGACGGTGTCCGTCCGGCGGTCGTCGATCGTCGCGCCCGCCAGCTTCGCCGCCCACCCACCCGACGTCGCGAGCGCCACGATCGGCTTGCCCAGCTGCCAGCCGAGGGCGAGCTCGGACAGCGTCCCGGAGCCGCCGCCGACGGCGATGATGGCGTCCGCCGCGCGGACCACGAGGACGTTGCGGGCGAGGCCGAGGGCCGTCGGGAGGACGATGTCGACGTAGGGGTTGGCCTCCGCCGCGTCGCCGCCGGGGAGGATCCCGACCACCGTGCCGTCGTCCCACCGGGGCGAGCTCTGGGCGCCCCGCGCCGCCGCCTCCATCACGCCCCCGCGTCCGCCGCAGACGATCCGGCAGCCCGCGTCGGCCAACCCCCGGCCGACCGCCTCGGCGAGCTCCGCCAAGCCCGCGTCGGCCGTCCCCGCCCCGATCACCGCCACCGTCGTTCTGCGCCGTTCCAACCCCCGCAGGATAGGGGAGTTGGCACCCGTCGAAGTCGTGCTTTGAGGTGCGGTCGAATTCCTGTATGAATACAGTCGGTTTCAATCCTTATTGAAACATTTGAAGGCTTGACCGGGAACCCGCCCTTTCGCGCGCGCGTGGGCGGTGGTAGAGGACGCTGCCGCACGGAGAGTTGGATGATTCGGTCGTCGTCGTCGCCCCTGACCCTGGGGGCTTGGGAGCCCCATGGCCGCGCCCCGCGCGCGGGCGCGACGGCCCTGCGTGACGCGCTCCGCCAGCTCGGCCGGTCGGTCGCGGTCGTCGACGCGGACGGTGACGTCGCCGCTGCGACGGACGGCTCGGTCCTCCCCGGGAGGCCCCCCGCGGCGAGTCAGTACCCCCTCCTGGGGTGGGCGCCGCCGCTGCTCCCCGAGGCCCTCGGCGACGCCTCCTTCCGGGCCGACCACGGCGTCGCCTACGCCTACGTCGTCGGCGCGATGGCCAACACGATCGCGTCGGAGGAGCTGGTCGAGGCCTCCGCCCGGGCCGGCCTCCTCGCCTTCTTCGGCGCCGCGGGGGCGTCGCTCCCCCGCATCGAGGCGGCCATCGACCGACTCCAGGCGTCGCTCGGCGACCTGCCGTACGGCTTCAACCTGATCCACAGCCCCGGCGAGCCCGAGGTCGAGGCCGCGACGGTGCAGCTGTACCTCGACCGCGGCATCCGGACCGTGTCCGCGTCGGCCTACCTCGGGCTCACGCTCCCGGTCGTCCGCTACCGCCTCAACGGGATCCACGAGGGCCCCGACGGCGCCGTCGTCGCGCCCAACCGGATCCTCGCGAAGGTCTCCCGCACCGAGGTGGCGCGCCACTTCCTGCAGCCGGCGCCCCCCAAGCTGGTGGACGAGCTGGTCGCCCGGGGCGAGCTGACGAAGGCCCAGGCCGCGCTCGCCGCGCGCCTCCCCATGGCCGACGACATCACCGCCGAAGCGGACTCGGGCGGCCACACCGATCGCCGCCCCCTGGTCGTCCTCCTCCCCGAGCTGATCGCGCTGCGCGACCGCATCGCCGCCGAGCAGGGGTACGCCCGCCCGCCGCGCGTCGGCGCCGCCGGCGGCATCGCCACCCCCGCGTCCGCCGCCGCCGCGTTCGGGATGGGCGCCGCCTACGTCGTCACGGGGTCCGTCAACCAGGCCTGCGTGGAGTCCGGCAGCTCCGACGCCGTCCGCGCCCTGCTCGCGAAGGCCGGCCCCGCCGACGTCGGCATGGCCCCCGCGGCCGACATGTTCGAGCTCGGGGTCGAGCTCCAGGTGCTGACGCGCGGGACGATGTTCGCCGTCCGCGCCCGCAAGCTGTACGAGCTGTACAAGGCGCACGCCTCGCCCGACGAGCTGCCCGCCGAGGACGTCACCGCCCTCGAGGCGAAGTACTTCCGCAAGCCGCTCGCCGACGCGTGGGCCGACTGCGAGCGCTACTGGGGCGAGCGCGACCCTGCCCAGGTGGAGCGCGCGGCCACCGACGGCAAGCACAAGCTGGCGCTGCTCTTCCGCAGCTACCTGGGCCTGTCGTCGCGCTGGGCGAACGCCGGCGTGCCGGATCGTCGCCTCGACTACCAGGTGTGGTGCGGCCCCTCGATGGGGGCGTTCAACGAGTGGACCGCGGGGAGCCCGCTGGAGGCGCCCGAGGCGCGGGGCGTGGTCGCCGTCGCGCAGAACCTCCTCGCCGGGGCCGCCGTGCTGGCCCGCGTCGCCGCGCTCCGGACCCAGGGCGTCGCCGTCCCCGCCGAGGCGGAGGCGTGGGCCCCCCTGGCGGCGGACTGGGTGGCGGCGTTCCTGGAGGAGCAGGCTGCCGCCGTGGAGGCGACGGTCGCCGAGGCGACCCGCCCCGCCGAGGCGTCGGCGTCACCGCCCGTCGAGGTCGCCTCGATGCGCGACGCGGACGACGCCATCGCGATCATCGGGATGGGCTGCCGCTTCCCGAAGGCCGCCGACCTCCGCGCCTTCTGGCGCAACCTGAGGACCGGCGTCGACGCCGTGGGCGACGTCCCCGAGGGCTACTGGACGCTCGCCGACTACCAGGACGACGACCCGAAGTCCCCCGACCGGACCTACGCGAAGCGCGGGGCCTTCCTCGAGCCCTACCCCTTCGACCCCACCGAGTTCGGCATCCCCCCGAACATCCTCGAGGCGACCGACACCTGCCAGCTGCTGTCGCTGGTCGTCGCCAAGGCGGCGCTGCAGGACGCGGGCTACGACCCGGACGCGGAGTGGGACCGGAGCCGGACGTCGGTGCTCCTCGGGATCACGGGGACGCAGGAGCTCGTCATCTCGCTCGGCGCCCGCCTCGGCCACCCCCACTGGTGGCGCGCGCTGCGGGACGCGGGCGTGGACGAGGCGACGGCCCAGGAGGTCGTCGACGGCATCGGCCGCAGCTACGTCCAGTGGCAGGAGTCGAGCTTCCCGGGCCTCCTCGGGAACGTCGTCGCCGGCCGGATCGCCAACCGGTTCGACCTCGGGGGCACGAACTGCGTCACCGACGCGGCCTGCGCCAGCTCGCTCGCCGCCCTACACCTCGCGTCGATGGAGCTCGTCTCCGGCCGCAGCGACATGGTCGTCACCGGCGGCGCCGACACCCTCAACGACATCTTCATGCACATGTGCTTCTCCAAGACGCCGGCCCTGTCGGCGACGGGGGACGCGCGGCCGTTCAGCGACGCCGCCGACGGGACGATCCTCGGCGAGGGGCTCGGGATGGTCGTGCTCAAGCGGCTGGCCGAGGCCGAGCGGGACGGCGACCGCGTGTACGCCGTGCTGCGCGGGGTGGGGACCTCCAGCGACGGGCGGGCCAAGTCGATCTACGCCCCCCGGCCGTCGGGCCAGGCCCGCGCGCTCCGGGACGCCGCGGACGTCGCCGGCGTCTCGCAGCGGACCATCGAGCTGGTCGAGGCGCACGGCACGGGCACCCGGGCCGGCGACCTCTGCGAGTTCACCGCGCTGGACGAGGTGTTCCGCGACGCCTCGGCGGACGCGGGCTGGTGCGCGCTCGGCTCGGTCAAGTCCCAGATCGGCCACACGAAGGCCGCGGCGGGCGCGGCGGGGCTCATCAAGGCGGCGCTCGCGCTGCACCACAAGGTGCTGCCCCCGACGATCAAGGTCGACCGCCCCAGCGGCAAGCTCGACCTCGCCGCCAGCCCCTTCTACCTGTCGACGGAGACGCGGCCGTGGGTCGGTCGCGCCGCGCACCCGCGGCGGGCGGGCGTGTCGTCGTTCGGGTTCGGGGGGTCCGACTACCACGTCGTCCTCGAGGAGTACCGGTCCCACCGGACGTCCCCGGCGTGGGACGGGGCGGTGGAGATCGTCCCGCTCGGGGCCGATGACGGAGCCGGGCTCCTGGCGTCGCTGGACGCGGTCGCCGCCGACGAGCGTCCTCTGGCCTATGTCGCAGCCGACGCGCGGCGCACGTTCCGGGCGGACGCGGCCCGGAGGCTGGTGCTCGTCGTCGAGGGCGGAGACCTCGCGGCGGCGGCGGCGTCGGCCCGGGCGGGGCTGGACGGCGCGGGCGCGGACGGCGCCTGGACGCGGCCCGGCGCGCACCACGGCGCGGGGCGTCCCGACGGAGCGGTGGTGTTCCTGTTCCCGGGCCAGGGATCGCAGTACGTCGGCATGGGCGAGGAGCTGGGGGCAGTGTTCCCCGAGCTGCTCGAGGCGCTGACCGAGGCGCCCGCGCTCGCCGCCCGGATCCAGCCGCCGCCGACGTTCGACGACGCGGTCGCCGAGGCGAATCGGGCGGCGCTTACGGCGACGGACACCGCCCAGCCGGCGCTCGGGCTGGTGGAGGCGGCGACGCTCGAGATCCTGGCCCGCTTCGGCGTCCGCCCGGACCTCGTCGCGGGCCACAGCTACGGCGAGCTGGTCGCCCTGCACGCCGCGGGGCGGCTGACGCGGGACGAGCTGGCGGCCCTGTCGCGGGAGCGCGGCCGGCTGATGGCGGGCGACGGCTCGGACCGGGGGACGATGCTGGCGGTGCTCGCGCCCCTGGCCGACGTCGAGGCCTTGATCGCAGAGCGCGGGCTCGACGTCGTGCTCGCGAACCGGAACACGCCGAAGCAGGGTGTGCTGTCGGGCAGCCGCGACGCGATCGACGCGGCCGCCGCGGCGTGCGCCGACGCGGGGCTTCGGTGCAAGCGGCTGGACGTCGCGGCGGCGTTCCACAGCCCGCTGGTCGCCGACGCCCGCGACGGCTTCGCCGCGGCGCTCGAAGACGCCTCCTTCGCGGCCGGCGCGGTCCCCGTCCACGCCTGCGCGACGGCCGCGGCGTACTCCGAAGACCCCGCCGCGGCGCGGGCGCTGCTGGCGTCGCAGATCGCGCGCCCGGTCCGGTTCGTCGAGCTGGTCGAGGGGCTGCACGAGGCGGGTGCGCGGACGTTCGTCGAGGTCGGCCCGAAGGCGGCGCTGACGTCGATGGTGGGTCGGATCCTCGGCGCCCGGGAGCACGCCGCGCTCGCCACGGACGCCTCGTCCGGCCGGCGCGCCCTGAAGGACCTCGCCACGGTGCTCGCCCGCCTTGCTGCGGAGGGCCGCCCCGTCGACCTCCGCCCCTGGCAGGACGTCCCCCTGCCGCCGCTCCGGAAGCCGAAGATGGTCGTCCCCCTGAGCGGCGCCAACGTCCGCGGCAAGGCCCGGCCGGCGCCCGCCGTCGCGCCGCCCACCGATCTCGGTCCGCTGCGCCCCGCCGCGCCGCCGTCCCCCAGTTCGCTGCGACCACCCGCGTCGCGACCGCCCTCCCCGCGCCCGGCCTCGCCGGCGCACCCGGAGCCCGCCATGTCCTCCGACCCGACCTCCGATCATCCGACCGCGCCGGGCCCGCAGCCCGCCGTCGCCGCGCCCGCCTCCACCGATCCGACGGTGCTGGGGCAGGCGCTCGCGACGGCCGCGCAGAGCCTCGCCGCGCTGCAGGCGATGCAGCAGCAGACGGCCGCGATCCACCAGCAGTTCCTGGTCGGCCAGCAGGCGGCGCAGCAGTCGCTGCAGCAGCTGATCGCGGGTCAGCAGCGGCTCGTCGAGCAGGCGCTGGGCGGCGACCCCGCCGCGATCGCGCTCCCCGCGGCGCCGATCCCGCAGCCGGTCGCCCCGGCCCCCCCCTACGTCCCGGCCGCTCCCGTCGTCCCGGTCGCCCCCGTCGCCTCCCCGGCCGCCCTCCCCGCCGCGCCCGTCCCCGTTGCGCCGGCCCGGGCACCCGTCGCCGCGCCCGCCGCGGCCCCGGCGCTCATCCCGACGCTCCTGGCGGTCGTGTCCGAGTCGACGGGCTACCCCGCCGACATGATCGACCTGGACATGGACATGGAGTCGGACCTCGGGATCGACTCGATCAAGCGGGTCGAGATCCTGTCGCTCTTCACCGACCGCATGCCCGGCGTCCCCCAGGTCGAGCCCGAGCAGCTCGGCAAGCTCCGGACGCTCCGCGAGGTCGCCGAGTTCGTTGGCGGATCGTCCGTCCAGGACGCTCCGCCAAGGCGCGAAGACGCGGAGGTCGCGAAGGGGCGTCCGTCCGGGACGCCCTTGGACGTCGTGCCGACGCTCCTGGCGGTCGTGTCCGAGTCGACGGGCTACCCCGCCGACATGATCGACCTGGACATGGACATGGAGTCGGACCTCGGGATCGACTCGATCAAGCGGGTCGAGATCCTGTCGCTGTTCACCGAGCGCATGCCCGACGCGCCCCAGGTCGAGCCCGAGGAGCTGAGCAAGCTCCGGACGCTCCGCCAGGTCGCGGAGTTCGTGGGCGGCGGCAGCGCCGAGGCTGCGGCGCCGGAACCCGCCCCCGCCGCCCCCGCGCCCGCGGCGGCCCCCGCCCCCCAGGCGTCCGTCGCGCGGTGGGAGGTCCGGGCCCGGATCGCCGGTGAGCTCCGCTCGGGTACGCCCGACCTCGCCGACGTCTGGGTCGTCGACGACGGCACCGAGCTCGCGTCCGCCCTCGCGGCGGCGCTGAACGGCCGGCTCGTGCAGCGGGCCGAGTCCAACGGCGGCCTCCCCGAGGGGCCCTGCGGCGCGCTCGTCCTCACCCCCGCCTCCGAGGCCCCCGCCGTCGCCCTCAAGGAGGCGTTCGCGCTGGTCCGGGCTCTCTCGCCGCGTCTGCGCGAGGCCGGCGGAACCGTCGTCGCCGTCACCCGCCGCGACGGCCGGTTCGGGCGCGGCGACGCCGCCTGGGACGCCGACCCCGTCCCGGGGGGCCTCTTCGGGCTGGCGAAGACCGTGGCCCGCGAGTGGCCCGAGGTCCGCGCCCTGGCCGTCGACGTCGACCCCGCCCTGCCCGCCGCCGCTGCCGCCGCCGCGATCGCCGGCGAGCTGGCGGGTCCCGCCGGGGCCGTCGAGGTGGGGCTGTCCGCCGCCGGCCGCGCGCTGATCGAGCTGGTCCCCGCCGACTTCGACGCCGACGCCGCCGCCGCCACGGCCGACTGGAGCGGCGGCACGGTCGTCGTCACGGGCGGCGCCCGCGGCGTCACCGCCGGCTGCGCGG
>CAYFOA010000300.1:0-7915 GCA_964344575.1 uncultured Rickettsiales bacterium | reverse complement strand
CCTCGCGCGCCTCGGCCTCACCGCGCTCGCTCGTCTACGCGCTCCAAGCTCCTAGCCGGCGATCGTCTCCCACCGGGGGACGCTCTCCGCGAGCACGGCCCGGAGCGCGCCGAGCACCACCTGGACGGGCGTCGGCAGCAGCGTCCGGTGGGCCGTCACCCCGAAGATCCCGAGTTCGTGGTCGACCCGCCAGTCGCGCAGGACCCGCACCAGCGACCCCTCGGCGAGCTCCCGCTCCACGCAGAACGGTGGCATCGCCGCGACCCCCAGCCCCGCCCGCGCGCTCTCGATCAGCAGGGCGGACGAGTTGAACACCAGCGGCGATCGGTCCATCCGGACGTCGATCGCCTCGTCCCCGCGGCGGAAGCTCCACTCCTGCGCCCGCCGCACGCCGTCCCAGAGGATCCAGTGGGGCCGCAGAGCCTCCGGACCGCACACTTCCGGGTGCCGCACCTCCCAGTCGGGGGCCGCGACGAGGACGTGCCGCCACACCGCCAGCTTGCGCGCGACGAGGGCGCTGTCGGGCATCCGCCCCACCCGCACGCCGAGGTCGTAGCCGTGCTCCACCAGCGGGGTCAGGGCCACGTCCGTGACGAGCTCGACGTGGAGCTGCGGGTGCTCCTCCCGCAGCCGGGCGAGGGCGGGGACCAGGACGGTCTGGGCGAGGGACTGCGCCGACGCAATCCGCAGCGCGCCCTCCAGCCGGTCCGGCGCCCCGGCGTTCGCGAGCGCCGCGAGGGCGTCCGCGAGGGGGCCGCTCGCCTCGTCCACCAGCCGCCGCCCCGCCGCCGTCACGTGCAGCGACCGCGTCGTCCGGTTCAGGAGCCGCACGCCGAGCCCCTCCTCCAGCACCTTGACCCGCCGGCTGAGCACGCTCTTGTCGCTCGACGTCCTGCGCGCCGCGGCGGTGAAGCTCCCCGCCCGGACGACGTCGAGGAAGGCCGCCAGCTGAGGCAGGAGATTTGTTGGCACATTGGCAACAGTGTCGGGACCTGCTGGCTCCATTGGCGACTCCATCGCTACAAACTACGTTGGGTTCGCAACCGGGGCAACGCGCCCTTCGACCCAGGAGCCGCCATGTCCATCGTGACGATCTCGCACCGCTACCCGCAGCCCCCTGCGGAGGTGTTCGCCGCCCTCAACGACTTCGCCGGCGTCCACCGGTTCCACCCCATGCTCGAGAGCTCCCCCCTGGTGGACGGCACGCCCGCCACCGGCGCCGGGAGCGAGCGCGTCTGCCACCTCTACAACGGCAACACGATCCACGAACGGCTCGTCGAGGTGGAGACGGACCGGTCGCTGAAGGTCGAGATCCTCGACACCTCGATGCCGATGGCGCGAGCCGACGGCCTCTTCGAGCTCGCCCCCACGGCGACCGGCGGCACCGAGGTCACCCTCACGATGGACTTCGAGCTCACGATGGGGCTGCTCGGCAAGGCGCTCGACAAGCTGGTGATGGCGCGGAAGTTCCGAGGCAACCTCGAGCTGCTGCTGGCGGCGCTGGGCGAGCACCTCGTGACCGGCGAGGTCATCGACAAGGGCTGGAAGGCGCCCGCGGCGTAGCGGTCGGTGCGCCGCCCGCGTCAGTCGAACCGGGGCGGCACCAAGCTCCCCCCGTAGTGGTCTCCCGGCCTGCCGGGCTCGTACGGCCCCGCGAACTGGAACCGGAGCGTCTCGCCCTCCTCGACGACGTCCAGGCAGGAGGGCTCGGGAGTCCCCGCGGGAACGTCCCAGCAGGTCTCGTCGTCCTCCTGAACCGAGCCGATGCAGAGCTTCCACTCCGAAGCGGAGATGCTGCGCGCGTAGAGAAGACGCTCGTCGTCGATCCAGTCGTACGCCGCCACCAGTCCGGGCACCGCCGTCGCCGACCCCACCTCTTCGACGCTCGAGGCCACATGAAGCGACATCGTGCCGACGCCGCGCTCGTTGCCGAAGGCGACGGCGTGTCCGCCGGGAGACAGCTTGGGACAGACGAGCGCGTCCAGACGTGGCTCGAGCACCGACCATCTCCCGGACGCACCGTCCCAGAGCAGCAGGAGTCGAGGCGGGGCGGAGGCCCCGGTGAACCGGAACATCGAGGTCCAACCGACGCCGGCGAGGCTGCCACCGTCGCGGGACCACCGGACGTGGAGGAGGCGCTGCACCCGGCCATCGGTGCCTTGGCTCAGCTGCGTGTCCAGGAGCGTGCCGAAGCGGTCGAGGAGCTCGAGCTCCGGCGGCAGGTCGCCGAGCGTGAGGAGCGCGACGGTCCCGATGTCGTTGACTGCGACCGGGAAGCCACGTCCCCGGTAGTCGGTGACGCTGCCGTCGTCGAAGAACAGGCTTCGCCGGTCCGGCTCGGCCTGCGAGGCCGGCGAGAAGCGAACCCTCTGGGCAGCGCCGCCCGAGAGAAGCACACGCAGGTCGCCGTCGGCCGCCCTTCGGAAGTGCGGCACCCCGTGGCGCCAGGGCGCGCAGCTGCTCCAACCGGGCTCCGCCTCCCACACCTCCACGTGTCGGGGCGGCGGCGCGCTCGGCAGCCACCGCGCTCCGACGACCCACGCGGCGGCGGCGACGGCAGCGACCAAGACGAGCGCGGCGAGACGCCGGCGATGGTTCAAACCGCGGAGCCCGACCCGCTGATGAACCGGGCGAGGCAGCGGTCTCGCCCCGGGGAGGGGCCGCTCCGAGGGCCGTGATCCGCCACCCCGGCAGCCTACACCGGCCCCGAAGCGGAGCCCGGCCCCCCGGCCTCGGGCGTCGGCGGCGCTACTCGTCCTCGGCGAGCCGCTGCTTGATGCGCTCCCAGTGGCCGCGGGACCAGTCCGAGAGGTGGTGCAGGCCGGCCTCGACCTTCGCGATCTGCTCGGCGGACATCGGGCGGACCATGCGCTCGACGTCGCTTCGGTCCGTGTTGCCTCCCGCGTCGAGCTTCAGGAGCACGAGATCGACGAGGGTCACGACCGGCACATCGTCGCCGGTCGCGCGCCGCACGACCTCGATCTGCCACCGGCCCCGACCGATCACGAGATCCACCTTCTCGTCCCCGCGGCGCGCTACCACGACGCCGAGCAGCGGATCGCTGTCGTCGCCGCGGCGGACCTCGATCTCGACCCCGCTCGACCTCAGCGAGGCCCACAGCGCCGGATCCAGCGCGGCGGAGGTGCAGGCCAGCAGGTCGGCATCGACGGTCGCTCGGACGAAGCCGTGGCGGGACATCGCGAGCGCGCCGATCAACGCGTGGTCGATGCCCGCGTTCGAGAGGACCTGGTGGACCTCGTGCAGGAGCGTCATCCCCCCGCCTTCTGCCAGGAGCACATCCGGCGCCCCCGCCCGACCGCCCGCTCGAGGGCCTGCCGCGCCTCCTCGTAGGTCAATCCGTGATGGGCGGCGTAGCCCTCGACCTGACGCCGGCCGGCGCTCAGCGCGAGCGCCATGCGCTCGTCCGGCGTCATCGCGAGCTCCCGCTCCCGCTGTTCCCGACGGACCTGCTCGGCGAGCTTGCTCCTCATGCCTCCAGAGTAGGTGATCGGCTCGCCGCCATCCATTCGCGTCGGCCGCGGCCCCGGCTCAGGCGGCGGCGGGGAGGTCGATCAGGGGGACGATCTCGACCGGGCGGGGCTTCGCGGGGGCGATGTCCATCGCGCGCTGGAGCTCGGCGATGGGCCGGTCCGCCCAGTCGGCCCAGCGGAGGCCGGGGAGGAACTTCGCGTCGCTCCCCTGGCGCCAGCCCTCGGCGATGGCGTCGATGATGTCGAACGTGTGCTCCCGCGCCTTCCAGAGGGTGTGGATCATCCCCGCGATGAGGACGATGCCGGGGAACGGGGCGCGGATCTGGGCGAGGTAGAAGGCCTGGAGGCCCAGCTCGCCGGCGAGGTCGGGGCCCCAGCCGGTGACCACGTGCCACAGGTCGTGGCTGCCCCGCATGTGGGCGCGGATCTCGCCCAGGGGGCCCTCCTGCTCCAGCGGGCGGAGAGCCTCCGGGACCAGGCCGTTGGCGTCGAGGAACCGCGCGTACTCGCGGCCGACCGTGCCGTCGGGGAGCGCGCGGAGCTCCTCCAACGGGGGCAGCTCGCGGTGCCCGGGGAGGTCGTCCGCGACGTCGCGGAGCTCCTGGGGGACCAGGTCGAAGGCGTCCTCGTGCTTGGCGACGCGGTCGCTCAGGTCGAGCACGCCGTCGAGGTTGCGGGGGTTCCGGGCGATGCTCCACATGCCGCGGAGGATGGCCAGCTTGTCGAAGAAGGAGATGGAGGTCTTGCGTGGCGTCGTCATGCCATTAATATGAATCTGAATTCAGGTTCATAAAACTCGCGTTTCCGAGGAGGCGCTCATGCAGGTCGAAAAGCGCGTACGCAAGCCCCGTCAGGCCCGGAGCCGGGCCACCGTGGACGCCATCCTGGAGGGGGCCGCTCAGGTTCTGCGGACCGACGGGCTGGAGGGGCTGACCACGGCCAAGGTGGCGAAGCGGGCGGGGGTCAGCGTCGGGTCGATGTACCAGTACTTCCGGGACAAGGGGGCGCTGCTCGACGCCGTCGCGGACCGCCACCTCCACACGCTGCTCGCCCACCGCTCCCGCGTGCTCTTGCGCGAGCTCGACAGCGAGGACATCGCCGTCGTCATCCCGACCCTGATCGACGACCTCCTCGCGCTGCACAGCTTCGACCCGCTGCTCATGCGGGAGCTCCGGCGCCACGATGACGCCACCGGCCAGTGCCGCCTCGCGCTCTACCTCGCCGACGTCCGCGGGCTCGTCGCCGAGCAGCTCCGGACCCACGCCCACCTCGTCCGCCCCCTCGACCCCGAGCTCGCCGCGCGCGTGCTGGTCGACTCCGTCTGCGGGCTGGTCGAGCCGCTGGCGCGAGAGGAGCCGGAGCTGCTGGAGCAGCCCGTGTTCCGGCAGGAGGTGGCCGCGCTGGTGGCTGGGTACCTGTCGCCCGCCAACCCCCTCGCCGCCTGACCGGCGCGCCCGCCTGTGCGATCCGACACAGGCGGAGCTGTGGCGCGCGGCCCCAACGCGCGCCGACGCAGGCTTGACGTCCCCCGATCCCGTCCTGGCACGGGTCGTGCTCCCCGGGGGGGCATGCACACCCTCCGCCTCCTGTTCCTCCTCCTCGCCCTGACCCCGCTGCTCGCCGCCGCCGACTGCAGCGAGGGCCTCGAAGAAGACGAGGAGATCAACGACACCGGACCCGGCGACGGCAGCCCCGACCAGCCCCAGCCCGAGCCCGACCCCACGCCGACGCCCTGACATGCGCGACGACTTCATCCCCGATCCCGTCGTCCGCGAGGTCCACACCCTCGACGTGGCCGCCGACCCGTCCGAGGCGTGGGCCGCGTTCCGGACCTTCGACGGCGCCCGCGTCCCGCTGGTCGGCGCCCTGTGGCGGCTCCGCGCGCTGGTCGACCCCCGCGACGAGTACAAGCACATGCGGATGACCGTCGACAGCATCGCCGGCCCCGAGACGGGGTTCCGCCTGCTCGAGGAGCGGCCCGGCGACGCGCTCACCATCGGCGCGATCGGCGTCTTCTGGGCGCCTCGACCCCGGTTCGTGGAGTTCGAGCCGGAGGAGTTCGCGGACTTCGCCCACCCCGGGTACGGCAAGCTCGCGTGGGAGCTGCAGGTGACCCCTCGCGAAGGCGGCGGGTCGCGGCTCCGGGCCGAGGTCCGGGTGGGGGGGACCGACGACGCCGCGTGCGCCGCGTTCAAGCGGTACTGGACCGTGGTCGCGCCCTTCTCCCACCTGATCCGGCGCCAGCTCCTGGGCGGCCTCGGCCGCGAGCTGCGCCACGACGACGACCCCCGGCACGACCGGACGATGCCGGGCGACTCGCTGCTCCCCGCGCGGCTCCACGTCACCCGCTCGGTCGACGTCGCGGCGCCCCCGGCGGACGTCTACGAGCAGCTCCGGGTGACGCGGTGGCCGGGGCCGGTCCAGACCCTCGCGGCCCGCCCGCCGCAGGTGCTCGTCCTCGGCAGCCACGTCGACCTCCGCGACGGCGCGACGCTGGCGTTCGACGACCCGTCGCCGCCGCGCTTCTGGAAGTCCACGCTGGCGTTCGCGCTCGACGACCTCCCCGACGGGACCCGCCTGATCGCCCGGCTGCGCGCCGACTTCGACCCGGACGGGCTGCAGTACCTCGTCGACCTCGGGCTGAGCCCCCTGGCCAAGCTCGCCGCCGCCCGCCGCCTCCGCGCCATCGCCCGCCGCGCCGAGCGCGCGGCCGCGTCGTAGAGGCCCGTCCCGCCGGCCACAACCCCGCCGAGGTCGTCGACCTCACCCGACTTGTGTCCCGGGAGGGCGACAGAACCCCGACCAGGTCGCCGACCTCCCCCGACTTGTGTCCCGCCAGGGCGACAAAACCCCGACCAGGTCGCCGACCTCACCCCTGCCAGGGCCCCTCCAGGCGCCCTGAACCCGCCGAGGTCGTCGACCTCGCCCCGCTGAGGGCCCCTTCAGGTGCCCTGAACCCGCCGAGGTCGTCGACCTCACCCCTTTGAGGGCCCCTCCAGGCGCCCCGAACCCGCCGAGGTCGTCGACCTCACCCCCTTGAGGGCCTCTCCAGGTGCCCTGAACCGGCCGAGGTCGTCGACCTCACCCCTGCTGGGGCCGTCGGCCGACCGCGGCTCCGCGGGAACGCCCGACCAGGTCTGTCTTCTTCCATCCCTCGTCGTCGTCTCGGCTGTGGGCGATGTGGGAATCGCAAAGCGTTTTCCAACGGGGCTGTTGGCAACCCGGAGGGTTGTCAAAGACGTCGTCCGGCGGTCCGCCGGCCGACGTCGTCAGGCCGGGCATCGTCCATCAGGGCAGGTGCCCGACGGCGCCCGAAGTCGCCCGGCTCCCCGAACGCCGTCGGTGTCGGCCGGGGACATGCCACGGCGGGGACAGCTCTCCGCTGTGCTCCGACCTGACCCCACCGTTTGGACAACCCTCCCGCCTTCGGCTCCGGGTTGACCACATGCCCCCAACCGCGACGACGACGAGGGGAGGTGTCCGGCGAGGTCGGGTTGAATGCCGAAACGGCCTCGACGGCCGAAACCGGGGGGAGCTGGGCCGGCTGGTCGGGGTTGTGGCCGCCGGGAGGGTCCGAACCGGCCGAAACCGGGGGGAGCTGGGCCGGCTGGGTGGGGTTGTGGCCGCCGGGAGCGTCGACTTGGGGGCCGGGATGCAGCCAGGCGCGGCAGCCTCGCCGCGAGGGTGGGCTGGGGGGCCGGAATGCGGCCCTGCGCGGGAGGCTCGCCGCGAGGGGACCCAGCGGGCCGCCGCGTCGTACTGGGCGGCGCCCCCGTCAGTCGCAGGGGGGGATCGCCGCCAGGGCGGCCGCCTCCTCCGGCGTCAGGTCGCGGTCGTAGAGGCGGACCTCGTCGATCGTCAGCTCCGCGTACCACGCCCCCGCCACCAGGTTCGCGCCCACGTACAGCTCCGTCGGTCCGGCGGGGAGCGAGATCGTCGCCGCGCCCCCCTCCAGCGTCTGCGGCGCCGCCACGCCGTCCACGTAGAACGTCGCCTCCGCGTCGCCCGCCTCCAACGTCACGACCACGTGGTGCCACTCCCCCTGGGGCAGCGCCGCCACGCCCCGCCAGCCGCCGTCGAACGTCGCGTACAGCTTCTCCGAGCCGACCACCAGCGTGTAGTTCGGGTCGTCCGCGCTCCAGTCGCCCCCCTTCGCCACCACCCAGTGTTCCCCGAACTGACTCTGCCGCCGCACCCACGCCGCCATCGTCACCGCGCTCGTGAGGTCCAGCGTGTCCTCGTCCGACACCCGCATCGACGCGTCCGTGCCGTTGAACAGGTACGCGCCGTCGTCGCCGCAGCGATCGTCGACGTCCGTCCCCGTCCCGAGGTAGCTGCCGTCGTGCCCGTTGCCGCTCAGGTCGTCGCCCGTCCCGTCCATCGACCACCACGCCACCAGCCCGTCGCCCAGCGGCACGTCGTCG
>CAYFOA010000299.1:0-7998 GCA_964344575.1 uncultured Rickettsiales bacterium | reverse complement strand
GACGACGACGTGGCCGACGACGACGACGACGACGACGGCGCCGGCGACGACGACACGGACGGCGGCGCGCCGCCGGACTGCGCCTGCGCCGCCGCGGCGCCCTCCGGTGCGGGCGCAGGGGGGCTGGCGCTGCTGCTCCTCGCCGGCCTCGGCCGACGGCGGCGGGGAGGACCGGCGCGCCGCCGGTAGCATGGGGCGTGACGCGCCGTCCCGCCTACCTCGATCTGTGGGAGTCCGGCGAGCTCCAGCGCCGGGCCGAGGAGGCGCTCGCGGGGCTCGGGCGCTGCCGGGTGTGTCCCCGGAACTGCGACGTCGACCGCGTGCAGGAGCCCTGGCGGGAGCCCGTTCCGCGCGTCCGGGAGCCCCTCTGCCACGTGGGGCGGCGCGCCCTCGTCTCCAGCTGGTTTCCCCACTTCGGCGAGGAGGACGTCCTCCGCGGCTGGAACGGGAGCGGCACCATCTTCTTCAGCTGGTGCAACCTCAAGTGCGTCTTCTGCCAGAACTGGGAGACCTCGAACGAGGGCCAGGGCGTCGAGGTCGACGCGGATCAGCTCGCCTCGATGATGCTCGACCTGCAGGGCCGGGGCTGCCACAACATCAACTTCGTCACCCCCGAGCACGTCGTCCCCCAGGTCCTCGAGGCGCTCGTCCCCGCCATCGACCGGGGGCTGCGGCTGCCGCTCGTCTACAACACGTCGGGCTACGACTCGCTGCACAGCCTCCGCCTCCTCGACGGCGTGGTCGACGTCTACATGCCCGACTTCAAGTACTGGACGAGCCGGGCGAGCGCGCGGCTGCTCAAGGCGAAGGACTACCCCGACGTCGCCCGGGCCGCGATCGCCGAGATGCACCGGCAGGTCGGGGATCTGCAGGTCGACTCCGACGGGCTGGCCCGGCGCGGGCTGCTCGTCCGCCACCTCGTCATGCCGGGAGGGCTCGACGAGACCGGGGAGATCCTCCGCTGGCTCGCCGCGCTGAGCCCCGACACGTACGTCAACGTGATGGCCCAGTACCGCCCCGCGGGGCTCGTCGTGCGGAAGCCCCGCCGCTTCCCCGAGCTGACCCGGCGGCTCGCCCCCGCCGACCACGCCGCGGCGCTGGAGCTCGCCCGCAAGGCCGGCCTCCGTCGGCTCGACGTCCGTCGCCCCCACCCGCGGCTGGGGGCGTAGGCTACGGGGATGTGGCGCGACGACTTCCTCATGCGGCAGATCCACCAGCTCGCGGAGGGGCTGGCGGACCGCATCAAGGGCGAGACCGAGGAGGTCGAGGTCGTGGAGCTCGACTTCCACCACCTCTTCGGCGCGCCGCCGCCGATGCTCGGCTCCATGTCCGAGGGGGCGCTGCTGGCGATGGTGCAGACCGCTGACGGAGTGGACGCGGCGCGGGCGATCACGCTCGCCGTGGGGCTCGCGCAGATCCCCGAGGCGCGGGCGAAGGCGGCGGCGCTGCTCGATGCCGCCCTCGACGCCGCGCCGAGCCTCGCCAGCCCCGAGCTGACCGCGCTCCGCGAGGCGCTGACGTCAGACGAGCCGCTGCACTAGAAGCTGTACTTGCCGTTGACGAAGACGAGCGAGCCGCCGGCCGCGGGGTCGCCGAAGACCGTGTGCGCCTTGCCGAGCTGGACGAGCGCGCCCGCCCCGAGCTCGAAGCCGTAGCCGAAGTTCCAGTTGAACGACGGGTAGATCACCGCGCTGAAGCCCTGCTCGCTGAACGGGTGGTGGAACACGTTGACCCGCTCGCCCGCCTCGATGTCGTACGACTGCTCGTGGTAGCCGCTCAGGTCGAAGATCGTGAACAGCCGGATCAGCCCCGCCTGGCGCGCGAAGTTGATGTCCATCCCGAACACCAGGTAGTCGCCGATCTTCGGCCGCAGGATCTCCCGCGCGCACGTGCTTCCCTCGCCGTTGACGGCGCAGTCGAAGAGCAGCGGCGTCCCGTCGTCCTCGTCCGCGGGGAGCCGGCCGATCGCCTCCCCCTCGCGGACCGCCCAGGCGACGGGCTTGATGAAGTCCCCCGCCCCGAACTCGTTGACGTTGCCGTGGACCCACATCGCGTTGAGCATCACGACGCCGCCGATCATGTAGTCGAGGCCGAGCACCCACTTCGCGAACGGCGTGTTCCCGACGACCACCGGCTCCGGTCCGCCCGGCTCGCCGTCGCCGTCGTAGTCGTACTCCCCCGCCGGCGCGATGAGGATCGCGTCGTTGTGCAGCGCCATCGTCCGCTCGTTGGGGAAGAACACGCCGAGCTCCAGCCGGTAGCCGAGCCCGATGCCGGGGATCTCCCCGGTCATGTTGAACCCGAGGACGTGGACGCGGGGGTAGGCCAGCGTCGCCTGCGTCGAGATGACGCCGTCGATGCACTCCTCGTCCTCGCCGGGCTCGCCGTCGCGCACCTCCGGAAACGGCGGGTCCAACTCGCACGCCGCGTAGCCGTCGTCCACGAAGCTGTAGTTCTGCGCCGGCACCGGGAAGTCGTCGAAACCCCGGTAGAAGCTGATCGCGAGGTCCTGGTTCAGCACCGTCGCCGCCATCCGGGCCGCGAGCTGGACGTTCTTCAGGCTCACCGCCGGCGACCGGATGACCGTCTCGCCGACGATCGTCGGGAGTCCCGCCCGCCTGGCGAACTCCGTCTCGCTGTGGACCCGCCACCGGAGCTCCTCGTCCGCGAACGGCAGCCGGTCGACCGCCGCCACGCCGAGGGACGAGCTGGGGGGCAGCAGCGCGGGCCGGAACACGGGGACGGCGACGAAGCTGAAGCTCCAGTTGGGCGCCTTGTTGGGCAGCGGCGTCAGGTCGAAGCGCGCCATCAGGTTGGCCTGCTGCTCGCCGAACTTGAGCGTGTCCTCGAGGTCGTCCGCGTTGAGCAGGTTCGTCGGGTTGAACTGGTCGCCGACGCCCCACTGGACGAGCTGCTGGCCGAGCCGGACGTCGAGGCCGGGCACGAGGAGGTCGCGGGCGTGGATGTACGCCGCGTGCGTCTCCAGGCGGAAGGGCTGGAGCTGGCCCCGATCGGACAGGCCGGGGAGGTCGCCGGCCTGGGGGAAGCCGACCAGGACGAAGTCGATCTCGATGACGCCGCGGAACCGCGAGATCGACGCGGCCGCCTTCAGCTTGGCGATGTTCTCGTTCCGGTCGAACCCCACCGGCAACGTGCGCCGGTCGTACCAGTCGCCGATCCCGACCTCCTTGACGCGGAAGCGGACGTCGCTCGAGATCGAGCCCCCGACGTCGAACTCCAGCTTCGGGAGCTCCCGCGCTCCCGCGAGCGTCGGGACCAGCAGCAGCAGCGCGACCAGGTACCGCATCAGTTCTGGAGGTTCCGCACGCTGAACTCGTCGTCCCCGATCCCGGGGTTCACCTTCCAGGCCCGGCGGATCAGCTCGGTCGACGCGTCCCCCTTGGTGTGGTCCGTCATCTTCATCGACTCGGCGTTGCAGACGTCCCCCTCGCACGAGTAGCTCGTCCGCGTCTCCGTCTTGATGTGCTGGTCCTTCTTGTTGAAGTACTTGATCTCGGTCGGCTGGATGTACTGCTTGCTGACCGTCATCACGAGCTTGCCGTACGCCGTCTTCTGCCCCTCCTTGGGGGTCAGGGTGACGATCCAGGCGTCGTCGGTCTCCGAGTCCAGCGTCCCGTCGTAGACCGGGCCGTAGAGCACCGTGCTGATGTCGTCGTTGCTGAACGTCGTGCCCATGAAGCCGCCGCTCGTCATCGAGGACGCGACTCTGCGGACCTTGTTGTACGCGGGGAGGTAGATGTACATCTGGTCGTGCGATCTCACGAGCGCCTTCGTCCCCTTCATGTCCCCCGGCGCCTGGAACTCGGTCAGCCGCATCTCGCCCTTGATCCAGACCTGCAGCTCCATGACCTTCGGATCGCGGCCCTTCTCCTCGTTGACGACCTCGTACTCGAAGTACTGGTCGATCGCGCGGGACATCGACTCGTCCATCTTCGCGAGCACCGACGCGCCGTCCTCGGCGGCGGCGAAGGCAGGGATCAGGAGGAGGGCCAGCAGCAGGGTCGTCGTACGCATGAGGTCAGGCTCCGTGGTCGTGGAGGGCGGCGAGCACCGCGTCGCTGCTGTAGGACCGCCGCCGGGCCAGCGCCGGGATCGCGACGAACGTCGTCAGCCCCGCGACGAGCATCGCCGAGGCGGTGAGCAGGCCGACGTTCTGCAGCGGCCGGGCCTCCCCCAGCGTCAGCACGAAGAACCCCGCGGCGACCATGACGGCGTTGGTCCAGATGGCCGAGGAGGTCGCGTTCGCAGCCGCCCGGGCGCCGTCGCTGAGCGGCCCGTCCGCGGGGGCCCGCCACGCCGCCACCATGTGGACCGCGTAGTCCACCCCGGCCCCGATGACGAGGCTGGCGAGCATGGACGTGCCGATGTCGAGGGAGACGCCAATCGCACCCATCGCACCGTAGAGCAGCAACAGAGTCAAGAAGGTGGGACAGGACGCCAGCAGGCCCGCCGTCGGGGACTTGAAGACGACGCTGAGGATGACGAACACGAGCAGCAGCGCGAGCGCGAGGGAGCGCCACTGGTTCCGCGTCACGCTCCGCTCCAGGCCGCGGTACAGCATGGGCAGGCCCGACACCGTGTACTGGACGGGGGGGACGGGCGACGGCGTGTCGCGGCCGAGGTCGGCCAGCGCGCCCGCGAGGTAGGAGGTGACGCGGTCCCCGGCGTCCCCCTCGGGCAGGGTCAGCCCCGCCTTGGCGACGAGGTCGGCGGCCGCGGCGAGGGCGCCCGCCCGGGTCCACAGCTCGCCCGTGGCCGCCTCCAGGGAGAACACGACGTCGTCGACGGTCGGGTCGGTGGGCTCCAGCGCGAGGGCCTCGGCGGCGGCGGCGGCGAGCCCGTCCGCGTCGTGCTCCGGGCCGAGCGCGGCGACGGCGGCGGCGAGGCGCGGCTTCGCCTCCGGATCGTCGGGCAGCACCGCGAAGAACTCGTCCGTCTCCATGAACGCCAGCAGCCCGGCGACGACCGAGGACGTCGCGTCCCCGCCGCCGAGGGGACCGCGCACCGCCTCGGCGATGGCCGGGCCGGCGGCGCCGAGCGCGAACCGCCGGTTCAGGGCGGCGACGCGCGCCTCGACGACGTCCGCGTCGTCGCGGTAGCCCTCGCGTCCCGCGAAGTAGGCGTGCACCTCGTCGAGGATGGCGGCCATCGTGTCGGCGTCCGAGGCGCCGAGCTTGAGCTGGATCAGGGCCTCGGTCCGGTCCGCGTCCACCATCTGCTCGACGGCCTTGTTGCCCGTCATGAGCCCGAGCAGGGCCCCCGCCTTGGCGCGCGTGTCGGGGACGCGGCGGCTCCCCTCCATCGCCTCGTTCGCGATGGCCAGCGGCCCGATGAGGTGGATGGTCGAGCTGACCCCGTCGACGAGGCTGAGCTCGTCGGCGACGTGCTGGACGTCGAGCAGGACCGCGGGGTCGCGCATGTCCCCCTCGGCGAGGATCTGCATGAACTGGCTGCCGCCGAAGTTCGCGCCGAGGAACTTCTCCGACCGGTCGGGCGGGCTGCCCGCGTCGAAGAAGGCGGCGTTGTCCATCCGGGCCTTCACCTGGGTGACGGACACGGCCGCCGCGGCGGCGACGACGGCGAGGAAGGCGGTCGTCAGCCCGCGTCGGTCGGCGAACCAGCCGGAGACCCCCGCCCACGTCGCCGTCATCCCCCCGCCGGACCGCCGCCGCAGCCCCGTCAGCCGGATCACGGCGGGGACGAACGTCAGCGAGAGCACCAGCGTGGCGAAGATCCCGAGCGCCGTGAACGCCCCGAAGATCCGCATCGGCTCGATGTCCATGGCGACGAACGAGAGCAGCCCCGCGACCGTCGTCAGCCCCGCCGCGAGGACCGGCGGACCGACCCCGATCATCGTCTGCACCAGCGCGTCGTCGGGGCCCAGCGTGTCGACGTGGCGGTAGTAGTGGGCGAGGACGTGGATGCTGTACGCGGAGCCGACCGCGAACAGGATCACGGGCATCGACGAGAGCACGATGTTGTACTCGATGCCGAGCAGCTTCATCGTCCCCAGCGACGCCGCGATGCCCATCCCCGTCGTCCCCAGGGCGAGGACCGCGCCGATCGGGTCGCGGAACGTGACCAGCAGGATCAGGATGATCACCGCCACCGACCACGGCGTCAGCTTGTCCATGTCCTGCTTCGCGGCGTCGTAGATGTACGTCGAGATGAACGGCGCGCCGCCCCAGTAGACGGGGTCGTCGGGGAAGTGGCGCCGGACGACCGTCCGGACCGCCTCGGCCGTCTCGCGGGGGTCGGCCTCGACGCCGAGGAAGCAGTACAGGATGACCGCGTCCCCCTGGGCGCTGACCATCTCGCCGACGATGTGGTCCCGCGCCATCACCTTGGCGCGGAGGAACTCCGACTCGAACTCGTTGGACGGGATGGCCTCGACCAGCGGCGCCCACTTGATGCCGCCCATCTCCGGGTCGGGGGTGATGTCGTCGACGTTGACGATGCTGACCGCGTAGCTGACCTGCTCCAGCGTGTTCGCCTCGTCCGTCGCCTCCTTCAGGCGGGCGAGGAAGTCCCCGCTGAAGAGCGCCGGCGCCTCGATGCCGACGAGCGCGACGTCGAGCCCCCCGAAGCGCTCGTTGATCGACCGGAAGAAGGCGATGTCGGGGTTGGTCTCGGGCAGGAACGCGAGGAGGTCGTCGTCCTGCTCCACCTGGACGGCGGCGACGCCGAGCCCGATCGACGCGAGCAGGCAGACCGCCACGAGGGCAGCGGAAGTCCTGCGCTGCAGCAGCGCCCTCGCCAGCCCCTCCATGAACGGACGAGTCTACCGCCTACGGCTCGTCGTCGACTTCGACCTCGCCGTTGCAGATCTGCGTGAGGCGGGCGCTGGCGCCGGCCGACTTGTCGACCGCGTAGTTGAGGACGATCGGGTCGTCCGGCTCGAGCCCCGCGCCCTCCGGCTCGGCCCACACCGCGAGCATCCGGAGCGTCTTGCCGTTGGGCCGCTCGGCGTTGATCTCGATGCTGTAGCTCTGGTGGATGTGGTTGTTCCCCGCCGGGCCGCTGACCGTGTCCGTGATCCAGGTGACGATCGAGTAGATCTGGAACTCCTCGCCGTTGATGTCGTAGAGGCCGTGCCGGAACTCGAGGAAGAGCGGGTAGTCGTCGAGGTCCGCCAGCCCGCCGAACACCGGCGCCGGGTTGGCCGCGTTGTGCGTGAGCAGGAACGTCGAGTCGTAGTCGTTCATGTCGGCCTCGCCGAACCGATCGACCGCCTCGGGGACCTCCGCGTACTCGTGTGAGCGGGTCGCGTCCTGGTACGCCGTCCGCGACGTCACGTAGGTCCGGTCGTAGCCCTCCCAGTCGTCGACGAAGAGCGTGTCCTGGTCGCTGCGGACGAGCAGGTCCTCGGACTCCGTCACGCTGCAGTCCATCTCCGCGACCGACACGATGCCCGCCGCGTCGCCGATGTTCCGGCCGTGCTCCAGCGGCAGGTAGCCGATGTCGTCGTCCGTCAGCGCGCCCACGCTGAACGCCTCGTTGAAGTCCTCGCCCGCGCCCGCGTCCACGCCGATCAGCTCGAAGCCCTCGTCCTCGAACCAGTTCAGGAAGCCGGTCAGGCCCGCCTGGAACGTGGCGTCGTCGCTGTAGAACTCGCGCACCATGTACGCCGCCGACTCGTCCAGCCCCTCCGGAGCGGGCGGGGGCGGGGGACGGCACGCGCTCAGCATCAGCGCGACGAGCAGGACAGCGGCGAATCGGGACATCAGGACCTCCGAGTGCGGCGGAGGATACCGATCAGCGGGAGCAGGGCCAGTGCGAAATGACCCGACGCCGGCGCGGCGGCGCAGCCGCACTGCGGGACGTCGTCGATCGGGTCGACCACGACGCTGTCGTCGTCGTCGCCGATCGCGCCGGAGTCGTCGTCGTCGTCGTCGTCGTCCGTCGCGTCGTCGTCGTCGCCGGAGTCGTCGTCGTCGTCGTCCGCGCTGTCGTCATCGTCGGCGGCGCTGTCGTCGT
>CAYFOA010000298.1:0-8108 GCA_964344575.1 uncultured Rickettsiales bacterium | reverse complement strand
TTCTGTCGGCGGTACGGCGCGACAAGCGAGAGGAGTTAAGTGATCACCTATGAGCCCGGTCTAGTCGGGCAGCTGGAAGAAGCGGTTGACGGTCTCGCCGTCGGCCAGCTCGATGTTGAGCGTCTGCTCGAAGGACGGCTTGCCCTCGGCGTCCAGCCGGAAGGTGTGGGGACCCGCCACGATGGCGACCGAGATGGGGGTGCGGCCCTTGGCGACGCCGTCGACGTAGAGCATCGCGGGCGGTGACGAGGCGACCATCACGGTCCCCTGGGCGACGCGGGCGAGGGGCTCGAGGACGACGTCGACGTTGACCGCCTCGCTCCCCGTGACCTTGACGTAGCGCGTCTGCGTGGCGTGGCCGGACTGCTCGACGCGGACCTCGTGGGTGCCCGCCGCGAGCTTGACGGCGACCGGCGCCTGGCCGCGGTAGCGACCGCCGACGGTGACCCGCGCGCCGGCGGGGTTCGACGAGATGGTGACCTGCGCCTCGGACGTGGTGGTCGCGCCCCACGGGCTGCCCCCTGGGGCGGGCGTCGGGTCGGCGGCGGGGGCGGGCGTGGGGGACGGGCTGGTCCAGGGGTTGTCGGCCGCGGCGACGGCGTCCCCGGTTCCGCCCTCCGAGGAGAACGGCGGCTCGGGGCTGCCCGGCGACTCCGAGGTCCCCGCCGACTCGGCGGCGGCGGCCTCGCGGCGGGCCCGCTCCTCGGCCCGGCGGCGGCGGCCCTCGCCGCGCTCGCGGCGCTGCTCCTGGCGGCGGCGGATCTCGGCAGCCGACGGGGTCGCGTCCTCGGCGGCGGCAGCGCCGTCGGCCTCGCTCGCGGCCTCGCCCTCGTTCTCGCCCTCGTCCTCGCCCTCGTTCTCGTTCTCGCCCTCGTTCTCGCCCTCGTTCTCGTTCTCGGCCTCGGCCGATGCGTCCTCGCCCTCGTGGGGGGCGGGCGTCTCCGGCTCCGGCTCGGGGGCGGGGGCGGGCGTCTCGCTCCGGACGGCGGTCGTCGCGGGCGGCTCGGACGCGTCGTCGCCCCCCTTGCCCGCGAGCTGCCAGCCGATGAAGCCGACCACGAGGATCGCGGCGACGGCGACGAAGAGGAACAGCCCCTTGTTGTCGTCGTCGTCCTTCGCGCCGAAGTCCTCGGGCCGCTTGCGCGGACGGGCCCGGCGGGGGGCGGGCGCGGCGGCCGCGGCGTCGTCGGAGGACTCGTCCGCGCTCTCGTCGGCGCTCTCGTCCTCGTCGTCGACCTGGGTCTCGTCGGCCTCGTCGAAGCCCTCGTCGTCCTCCGCCACGGGCGCGTCCGCGTCGGCCTCCGTGGGGACCTCGTCGTCGACGCCGTGGAGCCGGGCGCGGAAGGCCTCCTCCTCGTGGCCGCCGAAGGGGTCGACGATCCCGGTGATGTCCCGCTCGATCGGCTCCTCCAGCGGCTGGAGTCCGCTGAGGCTCTGGGCGGCCGCGTCGGGCTCGGGGAGGTCGGTGGGGAGGGTCTGGGTGACGACGTCGTCCTCGTCGTACCCGACCGCGGGGATGTTGCTGAGGCTGATGGCGTCGGGGGCGTCGAGCTCGTCCGCGGTGATGCCCGCGCGCTCGTACGCCTCCGCCTCCGCGGCGGCAGCGACCTCCTCCTCGGAATCGAGGGGAGCGCCGTCCTTGAAGCAGAAGTCCACCCCGGCTTCGTAGGTGGACCCACAGATGGGGCAGACCTTCATGCGAACCAATCCACGGGCGCGGTGACGCGCGTGGCTCTGCCTAGCAGGAAGATGGGCGTCGGCGCAATACCCCACACGCGCGCGAGGATCTCCGATCGGATGGGGCGACCCTCCGCCCTTGCCGCCCTGGGGCCCCCTCCCTAGGATGCGCGGGCCTCCATGCGCGCCCCCCTGCTCCTCGCCGTCCTCGTCCTGAGCCTGCCGTCCGCGGCGGCCGCCCAGGACACGCTCCCCCCCGGCAGCCCGATCGCCGAAGGCGTGGGGCTCGACATCACGGAGGCGGGGTTCGACCACCTCCTCGGCCTGGTCGACGGTCTCCTGCCGCCGGACCTGGTGATCGGCTCGATCCCGCCGCAGGACGTCGCGGACCTGCTCTTCTGCACCCTCCAGCTGGAGCTGGACAACCTGATCGTCCACAGCACGATCAACGAGATCACGATCGACGGAACGCCGGACGCGCTGCTGCTCCACGTCGACATGAACGTCTGGATCAACACTCCGGACGACCCCGCGATCGTGACGATCTCGGGCTGCTCGATGGACACGGTGTGCCTGCTGTACACCGACCCGGCGAACTTCCTCATCGACGTCCCGATCTCGTTCGCGATGGGGACGAACGCCGACGGCGACCCGATCATCGACGTCACCATCGGCGAGCTGTCGCACAACATCGAAGCGGCGATGCAGAACAAGGTCCACATGACCGACTGCTTCCTCGGCGACCTCAACGAGGCGCTGAGCGTCGTGGGGCTGAACATCTTCGACCTCGTGGTCGCCGAGTTCGTCACCGAGCTGGAGTCGACGATCGGGGAGACGTTGGCCGATCTGGAGGTCACGATCGAGGAGGCGTTCGCGGCGCTGTGGCTGTCGGACACGACCGAGGTGCTCGACACCGAGCTGACCTACGACATCCACCCGACGGCGGTGGAGCACAACGACGACGGGCTCCGGCTGGTCCTCGGGGGGAGCGTGACGGCGCCGCCCCACCAGTGCGTGGAGCGGTTCACGGACGACGGCGGGGGGTCGGTCTACACGCCGTCGAACATGCCCCCGATGACGGCGACGGTCCCCGGGAGCGGGGACCCGTACCACCTCGCCGCGCTGCTCAGCGACGACCTCGTCAACCAGGGCTTCTTCGCGGTGTGGCAGGGCGGGGTGCTCTGCTACGTGGTGGAGGACCTCGGGTCGACGGTGCTGACCACGACGTACCTGGGGCTGCTGCTCGGCCTGGAGAACGAGGAGCGGCTGGCGGAGATCCTGGGGACCGAGGACGAGGTCCCGATGCTGATCCGGACGATGCCGGAGACGCCGCCGGTGGCCCGGTTCGACGGGGACCACGACATCACGGTCGACGTCGAGGGGCTGAACATCCAGTTCTACCCGCTGATCCTGGACCGGTTCGCGAACCTCGCGAGCGTGGCGATCGACGTGCACGCGGGCGTGGACATCGGCCTGGCGCCGGACGACGCGCTGCAGATCGACGTGTTCCTGGACAGCGAGAACCTGAACCCGCGGGTGACGTACAACGAGATCGCGGAGGACCTGAACCCGGCGTTCGAGGGGAACTTCGTCAGCTTCGTGGGCGTGGTCATCGACACGGTGGCGGGGTCGCTGCTGGAGGGGATGACGTTCGGGCTGCCGACGGTGATGGGGCAGGGGCTGGTGGGGCTGGAGACGCTGGCGGTGGGCGAGAGCCCGGCGCTGCTGGACTTCCTCGGGGCGTACGCGACGCTCGGCGAGACGACGGGCGGCGAGAGCAGCGGCGGGTGCGACAGCTGCGGCGACGGGGGCGGCTGCTCGGACTGCACGGGCGAGGGCGGCTGCCTGGAGGAGTCGGGCTGCGGAGGCGAGGACGGGTGCGACGTCACGTCGATCATCGGCGAGGAGTCGGGCTGCACCGGAGAGCCGAGCGAGCAGCCGGACGACACGGGCTGCGTGAGCTGCCGGATCGCGACGACGACGCAGGTCTCGGCGGGCCACTGGCGCATCACGGTCCCCCAGGAGGGGTCGGCGACGGCGGGGGTCCGCCACGTCCCCCACCGGATGCGCGCGCCCCTGTCGGCGGTGCTGGTGATCGGCGGTCCCCTGCTGGTCATCGCGCGGCGGCGACGGAGCGCGGCCGAGCGACGTCAGTCCGCCTGAAGCGCGTCGACTTCGATCGCTGAGAGCAGCGCCGCGTAGCCCTCGTCGGGGGCGGACGCGGGACCCATGAGGATCGCGTTGTAGCGGGCGGCGGGATCGTCGGTCAGGGGGACGACCACCTTGCACAGGCCCTGCGCGTCGAGGCACGTGCGGAAGCCGCCGCGGGGGCCGGCGTCGAACGGGGCGAGGGTGGGGGCGTCCGCGGGCGGCGACGGTTCGGGAGTGGCGGCCCGGGCGAGCCGCGCTTCGCGGGAGCGGAGGAGGCGCGTGTCGCGGCCGGTGTCCTGGACGACGAGGGCGAAGCTGCCGAAGGGGCCGCGGTACCAGCGGCGGAGCTGCGCGGTCCAGGGCACGTCGGACGCGCCCGGCGGGGCCTGCAGGGCGGCCAGCGCGGCCTCGACGTCGGCCGGGAGCGCGGGTTCGTCGGGCACGTCGTGAGGGCGGTACATCGGCAGCGCGTCGAGCACCTGCCAGCCGTCCGGAGCGACGGGCATGGCGGTCGCGAGGGACGCCGGTTCGACGAGGTGCGCGCGCAGATCGGAGGACGGACCGTCGGCTGCGCCCGGCCAGTCGGTGCCGACGACGACGGTGGGGCGGACGAGGCCGGCGGAGGCGCCGACGAGCTCGCGGCCGAGGGCCCCGAGCGGGGCGACGAAGCCCGACACGGGCACGCAGGGGTGCGACCGGGTCAGCGACAGGCGCGCGGAGGAGGGGACGCCCGACTCCACCGCGCCGGCCACGAACTCGCGCTGGCGGCGGCGCCACTCGTCGACCTCGGGATCCCCGGCGCCGTCGACCAGCGTCAGGCGCGCCTCGCAGTCCGGGCCGGACACGTCGAGCTCCGCGCGGGCGACGACGACGGGCCAGTCGGGCGGATCGAGGGGCCCGACGCTCCAGCGCGCCCGGCCGGCGGTGAAGCCCTCGGGGAGCGCGTCGCGGAGGAGGCCGGCGAGGGCGGCCGGGTCGGCGTACCGCTCGGGGATGACGTCGAAGCCGCGGGAGGGTTCGAGGACGCGGCGGACGCTGCCGTCGGGGACGAGGCGGACGAGGCGGTCGTCGACGCGGGCGACGTCGGATCGGCCGAGGACGTCGTGGTCGGCCAGGAACCGGGCGACCGCGCCGGCGGCGGCGCGGTGGCCGGCGGCGGTCCAGTGGCTGTCGTCGGCGAAGTAGGCGGCGCTGCCCACCCCGAGGAGCGCGTCGCGGAGGTCGAGGAGGGGGACGTCGAGGTCGTCGGCGATCGCGCGGAGCCGGCGCAGGGGCAGCGTCGGGTCGAGGCGGCGGTTCGGGTCGGGCCCGACCCGCCAGCCCACCTGCGCGGCGACGTCGCGGGCCTCGGCGTCGATGGCGACGCGCGGCGGGATCGACACGAGGAGGAGGCGCGCCCCCCGGGCGGAGACCGCGGCCTTCATCGCCTCGAGGACGTCCGCGGTGATGCTCCACGCCTGGGCGATCGGGGGCGGCTCGGGGTCGAGCATGAGCCACGCCATCCCCCCGAAGGCCTCGTAGTCGAACGGCTGCATCCCCCACGGCCAGCCGTCGGCGGGGCGGTCGGCGCGGAGGGCGGCGACGGCGTGCAGCGCGCGGCGGTAGGCGTAGGAGTGCCGCTGGAGGAGCCGGTCGCCGGGGAGGTGGTGGGCCTGGATGGGGCGGGCGATCTCGGCGCGGCGATCGTTGTACGGAGAGCCCGCCGTGGGCGCCCAGGGGACGCGCACGAGCTCGCCGTCGCGGACGCGGAGGACGCCCGGCCCGACGGCGTCGTCCCAGGGATCGTTCCCCTCGAAGAAGGCGAAGACGACGACATCGGGCTGGACGTCGTCCCACCGGGCGCGGAGCCGGTGGAGGGTCTGCTCGGGGCCGGTGTGGGGGACGCCGAGGTTCCAGACCTCGACGCGGGGGCCGGGGGCGGGCGGGGGGGGGGGCGGAGGGCCTCCTCGAGGAGGAAGGCGAGGTGCTCGTCGTCGGCGACCGACGCGCCCGCGGCGAAGGAGTCGCCGGCCAGCGCGATGCGGAGGGTCCCGGGGGCGGCGGGGCCGGGTGCGCGCTCGCGATCCCGGAAGCCCCGCGCGTTGACGGTGAACCCGAGGCGGGGGTCGGAGAAGCCGGGGGCGAGGGCGAAGCCGGTGGCCTCGTCGGCGACGACCATCCCCGGCGGGACGGGGCGCGCGGACGCCTCGGGCTCGGCCCCCGCGGTGTGCAGGACCCGGGCCCCCACCTCGGCGAGGACGAGCGCGACCAGCAGCCCGAGCACGACCGCGCGGAGGCGCTCACCCCCCATCGGGGATCCGGAGGATCGCCGCCAGCCAGGCGACGAAGGCGTCGCCGCCGACGCCGTGGGGGGGGAGGGCGGCGGCGTCGAGGGCGGGGGGGCCGCCGAGGATCGCGAGGTGGGACTCGCGGTCGACGACGAGGTACAGCGTCCGTGCGGGACGGAGCGGGCCGGCGAGGCCGTCGAAGAGGCGGCCGACTTCGCGGTCGAGCTCGGCGCGGCTCGCGGGGACGTAGCGGAGGCGGACGACGCGGCGGCCCCGGGCGGGGCCGGCGGCGTAGGCGGCGTCGAGGACGGCGTCGGTGGTCGCCCGGGCCCCCCCCGTCGCGCCGGCCGCTTCGACGGGGGTCCAGCCGGCGTCGCGGAGGGCGTCGACGGCGTCGGTCAGGGTCGCCTCGTCGGGAAGCCAGCCCTCGGGCCACGCGATCCCGATCCCCGCGGCCCGGAGCGCGTCCAGCCGCGGCGTGGCCTCGGGCACCACCGTCACGGCGGGCGCGGCGTCCACGATGACGACGTGCCAGCGGCGCGGAAGCCGGCCCGACGCGACCACGAGGACGACGACGAGGACCAGCGCCGCCGACGTCGCCAGCACGGCCCGCGTCCGCGGGTTCATGGCGCCTCGGGCTCCGCGTCAGCGGGCGGCTCGTTCTCGTTCTCGTTCTCGGGCTCGGGCTCGTTCTCGTTCTCGGGCTCGGGCTCGGGCTCGGGCTCGTTCTCGTTCTCGGGCTCGGGCTCGGGCTCGTTCTCGTTCTCGTTCTCGTTCTCGTTCTCGGAGGATCCTCCCAGCAGGTTCCCGGTCTCCGGGTCGAACAGGAACACCCGCGACTCCGGCTTCACGAACCCGCCGGCCGCCCTCGTCCACACCGCCGCCGCCCACACGTGCTCGCCCTCGGCGATCTCCCAGTCCGCCACCGCCACCACCGCGCGCCCCAGCAGCGGCGTCCGACGGACCTCCTCCAGCCCGCGGTCCGCCAGCCGCATCAGCCGGACGTCTCCCCCCTGCCAGACCCGCAGGTCCCGCAGCATCGCCACCGGGTTGTGGACCCCGCCCGCCAGGATCAGCTCTCCGTCCCCCACCCGCACCCACGGCGGGAGCAGCCGCAGCCCCGCCTCCTGCTCCTCCCCGAGCATGTTCTGGTAGCTCCGCTCGATCTCCAGCGGCCGCCCCGCCACCCGCACGTCCGAGCGCCAGAGCACCGCCTTGAGCGACCGCGGATCCCGCTCCTGCAGCTTCCCCGACGCCTCCGCCCCGAACAGCCGGCCGTCCAGCCAGAAGAAGTCGAAGATCGCCACGTCCGCGGGCAGCCCCAGGGACTCGCCGGGCTTCCACTTGCCGTCGTCCGTCCGCGCGATCCGTCGCACCTGCCCGCGGAACGGAGCGTCCGCCCCCGCGTGCTGGGCGACCAGCGTCAGCGCTCCGTCCGCGCCCACGATCGGCCGGAGGTACCCCCCGAACGGCCTGCCGTCCATCGACCGGACCCCGTCCTCGGCCACCTCCACGACCGCCGACCGCATCCGCCCCTGGTCGAGCAGCACCACCCACTCGTCCGCGCCGTCGCCGTCCAGATCCGCGGCCTCGAACCGCACGATCCGGCTGAACCGCGGCGCCCGCCACCGCTCCACGGGGGCGACGGCGTCCTTGCTCAGCTCCCACACCCGCCGCTCGTCCGCCAGCCACAGCCGCTCCGGACCGTCCGCCGCGTCCCGCCCCGAGGCCAGCCCCGTCGCGAGCACGTCCCCCGCGAACACCGCGTCCCCCGCGAGCGCCGCCTCCTGCGCCACCTGCGTCCGGCTCCCCGCGCACCCCCCCAGCGACCACGTCGCCGCCACCGCCGCCGCCACGAGCGCCGCCCCCGACCAGCGCCACCGGAGGCCCCCGCGGCCTCGTCCGCGTCGCCCGCCCGGACCTCCGTCCCGACCGCGCGTCGTCACCCCTCCTCCAACAGCCGCCGGACCGCCGCGTAAGGGTTTGCCGTCCCCGCCTCCAGCTCCGCCCCCA
>CAYFOA010000297.1:0-8144 GCA_964344575.1 uncultured Rickettsiales bacterium | reverse complement strand
CGTTGCCGCTACGTGGCCCGAATGACCCGTCGCATCAGCGGATCCGCACCCATCGAGTACTTCAGCAACAGTTGGCTAGGTGACTCCGTTGACATGCGGCAGCAAATCGAGACGAAGATCGCGGAACGTTGTCGAATGCTGGCTGCAGAAGACGGCCTGAGGAACCACGAGTGGGCTGTCGTCCTCTTCAAGGACGAAATCCGCCACGCCTTGGGACCTCGGATCAATCACCGAATCGCCTAGCTCGTTTGGCGGTCGACCGTCACACAGGACCGGCCGCTAGGAACGGCGTTCCTAGCGGATCTCCCCGAGGTTCGTCAGCGCAACAAGCACAACACCCAGGGAGTGTACACACACCCTGACGAGCACCACGATCTCCCTGTTCGACCGACACTTCGTGAACAGGAGGTCACATGACTCGGAACAAGAAGATGGTCATCACGACCATCGTGGTGATCCTGGTGGTCGCGCTGTGCGGCCTGATTGACTCCAAGTCCCTCGGCCCCGTCGCCGCGGTTGCGATCCCGGCGCTCGTCGCGATCTGGATGGGCGGGAAGCCCTCGAGCCGGGACAACGAGTAGGTAGGTAGCCACCGCCGGAGCTTTGGAAGCCCCGAAGCAGCGGCCAACCAGGCCAGACGCTGTGGTCAGCACCACAGCCCGACCTTGCTACTCACTCACAGGAAACCCCACACCCCAGGGGGCACCACGCCCCCCAGGATGCCCGTCGGCCTCACGGCCTCCGGCTCGGGGCCGCCCCGTCCCGACGCACGAGCGACAGCGTGTCGGGCGAGACGAAGATCCCGCAGTCAGCTCTGCACCGGCTCCTTCCGACGACGGGCCAGCTGCTCGGCTTCCGCCCGGTCCAGCCCACCGGAGTACTCGGCGATGGCGGCACGCTCCTCGAACGCCTCCAACTGCTCGGCCTCGTCGGCCGATTCAGACGACACCTCGTCGCCCGAACTCGCCTGCGCCGGCTCCCCCTCCCGCCGCAGCCGCAGCCCTCGCCACCCACGCACGCCGCGCAGCCCCCGCCCTGACGTGAACCCGCGCTCGGCGAGGCGCATCGCCAGCCACTTCTTGCTCAGCTTCTTCTCGCCGGCCCCCTCGGCCCAGCGTGAATAGGCCGCGTACAGCTCCTTCGTCGGCGCGAAGGCGCCTCCCTGGACGACGCAGTGTTCGTCGAGGAAGCCGGCGAGCACGTCCATCTCCTCGCGGTAGCTGTCGGTCGCGGCCAACACCGCCGGGGGTACGCCCAGCCCCTCTGTCCGCCAGGCGAGGCACCCGCGCACCGCCCAGGCCAGGATCCCCGGCAGCTCCGCCCGCAGCTGGTCGGGGAGGCGCTTGTCCCGCTCCTCGGGCGGGATCGTCACCGCGAACGGCACGAGGCGGATCCGTCGCCAGATCCCGTGGTCGGTGCCGCGCACGCTCGGCTTGTGGTTCGCGGCGAGCCAGACCTTGAAGTCGGGCCGGAACTCGAAGAACTCCTTGAACAAGAACCTCGCGGTGACGATGTCGCCGCCGGTCATCTGCTTGACGACGGCCTCGGCCAGCGGGCGGCCCCCCTCGGCCTCGCTCGCCGAGACGAACCGAGCGCCGACCAGGCGGGCGATGTCGTTCCGCACAGAGTCCGACGTCCGCGCCAGGAACGTCGTGAACTCCGCCTGGGTGGCGTAGTCGCCCAGCAGCGCCCGCAGCGTCTCGGTGAACGTCGACTTGCCGTTGGCGCCGGTGCCATAGAGCAGGAAGAGCACCTGCTCGACCGTCGCGCCCGTGAGCGAGTAGCCGACGGCCCGCTGCAGGAACTCCACCATCTCGGCGCTGTCGCCCATGACCTGGAGCAGGAACGCCTCCCATCGCGGGCAGGTCGCTCCGGGGTCGTAGTCCACGGGAACGAGCTTCGTCAGCAGGTCGCCGCGGCGGTGCGGGCCGAGCCGCCCGGTGCGGAGATCGATGGTGCCGTTGCGGCAGTTCAGCAGCCACGGTTTCTGGTCGAAGGCGCCGGCCTCCTCCCCCAGCAGGCAGGCGCCCAGCTTGACCATCGCCTGCAGCTTCCCGGCGCTCTCGGTCTTCAGCGCGTGCTTGATCAGCGCCGCTCGCTGCTTCTCGTCGTCGAGCCCCTCGGCCACCGCGGCGAGCGCGCGGACCGTGTCTCGGGCTCGGCGCAGGATCTCGCCGCCGGCGTCGCGCTTCCAGCGCCGACCGTCCCAGATCATCCAGCTGTCCCAGACCCACACGAAGCGCAGGTCGGCGCCGGCGTGGTCCTTGAGCCGCTCGGCGTTGCCGAGGTCCGTCCGATTGCGCGCGAGGATCGGTGAGCCCGGCCGGTACCGAGCCACCGAGCGGGCGATCGTCGCCACCTCGCGTTCAGCGAGCGGCGGACGGCAGCGGCGGCCGTTCTCCTCCGACAGCGCGGCGCGGATCGCCTCCTCCCCCAGCCCCTTGCGGCGCATGGAGCCCGCCAGGCTGAGCAGGTGGGCGTTGCGTGAGCCCTGGTCCACCGGCGCACCGGGCTTGCCGGAAAGGCGCTCGGCGGGCGGCGGTGGCTCGGGCGCCGGGGCCTCGGCGAGAATCGCGTCGATGTCGAGCAGGGCGCCGTCGCCGCGGGTCAGCCGCGCGAGGTTGGCCCGCTCGCGCGGGCACGAGGGCAGGAACCAGATCCGCGCCAGGTCGCGGGCGTCTCGGTCGGCGAGCTGGCCGAGCTCCCGGTCGGCGAAGTCCCACACCCTGCCGTACTCCGCCGGCAGGACCGGCCGCGTGACGAACAGCACGACGCGGAAGCAGCAGTCGTCGTCCCCGCCGAGCCGGTGCCGGAACGATGTGTAGGCGACGTGTGTCCAGCGCTTCAGCCGGCGGTAGACGCCCTCGGCGGCCTCCGAGCTGAGGTGGTCGAAGTCCAGCACCAGGGCCGTGATCGCCTCGACGCCGGCGTTGCCGCGCGCCGCGCCCTCCCGGTAGATCGCCGCGGAGAAGGCCCGCATCCCCTTCTTGCGGGCTCGCAGCTGGTGGCGCCCTACCAGGTCGTAGGGCGAGCCCGACCACGGGACCGGCTTCGTCGCCCGCTCGCTGGCGAAGTAGGTCGCGCGCAGCTCGATCCGGCTGAGCGGAACGACGGGGTGTGAGGGGGATCGGCTCAAGCGCGAGTTCCTGGTGGACGTCGAGGCGGGGGTTGGGCGGTCGAAGACATGGCGTGGCTCAGCCCTGCAGGGCTGCCTGGATCTGCTGCACGGCGGCAGGGCTGTAGAGGTAGGTGATGACGGTGCGGTCGTGACCGCGGGCCTTGTTGACGACGGCACGCGCCAGGCCGGGGTGGTTGCCCCGCAGACCGAGCTTCGTGATCACGCGGCCGACCTTCTGCGGCGAGACCCCGACCTGCTCGCCGATCCGTGTCGGCGACAGCCAGTCGTCGGGCGTGGCGGGCTTCAGCGTGGAGAGATCCCGCTCGAGGGCGATCTCCGAGGCAGCCACCTCGTAGGACGCGAAGACCTCGTCGCCGACGTAGCCGAGGGCGTGCAGGGTCCCGACCGTGCGACGCAGCGAGCCGGCCTTGAACTTGCGGTCCTCGAGCTCGAGCTTGCGGGCCAGACGCTGCTCGCGCTCGAGGCGGGCCTCGACGTCCTTGGGGACGAGCTCGCCGCCGCGCACCGCCCGCTCGGGCGAGTAGGCGCCGTCTCGGACGAGCTGCGGCAGAACCTCGTCGACGAGGAAGCGCCGGAGCCGCTTGCCCACCGGCTTGCTCGTCTTCGCCAGCGCCAGGTGCAGGCCCGACTCGAACAGCAGCAACAGGTTCGCGGTGCGACCGGGTACCGGACCCGTACCCGGTTGCAGCAGCGACTTGAACTGCTCCAGCTCGGTGCCTTCGAGCACCAGGTAGTCGCTGCCCGCGATGAACTCATCGGCCCAGGCGCCGGTGACCTGCGTGACGAAGCGCTTGCCCTGCTGGGCGTAGCCGATGGCCTCGCCGATCTGGCGCGCGATCCACGCGGGCCGGCCGCGGTAGGTGACCGTGGTGATCCGGTGATCTTCGAAAGGGGTGATCAGGTAGACGAGGTCGCTCATGGTCAGGGGCTCCTGGTTGGCTCAGCGGCCGGGGGTGGGTGGAACGGAGTGAAGTCGGGGACGGCCGTGCAGGGCGGCGGGGCCGAGCAGGGCGTCGAGGTCGTGCAGGCGCTGCTGGGCGAGCTGGTCCTGCTCCGCCGCCGTCGTCTCCCGCTCGCGGCGCGCTCGAAGCGCGGTCGGCGCGTCGCCAGACCGACAGTCGATGGCGACCACCCACCGCTCGACCCCGCCGGCGCGGTGCAGCGCCATCACGTCGCGAAACCACCGCTCGTCGCCGTCGATGACGACGACCCGGCCCTCGCCGAGCAGGAGGAGGTTCATGGCGGCGCGCAGGGGCGGCACGGTCGGTGCGTCGCCGATGTCGGCGATGGAGACCGCGCGGACGTAGGGGCGACCGACGAGGACACCGACGAGCACCTCGTGGGACGCGAGCTCGACCAGCACGTCGGGAACCGCCGGGAGCGGAGCGCAGGGCGGGAGCAGGCGAAGGTGGCCGCGGCGCGGGGGTGTGAGGGTCAGGGCCATCGGCTCACCGGGGCTCGCCGAAGGTGGCGGCGAGCGGCGGGCGCGGCGGCTTCGCTGCCCTCCCCTGCTCACGGTCGATGGCGGCTTCGTCGAGGCCCAGCTCGGCGGCGACCTCGGCGC
This sequence comes from uncultured Rickettsiales bacterium, assembly GCA_964344575.1. Classification (GTDB taxonomy): domain Bacteria; phylum Myxococcota_A; class UBA796; order UBA9615; family UBA9615; genus JAAESI01. Next base: position 3,441 of record CAYFOA010000297.1, on the reverse strand, counting down.
GAGCCTTCGCGATCAGGAGGTCGGCGAGGGCACCCGCCAGCAGGTCCAGCGCACGGTCGGCGGCCTCCGCCGCCTTGTCGTCCGGCCGGAGCACCGCGTAGCTCTGGAGCGTCTTCGCCAACGTCGCCTGCCTCCGGGAGCCGCCCATCGGCTCGTCGAACAGGGACAAGGGCAAGGTCGGTGCCAACCGCGGGTCGCGGCGAGAATCCTGAGCAACGACAGCAGGTTGCGGCGTCCGAGTGGGACCGATGTTCCGGTGCGGTCGATGCAATCGGCGCTCTGGACCGATTCGACGGCGCTTCGGACCGATTCGACGGCGCTTTGGACCGACAAAGCGCGCACTTGGCGCGGTTCAGGGGCTACTTGGCGCGCAATGGCACGATTTCTGGCCGGCAATGGCGCGATTCGTGGCCCGGTCGTGGCGCGATTCGGCCCGCTGGAGATCGCCAGCATTGACGGTTTTGACGATTAGCCTCTTGACGGTTTTGACGGTTCTCCTTACCTTGAGTGCAAGGAGAGACTGATGACCGCCCTGGCCCAGCCACTGTTCGACGAAGTGACCGCCGCCCTCACCGACGCCGACCGACTCGACCTCGTTGAGCGTCTGGCAGCGCTCCGAGAGGACCAGACGGTGACCAGCAAGCAGGCCGCGAACCTGCTGGGCGTGTCCTCGGCGAACACCGTGAAGAACTGGCTCGAAGGGGGCTGGTTCCCCGGCGCGTTCCGCACACCGGGCGGCCACTGGCGCTTCTTGCGCTCCGAAGTGCTCGCCGCACGCGGTCGCATGGAAGAACTGCGCGACAAGAATGCCCGGCGAGACCTCGCGCCCCCCGACGCGGCGGACGACGACGAGCTACCCCTCCTCTGAGGCTTCCTCGTCGAACAGCTTCCGCATCGTCAGGTGCGGCGCGCCCTCGTCCCGCTGGACCGGCCCGGCCGGGTCATCGACGAAGCCGACCTTTCGGTAGAAGCCGATGGCCCGGTCGTTGTCGGCGCGCACCCACAAGAAGAGCCCCACGCAGCCCGCCTTGTCCTGGGCGAACTGCTCGAGCTGCCGGAAGACCGAAACGGCGAAGCTCTCCTCGGGTGCGCGCGGGTTCTTCTCGCCGTGGAAGTGCCGATGGACGCCGGTGACGTAGATAGCGAGGTACTTCGCCTTGCTCGCCGAGCCGTCGTCCGGGTGGGCGCAGTTGCGGAACGTCACCGCCGCGTAGCCGACGACCTCCCCATCCTCCTCCGTGAGGAACTGGTAGGTCGGCGGCGTGGCCTTTCCCTTCTCGGCGTTGAACCACTGCCGCGAGCGGAAGTACGAGTCCACCTCCTCGACGCCGCTGTCGAACACGTCGAGATCGGGATCGTCCGGAAGAGCGAACCGGGTAAAGAGGGCGTCGGACAGCTGCTGATCCTCGGGCTGCGGGCTGCCCACCTCGTAGACCACACGGGACGAGCGAGTCAACTGTGGAGGCCGCGACACATGACGGATCGCGACGGTTCATCGAGCCACCCTCCTGCCGAGCTGAAGGCCCACGGGGTCTGGCCGTGAGACACATGACGGATCGCGACGGTTCTTCCGAGCTTCTCCAGGATCCACGGCTCCTCACGCGCGGGCTGGAGCGGCTGAAAGAACGGCGTTGAGGGAAGACGCTGGACTCGGTATGGCTTGTGCAGACGGGCTTTCAGGGGTCGAGTCGGACCCCGAGCCCACCCGAGGAGCCCACATGCCGCGCGCCGTCAGCTACTGCCGAGTCTCATCCGAAGAGCAGGCCACCAAGGACATCTCCATCCCCGCCCAGCACAAGCTGCTACAGCGGTGGGTGACCGAACAGGGCGACGTCGAGCTCCTCGAGGTCTTCGAGGACCAGGGCGAGTCCGCCTACGCCGCCGCCGACAAGCGCCCCGGCTTCTGCTCAATGATCGCCTACTGCCGCAAGCACCAGGTCGACCTGATCCTCGTCCACAAGCTCGACCGCTTCTCGCGGAACCGCGAGGAGTCGATCCTGTTCAAGTCGCTGCTCCGCAAGCACGGCGTCCGGGTGCAGTCCATCACCGAGAACTACGACCCCGAGACGCCGCAGGGCTTCCTGTACGAGGGGATGATCGAGGTCATCAACCAGTTCTACTCGATGAACCTCGCCACCGAGACGCTCAAGGGCATGCGCGAGAACGCCGAGCGGGGCCACCACAACGGCGGACGCACCCCCTACGGCTACCGGCTGGAGCGGACCACCAACGGCGCCGGCCGCGAGCACGCCCGGCTCGTGCCCGGCCCCGACGACGAGGTCCAGGTCATCCGCGACATCTTCGAGATGGCGACCGACCACGGCCTCGGCGCCCGCACCATCGCCAACCGGCTCAACGAGCGGGGCACGCCGGCGCCGCGGACCAAGCACTGGGCGCGCTCCACCATCCACGCCATCCTCAACAACCGCAGCTACGTCGGCGACCAGGTCTGGAACAAGCGCGGCAAGGACAAGCGGCTCAACGACGAGAGCAAGTGGATCGTCGTCCCCGACACCCACGAGGCGCTCATCGCCCGCGAGGTGTTCGACCGCTACAAGGAACTCGCTGGCAGTCGGAAGTTCAACCTGACCCGGGCGCCGAAGAAGTCGGTCAAGTACCTGCTCTCGCGGCTCACGCACTGCGAGCGCTGCGGCGAGCACCACTTCGTCGGCCGGCGCCAGACCCACAAGCTCCGCACCGGAGTCCGCACCGAGTACCTGCGCTACTACTGCCAGGGCTACCTCTCCAAGGGCCGCTCGGTCTGCCAGCCCTTCGCGATCGACAAGGACTGGATCGAGGGCGAGGCGCTGCGTCACCTCCGCGAGCAGGCCTGCTCCCCCGCCCGCATGGCGGAGCTCGAGCGCCGGGTCCGCAAGACCATCGAGACGCGGCAGCGGACCTACGGCGGCTCGCCCGAGGCGGTCCAGCGCAAGCTCGACGCCATCGACGCGAAGATCGCCAACTACTACCGCGCCATCGGCGAGGGCATGGACCTCACGGTCTGCCAGCAGCACATCGCCGAGTTGGAGCAGAAGAAGGAGATCCTCAAGGACGAGGCCGCCATCCTCGGCCGACAGAGCTACTACGACCGTGCCCTGGAGAAGAACGTCGCGGCCGTCCGTCGCTTCGGCGAGGTCTTCGAGCAGAAGTGGGAGCTGCTGCCCTTCGACATCAAGCGCCAGGTGCTGCTGCAGTTCGTCCACAAGATCGCCGTCCAGGACGACGACCAGGTGCGCTTCGAGCTGCGGGTGCCCTTCGACAACCAGGGGGTCAAGCTGCTGGCGGACAAGGTAGAGGGGGCCGGGGAGCCGGTGGCCGAGGGCGCAGGGGCAGAGACGGCCGGCGATCAGCTCAGCGCGAGCGGCTTTCTACGGTCTGGCCCGTCACGGGGAGCCAACATCGACGAGAAGCCCAGGTGTTTGAAACGCCTGGGCTTTTCTC
>CAYFOA010000296.1:0-8162 GCA_964344575.1 uncultured Rickettsiales bacterium | reverse complement strand
CATCGCCGACCAGGCGCGCACGATCCGCATCCCGGTCCACATGATCGAGACGATCAACAAGCTCGTGGGGACGTCCCGCGCGCTGCTCCAGGAGCTCGGCCGCGAGCCCACCCCGGAGGAGATCGCCGAGCGGATGGACATGCCCGTCGAGAAGGTCCGGCGCATCCAGAAGATCAGCAAGGAGCCGATCAGCCTCGAGACGCCCATCGGCGAGGAGGAGGACTCCCACCTCGGCGACTTCATCGAGGACAAGACGGCCGTCTCGCCGTCCGACGCGGTGATCAACCAGGCGCTGAGCGAGCAGACCGAGCGGGTCCTCGCCACGCTCACCCCCCGCGAGGAGCGGGTGCTCCGGATGCGCTTCGGCATCGGCGAGCTGTCCGACCACACCCTGGAGGAGGTCGGGCGCGACTTCGAGGTCACCCGCGAGCGCATCCGCCAGATCGAGGCCCAGGCGCTCCGGAAGCTGCGCCACCCGTCGCGCTCCAAGCGCCTCAAGGCGTTCGCGCAAGAGAACTAGCCCCCCGCGGTCATGCACACCGTCTGGCTCGTCGGCGCCGGCCCCGGCGATCCCGGGCTGCTCACCGTCCGCGCGCGGGAGCTCCTCGACGCCGCCGACGTCATCGTCCACGACGCCCTCGTGAGCGCCGAGATCATGGCGACGTTGCCCGAATCCGCCGAGCTCGTGAACGTCGGCAAGCGGCGCGGCAAGAAGCTCGCCGAGCAGGAGGAGATCCACGACGTCCTCGCCCGCCACGCCCGCGCCGGGAAGCGCGTCGTCCGGCTCAAGGGGGGCGACCCGTTCGTGTTCGGGCGGGGCGGCGAGGAGCGGGGCGCGCTGCGGGACCGGGGCGTCCCCTGCGAGGTCGTCCCGGGGGTCACCAGCGGCTTCGCGGCGGCGGCGGCGGCGGGCATCCCGGTCACCCACCGCGGCGTCAGCGGGGCCGTCACCATCATCACCGGGCACGACGCGGCGGACTCCCCCGACCGCGACGTCAGCTGGCACCACCTCGCCCGGACCGACCACACCCTCGTCGTCCTCATGGGGCTCGCGCGCCTGCCCGAGATCGCGCGACGCCTCGTCGGCGAGGGGCGCGATCCGGCGACGCCCGTGGCCGTGGTCCAGGAGGGGACGACGCCCCGTCAGCGGGAGGTGCGGGGGACGCTGGCGGACATCGCCGAGCGCGTCGCCGAGGCCGGCGTCGAGGCCCCGGCGGCCGTGATCGTCGGCCCCGTCAGTCGACTTCGCTGACCACCACGTCGTCGAAGTAGACCGTCGCGTCCTCGGTGTACATCGCCACGGCGCCGGACGGCAGCGGATCCTCGCGGTCGACCCAGCTCCCCATCAGCTCGCCGTCCAGCCACAGCGCGGTCGTGGCGCCGACCTGCCGGACGCGCACGTCGACGGGCTGGCCCACGTCGAACGTCACGTCCCGGCCGTCGGCGAGGAAGCGCTGGTAGCCGGGGTAGCGGACGTCGGCCTTGCCGACCTCCCACCCGTTCGTCTTGACGGCCACGTAGTAGAAGCTCGTGTTCGAGGTGTACGACCACAGCACCCAGCCCGTCTCCCACGGGTTGGGCTCGCCGTCGCGCAGCTGCTCGGTGGTGGTGACGACGACCTCGAGCTGCATCCGCTCGTACTCCGCGGTGCTCGCCACCAGCGCGGCGTGCGTCTCCTCGGGGCGGACCGACGCCAGGGGGCTGGTCATCAGCGCGCCGCCGTCGACGCCGATCTCGCCGTAACCGTCGAACACCGCCGTCCACCCGCCGTGCGTCTCGCCCTCCTCCCAGACGCCGTCGGCGAAGCCGTCGAAGCTGTCGGCGAAGACGGGGTGGGCGGTGCTGTGGAGCGCGACGTCGCTGGTCCCGCACCCGAGCAGGGGCGCGAGGCAGAGGGAGAGCGCGAGGGCGGCGATGCCTCGGTGCATGACGTTCCTTCGGCGGCCTGGCGATCCTCGGGGGACCCATGGCTTTGCGGACCCGCCTCGCGACGGGGGTGCCTTTGTCGTGGCTGTCGATGGGCTCTATCGGCGCGCGGGCGGACCGGCTGCAGCGCGGACCGCCGGAAAAAGGGGCGACGGGAACCGGATCCCCCGACCCGAACCCCGGGCTCAGCGGATGTGGCTGCGGCGGACGCGGGCGAGGGCGTTGGCGATGCGCGTCGCGAGGGGGCGGTCGCCGGCGGCGGTGACGTGCTTGACCGCCTCCCCCAGCGTCCGCCGGACGACCGCCGTGTCGGCCACCTCGAAGGGCCCCGGGGGGAGCCGGTCGAGGACCGCCTTCGCCGCGACGCGGTCCCCCACCAGCGCGTGGGCGGCGAGCAGCAGCCCGTCCGCGCAGGCCACCAGGGGCGGCCGGCCGAGCGTCTCGAAGGAGCCGCGCGCGGACTCCAGCAGCGGGATCGCCTCCGCCGGCCGGCCGGTCTTCAGGAGGAGCTGGGCGAGGTTCGTCCGGGGGACCCCCACCCAGGGCGAGCCGCGCCGCGCCGACGCCGCGATGGCGACCCGGAACGCCTCCTCCGCCTCCCCCGTCCGACCCTGGCCGAGGAGGACGTCGCCGAGCATCGACGCCCCGTCGCTCTGGTCGCCGGGGTGGCCGCTCAGGGACGCCAGCGCGAGCATCTCGCGGACCTCCCGCTCGGCCCCCTTGAGGTCCCCCTGCTCCGACCGCGCCTGGGCCAGCCGGTGCCGCACCTGGGCCTCGCTGTGGAGCGACCCGCTGGCCCGGCAGGCCTCGATCCCGCGCTCCAGGATCGGGATCGCGCCCGCCGGATCGCCCCGCAGCATCGTCAGCCGGCCCCGCTGGACGAGGACGCGCTGCAGCGCCTCGGGGGCGTTGTCGTCCACCAGCGTCGCCGCCTCGGCGAGCGCGGCCTCGGCGTCGTCGAGCCGCCCCAGCGCGATCAGGGCCTGCGACCAGGACGCGAGCGACGTCGCGATGGCCGTCCGGTCGCCGAGCTGCCGCTTCAGCTCCAGCGCCGCCTCGTAGATCACCAGCGCGTCCCGCACGTCCCCCGTCATCCGGGTCATCACGGCGACGTCCCCCAACGCCTGCGCCTCGACCGTCCGCCACCCCGCCGCCTCGGCGTCGGCGACCACCTGCCGCGCCACGACCAGCGCCCGCGCGTGGCGGCCCTGGAGGCGGAGCAGCTCGATCCGGAGCACGCCGACGAGCCCCCGGCGGGCGTCGTCGTCGGGGATCCGCGCCGCCTCCAGCGCCTCGACAGCCTGGTCCAGCAGCGCCTCGGCGTCCCCCGCGCGGCCCCGCCGGCCGGCCATCTCGGCCCCCGACAGGAGCGGCCCGAAGGCGTCCTCGAAGCGGCCCGCCTCGGCGAGCAGGCACCCCCGCCGGGCCGCCGTCCAGGGGCCCGGGTGGACGGCCGCGATCGCGTCGGCGCAGGCGCTGCAGCGGAGTCGCCACCCGCGCCGCTCGCGGGTCTGCTCCTCGACGGCGTCCCGCGCCTGGGCGTGGACGAAGCGGAAGCCGGCGTCGTCCTCGGTGAGGAGGCCGCGCCGCGCCAGCCGCCCCGGGAGCCCGTGCGGGACCGCGATCCCCGCCTCCACGCAGGCCCGCTCCCACTCCGCGCGGTCGACGCCGCGGCCCAGCGTGGCGGCCAGCTCCAGCGCCTCCCGCTCGTCCGCGCCGAGGTCCTCGGTGAGCCCCGTCACGCGCTCGCGCCACAGCCGTCGCACGTCGTCGGGGAGCTGGACGGTGGCCCCCGGAGGGAGGCCCAACCCCGCCGGGGTGGGGACGAGGAGGCCGCGCGCGACGAGGTCCGCGACGATCTGGATCGCGTACAGGGGGCTGCCGTCGGCGCGGTCGACGATCTGCTGGACGACGTCGCCGCGCACCCGGAGCGTCCGCTCGACGAGGCGGCGGACCTCGCGGGGCGCGAGCGGCCCCAGCGCCAGGGTCCGGACCCGGTCGTCCCCCGCGAACGAGGCCAGGGCGAGGGCGGCGGACTCGTTGGCGGCGACGAGGTCGTCCCGGAGCGCCCCCACGACGAGCAGACCGGCTCCCTCGGGAATGCCTCGATCGAGGAGACGTCCCACGATCGCGAGCGTCTCCGCCCCGTACTCGAGATCGTCCAGGAAGAGGAGCAGGGGGCGCTCGGCGGCGAGGCGTCCGAGGAGCGACGTCGTCACCCCCAGGGGGTCCTGCGCGACCACCGAGTCGCCCTCCCGACCGGGCCGGAGGAGGTCCATCACCGCGCGCTCGATCCCCTCCGCCTCCAGCCCCAGCTCGGGGAGGCGGCGCCGGAGCCGGCGCATCGCCGCGAGCCGCTCCAGCCCCTCGGTCCGGAGCAGCCGCTCCAGGGCGGGGCCGAGGCCGTGCCGGGTGCCGCCGCGGGCGAGGTGGGCGACGCGGAGCACGCGGGCGCGCCCCCGCTCCGCCGCCAGCTCGCACACCCAGCGCCCGAGGCGGCTCTTGCCCGCCCCCGCCCCGCCCTGCAGGAGGACCACCCGAAGGCTGCGCCGGTCGCAGGCGTCGCGGAGCGCCTCCATCAGCGCGGTCCGCTCGGGGCGGCGACCGATGACGGGGGGCTCGCGGATGCCGAACAGGCCGAGCCCCAGGGCCAGCGGCGGGACCGGGCGCGGCCCCAGCGTGCTCGGCTCCGACCCCTGGAGGTTCATCGGCGTCTCCGCGTCGAGCTCGAGCAGCGCCGAGGCGGCCTCCGCGGCGCTCTCGAAGCGGTCCTCGATGCGGGGCTGGAGGAGGTGGGCGAGCCAGTCGTGGAACCGCCGGGGGACGACGTGGTTCGGCTCGAAGGGGGGGAGGTCCCCCCGCTTGTGGGCGGCCAACGCCTCGGCCATCGTCTTCGCCCGGAAGGGGGGTCGGCCGGTGGCCAGCGCCCAGCCGAGGCCGCCGAGGGCGTACAGGTCCGTCCACGGGCCGACGTCGACCTCGGGGCCGAGCACCTGCTCCAGCGGCGCGTACGACGGCGTGCCGTAGAAGCCGTCCACGGTGTGGTCCGCGTCGGCGTCCGGCGCGGGGAGGACGCGGGCGATGCCGAAGTCGGTCAGGCGGGCCGCGGGGAGGCGCTCGATCGGCCCGTCGAGGAGGACGTTGCCGGGCTTGAGGTCGCGGTGGAGGACGCCGCGCGCGTGAGCGTGGCCGAGCGCGAGGAGGACGTCGTAGAGGATGCCGCGGAGGGCTGGCCACTCGATGCGGCCGCGGACGCCGTTGAGGTCGCCCCCCTCCAGCAGCTCCATGACGAGGTAGGGGCTGTGCGCGGCGAGCGCGCCGCCGGACCGCTCCGCCTCGGCCTCGGTCACGGCGCCCTGGTCGAAGAGGCGGACGACGTGGGGGTGGTCGAGGGCGGCGGCGGCCCGGATCTCGCGCTCCACGAGGCGGACCAGGGTCTCGTCCGCGGCGACCTCGGGGCGGAGCGTCTTGACGGCCACGGGGGCCCCCGTGGGGAGGTGGCGGGCGGCCCACACGATGCCCATCCCGCCCTCGCCGAGGGGGCGGACGAGCTCGAAGGCGCCGACCTTGAGGGGCGCGGTCACTACTCCACGTCGGCCGTGATCGGCGGGGGCGCGTCGGGGTCGAAGACGAGGATGCGCTTGCAGCTGTCGCAGGCGTGCAGTGCGGTGTGGGCGCGACACTCCTGCACCCAGCGCGCGGAGATGGACGTCCGGCAGGTCGTGCAGACCCCCCCGTTCGCCGACGTCAGGCCCGAGGGGGGCTTGTAGTAGGGCATGTTCCAGCCGACCTTGTAGCGGCGCGCGACGTCGCTCCGGAGGCCGCTCCAGAGCGGCGCCCGCTCGGCGTCCAGCGCGGCCACGCGGGCGCCGATCCGCGCGTCCCGGTCGGCCCACGCGGCCCGGCGGCCGGCGAGATCCGCCGCGTCCTGCTCCACGCCCGCGCGCTCCTTGCCGAGCTGGACCTGGAGCTCCTCGCCCCGCTCCATCCCCAGGAGCGTCTCCTCCTCGAGCTCGCCGGCCCGCTCCGAGAGGGTCTCGATCTCGCGCTGGGTGGCCTCGATCTGGGTGGACGTGAAGACCTCGGCGAGCCGCTTCTTGGCGCGGTTGCGGCGGCGGTCGACGCCGTCGAGCTCCTTCTCGGCGGTCGCGACGTCGCTCCGGCAGCGCTCCAGCTCACCTTCGAGGCGGGCGACCTCGGCCCGGCGGGCGTCGAGGGCGGCGACGTCGGCGGCGATGGCGGCGGGCTCGTCGCGGCGCTCGGCGTCGAGGTTCCAGCGCTCGTGATCGATGCGATCGACGGCGACGAGGGCGCGGCAGGTGTCGGCGACTTCGGTCACGGGATCGGCAGGTTACTCCGATTCGGACCACCCCACGCTGACCTCCCAGCGGGTTCCGTCCCAGGCGCCGGTCACGAACTGGTCCGCCTCCTCGCGCGGGGTGGGGCAGCCGCGGCGGGCCGACTTGAAGCGGAAGACGCGGTCCGCGGGGGCGGACACGGGGACGCCGTCGAGGATGGCGTGGCTGAGGTCCACCCCGGCGGAGGGGGGCGGGACGACCCCGGCGAGGGCGTGGAGCGTGGGGAACAGGTCGATCCCCTGGACCCGGTCATCCACGACGTACGGCCCGCCGGCGACGCGCGGGTCGATCACGATCAAGGGGATGCGGAGGATCGAGGGGTGCAGCTTCGCGTGGTGGGCCGTCGACGCGTGGCCCACGTGGCCGTCGTCGAGCAGCTCCTCGCCGTGGTCCGCGGTCAGGACGATCGTCGTGTCCGGAGGCGCCGCCGCGAGCACCGTCGCCAGCCAGTCGTTCATCTCGAGGACGCAGGCGGCGTAGAGGCGGCGGAGGTCGTCGCGCCACGTCGGGTCGAGCGGGAACCGGTCCCGGGGCGCGATGATCTCGTCGCCGCAGACCGCCTCGCGGAGGCCGGCCGGGAGCGCGTCGAGGTCGGGGACGCCGGCCGCCCGCCGGTACCGCTCCGCGGCGACGTACGGCAGGTGGACCCACTTGTAGTGGTACCAGGCGAAGAACGGCGACGGCGTCGTCCGCAGCGCCGACGTCAGCGTCTCGGACTCGGGCGACTTCGGCGGCCAGGGGGGCGTCTCCGCGGCCTCGAACCCGAGGTTCGCGTAGTTGTCGAGGACGTTGAGGTAGCAGAGGTTGGGGACGGCGAACCCCGCGGCGGCGAGGTTGGTCGCGAGGGCGGGCCCGCCCTCGGGCGGCGCGGACCACTCGTGGTGGACCTCGTGGACGTCGGCGGCGACGCCGCTGAACACGCTGACCAGGGCCGGCGTGGTCCACGGCGCGGTCGCCCAGCAGTTCGTGAACTGGACGGTCCGCTCGGCCCACGCGTCCAGCGCGGAGACGTACCCGTCGACGAAGTCCGCCCGCCACGCGTCGACCGTGATCAGGATCAGGTCGCGCGCCACGCCGCCCTCCCGTCGGCGAACCGCTCCACGGCGTCGCGGTAGCCGGCGGGGACGCCGACGTCGAGGAGCTCGTCCAGCGGCCAGGCGTCGAGCAGCTCGTCGGCGGCGAGGCCGCGCAGCAGCTCCAGGACCGAGCCGTCCGCGAGCCCCTCGGCGCGCCGCACGAACTCCGTGCCGCGGACCTCGACGAGCCCGCTGTGGAGCGTCCCGTCGTCGGCCACGCGGCCGACACCGTGGACGGGCGCGATGCCGTCGAAGCGCGCCGAGCCGCCCATCCGGGACGCCCGCTCCGGAGTCCGGATGTAGGCCCCGTAGACGGTCCGACGGTCGAGCTCGCGCACCCCCGGCGCCTCGAGCACCTGCTTCAGGCCGGTCTGGTCGGGGAGGTGGATGAAGTCGGGGAAGAGCACCGCGACCCGGCCGGTTCCCAGCACCGCGGCGGCCCGCGCGACCGCGTCGAACACTCCCCGCGGCTCCGGCTGCTCGACGAACGTCACCTCCAGCCCGGCGACCGCGTCGCGCTCCAGCAGCTCCTCCGCGGTCGCCCGGATCAACGGCTTCGTCGGGCTCGTGACGATGACCGTCGGGGGCGCGCCCGCCGCCGCGATCTCGAGCAGGGCACCCCACAGCACCGGCTGGCCGCCGACGACCGCGAGCTCCTTGTCGACGTCGATCACGCCGCGCAGCCGGGACCCCAGCCCCGCCGCGGGCACGACCACCGGCGGCGGCCACCCCATCGCCCCCATCATCCCCCACTGTGGCACGCTCCGCCTCGGGGACCCGTAGCTCAGTGGTCAGAGCAGCC
>CAYFOA010000295.1:0-8199 GCA_964344575.1 uncultured Rickettsiales bacterium | reverse complement strand
CTCCGGCGACGACGACGACGACGGAACGCCGGTCGAGACGGTCTGCGACGACGGCGCGGACAACGACGCCGACGGGCTCTTCGACTGCAACGACCCCGACTGCGCCGACGACCCCGCCTGCGACGACCCCACCCCGCCGCCGCCGGAGACGGACTGCAGCGACGGCGCGGACAACGACGGCGACGGCCTGACCGACTGCGACGACCCCGACTGCGACGCGATCTCCCCCTGCGACCAGCCGACCGTGATCTGGCACACGGGCGACGTCTTCTTCGACGGCTGGGAGATCACCTGCGACACGGGCCTCTTCGACATCGACGTCGACATCGACGACTGCCAGACGGTCTGGACCTCGTCCCTCGGCGCCCCCACCACCGTCCCCCCGTGCACGGTCTGCGACGCGACCTTCGAGGGGCCGTTCACCTACTCGACGGACAGCTGCGCCTCGCTGATCGACCAGCCCTCCCCCGGCTCCGGCGCCTACGGCCTCGTCTTCACGAGCCCGTCCCAGTGGGAGTTCTACGCCCGGAACGAGGACACGGGCGTGTGGGAGTCGGGCGGTTTCGCGGTCAACGACGGCACCGGCACCTACACCTTCACCGCCACCGACGTCGTCAGCGGCAGCCCCGACGACTGCAACTGGCCCACCGACCAGGACCTCGGCCAACTCACCCTCACCCTCACCTTCACCGACGCCTCCTGACCGGTGTCTGGATCGGCCAATTGCGTATTAGCGCTGTCCAAGTGCCTTGAATCAGACCCGTTTCACTGGTGTCTGGAACGGACGATTGCCCTTTAGCCCGTCCACACGAGCCCTCCGCACCGCCCTCCGCGCCGCGACGCCCGCCCCCGCCCGGCGGGTCGGCGAGCGCGCGCACGAGGCGGGGTACGTCTCGCTCGCCGGGCGGGACGAGCAGCTCGACGGGTGGTCGTTCGCGGTGGCGCTGGGGGGCGGCCGGTTCGACGTCGACCTGTGGCCCGGGGACGCCGAGTGGGAGTGCGACTGCGACGCCGCCACCGACGGCTGCGCGCACGCCTGGGCGGCGACCCTGGCGCTGGAGGGGGGCGTCGAGGACCTCGCCGCCGCCGAGGCCGCCCCGAAGCTGGTGATGCTCCTGACGACCGGCCCGCACGGGCTCCACCTCGACGTCCAGGCGGCGCAGGGCGACGACCTCGTGCTGCTCCCGCAGGTGGTCTCCCAGCTCTCGATCCCCGGCCCCGTCCGCCACCTGATGAAGCTGTCGGCCGACTGGGCCGGCGACCGCGTCCCCGGCCGGTCCCAGGGGATGCTGCTGAGCGCCCTGGTCACCGCCGACGAGGTCCGGCTGGACGGCGGCGTCGTCGAGGCGTCGAAGGTCCCGCTGGACGTCGTCGCCCGGGCCGAGGCGACGGGCGCGGGGTGGAAGCTCTCGCTGACGGATCCCGACGACGTCGACGCCGTGCACCCCGGTGATCCGACGCTCCTCCTGCACGAGGGCGTCCTCCGCCCGCGCGGCTGGGGGAAGCTGACGACGGTCCAGCGCCACCAGCTCCGGGTGCCGCTGCTGTTCCGCGACGACGAGCTCCCCCGGCTGACGTCGGAGTGGCTCCCGGCGCTGGCGAAGGCCGTGCGCGTGATCCGGTCCGACGACCTCCCCGAGGTGCAGGCAGGGGGCCTCCGGACGGAGCTGTCGCTCTTCGCCCGCGGGCCGGTGCTCGAGGCCAGCGCCCGCGTCGTCTACGGCGACCCCGCCGTGGCGGAGGTCCGCGGCCAGGAGCTCGTCCCCCTCGGCGGCATCCGCACCCTCCCCGCCCGCAACCGCCGCCTCGAGCGACAAGCACTCCAGAAGCTCGACGACGAGCTCGGGATCCGGGCCGGCCAGCGCCTCCGCCTCGACGGCGAGCGCGCCGTCCGGTTCGTCCACGACCGGCTCCCCCGCTTCTCCGGCCACGTCGCCGGGCGGGACGCGGCGGACCGCTTCCGGCTCCAGGACGCGACCCTCGAGCCGCTGGTGTCCTGGACGAAGAAGGGCGGCATGCAGGTCACCTTCGCCGGCGGCGGCGCGGCGGTGGCGGCGGACCGCGTGCTCGCGGCGTGGCGCGAGGGGAGCTCCGTGGTCGCCCTCGCCGGCGACGGCTGGGCGCGCCTCCCGGGGGGGTGGCTGGACGAGCACGGGGACCTCGTCGCGGTCGCGGTCGAGGGGAGCGGGCGGCACCTCGCCCCGGTCGCCGCGCAGCTGCTGGACAGCGCCGGCGTCGAGCCCCCGCCGGACCTCCGCGGGCTGGTCGGCGCCCTCCGCGACGGCGTCCCCGTCCTTGACCCGCCGGCCGGCCTCGAGGCGACCCTCCGCCCCTACCAGCGGGACGGCTTCCGGTGGCTCGCGTTCCTCGGCGACCAGGGCCTCGGCGGCGTCCTCGCGGACGACATGGGGCTGGGCAAGACGGTCCAGACGCTCGCCGCGCTGCTCCACGACCGGGGCCACGGCCCGGCGCTCGTCGTCGCGCCGACGTCCGTCCTCCGGAACTGGGCGTCGGAGGCAGCCCGCTTCGCCCCGGCGCTGTCCGTCGCGGTCCTCCACGGCAAGGGCCGGGCCGACGTCGACCTCGCCGCCCACGACGTCCTCGTCACCTCCTACGCCCTCCTCCGCCTCGACGCCGACCGGCTCGCCGGCGTCGCCTGGCGGACCATCGTCCTCGACGAGGCGCAGGCGATCAAGAACGCCGACTCGCAGACCGCGCGCGCCGCCCGCCGCCTCCAGGCCGAGCGCCGCGTCGCGCTGACGGGCACCCCGCTGGAGAACCACCTCCGCGAGCTGTGGTCGCTCTTCGAGTTCCTCAACCCGGGCTTCTTCGGGAGCCGCCGCCGCTTCGACGAGCGATTCGGGGCGGCGGGGGCGGACGCGCTCGCGGCGATCCGCGCCCGGATCCGCCCGTTCGTGCTGCGCCGCCTCAAGTCGGAGGTGGCCAAGGACCTCCCCGCCCGGACCGAGACGGTGCTCCGGTGCCCCATGTCGGACGGGCAGCGGGACGCCTACGAGGCGGTCCGGCGGGGGGCGCGGGGGCTCACGGAGCGGATGCAGGTGCTCGCCGCGCTGACCCGTCTGCGCCAGGCGGCGTGCGACGCAGCGCTGCTCCCGGACGGCCCCGAGGCGCCGTCGGGGAAGCTCGACGTGCTGATGGACGCGCTGGAGACGGTGGCGGACGAGGGGGGCCGGGCGCTGGTGTTCAGCCAATGGACGTCGCTGCTGGACCGGGTGGAGCCGCGGCTCGCGGACGCGACCCTCGACCACGTCCGCCTCGACGGCTCGACGCGTGACCGGGCCGCGGTGGTGGACGCGTTCCAGGCCGACGACGGGCCGCCGGTGTTCCTCGTCTCCCTCAAGGCGGGCGGGACGGGGCTCAACCTGACGGCGGCGGACCACGTCTTCCTGCTGGACCCGTGGTGGAACCCGGCGGCGGAGCAGCAGGCGGTCGACCGGGCCCACCGCATCGGCCAGGACAAGCCGGTGTTCGTGTGGAAGCTCGTGACGGAGCGGTCGGTCGAGGAGCGGGTGCTGGAGCTCCAGGCGAGCAAGCAGGCGATGGCCGACGCGCTGTTGGACGGGGCCGACGCGGCGTTGCGGCTGACGGACGAGGACCTCGCCGCGCTACTCTCCTGAGGTCGTGCCCCTCTACACCTACCTGTGCGAGACGTGCGGAGCCGAGCTGGAGATCCTCCACGGTCTCGGCAAGACGAAGACGTCGTGCGGGCTGGACTGCAAGCGCCGCGACGCCGGCCCCTTCGGCAAGGGGACGATCACGCTGCAGCTCAGCGCGGCGAACGTGGCGTCGCCGGCGACCGAGGCGAGCTTCGCCGACGTCAAGCGGGAAGCCCTCCGCCAGAAGGCGCTCCGGAAGCTGGGCGGGGAGCTGACCGAGCGGGACCTCGACAAGCTCCGCGACAAGGGGATCGCGGTCTACCGGAAGGACGGCAAGGACGGCTGGTCGAACACCGGCGGCGGCCGGAACGGCAAGAACGGCCGCAGCGCCCCGGCGCAGATCAAGAAGCCGAAGGATGACTAGGGCGGCGCTCGCGCTGGCGGCGGGGCTGCTGCTCGCGGGGTGCCCCTCCGACGACGACCCCGACGACGACGGCGTGCGCGAGGGGGACTGCGAAATCGGCGCCCTTCACTGCGTCGACGGGACCACCATCCAGGAGTGCCCCGAGGGCGTCTGGAGCGATCCCGCGGAGTGCCCCCCGGAGACCACCGGCGAACCGCCGCTCGAGGTCGAGATCGAGACCTACTGCACCGAGTACGGATGCCGCCCCGGGGGCTGACGACCGGCGAGCAGCGCGCGCTGATCGGCGCATTCCTGGCGGTCGCCGCGCTGGAGGTGGGCCTGCTGCACGCGTGGCGCGATCCGGCGCTGTTCTTCGACGAGCAGGGGTACGCCGCGCTCCGCGACGACTGGCGGCGGCTCGCGCTCCACAACCCGGGCTACGGCGTCGTCGCCCTCCTGCTGGAGGCGCCCGCGCTGATCCGGGTGGTCCAGCTGGCGGCCGGGCTGCTCACCGGTCTGGTCGTCTTCCACGCGCTCCGCCGCCGCGTCGACCCCAAGTGGGCGCTGGCCGGCGCCGTCGTCGTGTGGACGCACCCGTCGCACCTGTTCTTCCGGCTGACGCTGTGGCCGGTCGCGCTGGCCACGGCCCTGGTCGCGGTGGTGCTGCTGTGCGTGCTCCGGCTCGCCGAGGACCCGGACGACCCCGACCGCCAGTGGGCCCTGGGTCTGGCGTACGCGCCGCTGCCGTTCTTCGCCGCGCCCGCGCTGGCCCTCGCCCCGGCCGCCCTGCTGTGGCCGGGGCGCCGCCGCGCAGGGCGCGTGCTGGGGCCGCTGCTCGTCGTCTGGCTCCCGTGGGCCGCCGCCCTGTCGATCAACCTGGGGACGGTCGCCCCGATGGACCTCGTCGGGCCCTGCAACGTGGCGATGGGGAACCACCCCGGGATCGCGGCGGACCGCGGCTCCCTGTGGGGAGACCGCGAGGGGCGGCTCGCCTTCGAGGCCGAGCGGGACGACGCCTGCGCGGACGCGGCGGGCGCCTCCCGGGAGGAGGCCCGCTGCCACGCCGGGTGGTGCGCCGGCGTCGCTCGTTCGACGATAGCGGACGCGCCCGGGGCGGCCCTCCGCCGGGCGGCCCTCCGGGTGGCGGAGACGTGGCGCCCGGGCACGTTCGCCGTCCGCCACCTCCCCCTCGTCGGCCGCCCCGATCCGCGGCCCCTGGCGATCGGGCTCGCGGTCCTCCACGCCCTGATCGTCCTCGCCGCGCTGTCCGGCCTGCGGACCCGCGAAGGCCGCGCGGCGTGGCTCGCGCTCGCCCTGTGGACGCTCCCGATCGCGCTGACCGTCGGCTTCACCCGCGCCCGCCAGCCGCTGCTCCCGGTGCTGGTGTTCGCCGCGTTCGTGGCGAGGGGGAGGGAACGGAAGCCCTGAGAGCCCGTGCTAGCGTCGGCCGATGCGCCCGTCCGGCGATCGGTGGCTCCCCCTCCTCGCCGCCCTCCTCCTCGCCGCCGCCTGCACCCCCATCACCGTCACCCAGGCCCCCGAGCGGGAGGGGGACGACCCCGGGGAGTGCGCCGACGGGGCCGACAACGACGCCGACGGGGCGTTCGACTGCGACGACGAGGACTGCGCCGGGTCGCCGGACTGCGCGGGCGACGACGACGACGCGGCCGACGACGACGACGCCACCGACGACGACGACGCCACCGACGACGACGACGACGCCACCGACGACGACGACACCGCGTCCACCGACGACGACGGCGACGGTTACTCGGAGGACGAGGGCGACTGCGACGACGGCAACGCCGCGTTCAACCCCGCCGCCACCGACATCGTCGGCGACGGCGTCGACCAGAACTGCGACGGCGTCGACGGCGTCGACGGCGACGGGGACGGCCAGGCCGCCGACTGGTCCGGCGGCGACGACTGCGACGACACGAACGCCACCATCTACCTCGGCGCCCCCGAGACCTCCTGGGACGGCATCGACCAGGACTGCGACGGCGAAGACCTCCACGACTGGACGCTCGTCGCCACCGGCTTCCAGCACACCTGCGCCTTCCCCACCACCGGCGGCACCCTCTGCTGGGGCAAGAACGACGACGGCCAGGCCACCCCCCCGGCCACCCCGCTCGTCGCCCTCGCCCTCGGCGACCTCCACAGCTGCGGCCTCGACGCCGCCGGCTTCGCGACCTGCTGGGGCGACCCGTCCGACGGCAAGACGTCCCCGCCGTCCATCGCCTTCGACAGCATCCACAGCAGCTACCACCACACCTGCGGCGTCGCCTCGGCCGACGGCGCGCTCCACTGCTGGGGGGCCGACAACCAAGGCGAGACGTCCCCGCCGTCGGGCGCCTTCACGTCCGTCACCGCGGGCGGCGGCCACACCTGCGCGGTCGCCGCCGGCGGCTCGGTCCAGTGCTGGGGCTGGGACCTGTGGGGCCAGGCGTCCCCGCCCTCGGGCGCCTTCGACGCCATCGACGCCGACTGGGGCCAGACCTGCGGGATCGACTCCGCCGCAGGGGCGCTCCACTGCTGGGGCCAGTCCGACTACGGGATGCTGACCCCGCCCGGCGGGACGTTCGTCGCCGTCGACACGGGCGACACCCACACCTGCGCCATCGACGCCCTCGGCCTGCTCCAGTGCTGGGGCAACAACTCCGGCGGCATGCTCAACGCCCCCGCCGGGACGTACACGCAGCTCACCGCCGGCGGCCAGCACTCCTGCGCGCTCCGGAGCGACGGCGCGATCGAGTGCTGGGGCGTCGGCTCCGAGGGCGAGACGACCGTCCCCTGAGCCGCCCCGGCGCCCCTACAGCGGCGTGCAGCCGTCGACCGGCTTGCTCCCCTCGACCTCGACGCCGTCGATCGTGCAGGACGTGTTCCCGCCGAAGTCGTGCGACGTCCGCAGGTCGTAGCTGCCGGACACGATCTGGACGTCGATGTTGTCCTGGATCTTCCCCCGCCCGTCGAGGAGGCCGTTGACGAAGACGAACACGTCGCCGCTGTCGACGAGGCGCCCCGAGCTCCGCAGGAGAAGCTCCTCCGACTCGATGACCACCTCGCCGCCGCACTCCAGCTTCCCGCGCCAGTCGAGCCACTCGATCACGTCCCAGCCGTGGCCGAGGCCGCCCTCGAACGAGGCCGACGAGCGGAAGTCGAGCAGCGTCGCGTCGACGCCGATCCAGCCGTCCACCTCGAAGTCGCCGCGGAGGTCCACCTCGTAGCCCGACAGCGCCAGGTCGCCGGCCACGTCCACGACCGACGCCGACCGGTGGGTGAGCCAGCCGTCGCTGTGCATCGTCACGTCCCCCGCGCCGACCACGTCGCCGCGCACGTCGAGATCCGTGAACGCGTGGAGCCCGACCTCCCCGCCGTCGATCGTCAGCGTCGACCCCTGCCGGACCTGCACGTCGTCCCCCTCGGCGCAGAGGCTCGCGACCTCCACGTCCTTCCGGAGGTCGATGCACTGCGCCTCGACGGTCATGTCCGTCCCCGTCAGATGCGAGCAGAGCTGCGCGACGACCTCCTCGACCGCGTACAGGTCGATCGTCCCGGACCCCAGCAGCGGGCTCCGGAGGTCGATGCTGTACGCCGCGATGTCGATGTCGCCGATGTTGATCTGGTGGCTGCTGTCCCGCGTCTTGAACCGACAGCCCGTCTCCACCACCAGGTCGGCCCCCTCGAAGTCGAGGTCGCGCCGGATCCAGACCGAGGTCGTCGGGTCCGCCAGCCAGGCGTCCAGATCGTCCATGTCGTAGACGTCGGTCCACTCGTCGAGATCGGGGCACGCGGGCAACGTCGGGGTGTCGATCTCGCCGTCGCCGCAGTCCGGCAGGGGCACCAGCACCTCGTTCAGATCGGAGTCCGGGGCCTCGGGGAGGTCGCCGTCGTCCGTCGCCGTCGGGCGCTCGATGTCGGCCGGCGCGCCGGGGGTGGTGCGGTCGTCGCCGGCGGCGTCGTCCGCGATCTCGTCGTCTGCGCCGAGCGGCGCCGCCTCGGGGACGACATGGCCCTCGGTCATCGCGCAGCCGGCGGTGAACATCAGCGCAGCGACGAACGCGCCGCGCACACAGGGGGAGGTCTTCTTTCGCATTCCTGGCTCTCAGACCGGCCCACCTGCACGCTCCTGCCTGTCCCGATGACTTGTATGACCTCTGCGGAGATGGAGATGTCCTC